>DAOUDX010000091.1:0-6819 GCA_034430835.1 Anaerolineae bacterium
TCTGTATTCCCCACTGGGGCTGCAAAAAGACATACTTTTGGTGCAACTCGCCCCACTTCGATGCTATGTATGGCGCTATTTAGGGCTGACGCCCCACCAACAACCTATTTCCCCATTTATTGAACAGTCACCGAAGAGCGCCCACTTGCCTTTCTCAGCCGACAGTGCTAGACTATGTGTGTTTCACGCCCCACGCGAAACACGTTGGCAGTTCCGAGCAGAGCGAGGAATTGCAGGCCTACCGCGAAGCGCGAGATCGCCTGGCAGCGTGGAACTGATTTGGCATCGGGATTTTGGAGGAGGCTGGATGGCAGTACAGGCGTTGTACCGGAAGTGGCGGCCCCAGACGTTCGACGAGGTGGTGGGACAGGAGCACGTCATACGCACACTACGGAATGCACTCACTTCCGATCGTATCCATCACGCCTATCTCTTTGCCGGGCCGCGCGGCACCGGCAAGACGACCACCGCTCGTCTGTTGGCCAAGGCGGTCAACTGCTTGGCAGCGGAGGAGCAACGCCCCTGTAACGAGTGTGCTATCTGCCGGGCGGTCAATGAGGGCCGGCTGATCGACCTGATCGAGATCGACGCGGCCTCCAACACCGGCGTGGACGATGTGCGCGAGTTGCGGGAGAAAGTGGGCTTTCGGCCTAACGAGGCGCGCTACAAGGTCTACGTGATCGACGAGGTACACATGCTCTCCAATGCGGCCTTCAACGCGCTGCTCAAGACGTTGGAGGAGCCGCCTCCTCACGCGATCTTTGTCCTGGCGACTACTGAGCCGCACAAGATCCCGGTCACGGTGGTTTCGCGCTGCCAACGCTTTGACTTCCACCGTATCCCTGTCACGCAGATCGTCGATCGCCTGGTGTGGATGATTGAGCGGGAGCACATCGGGGCTGACCGGGAGGCGCTGGCCTTGATCGCTCGCCAGGCGACCGGCAGCATGCGTGACGCCGAGAGCCTGCTCGATCAACTGGCTTCCTACGAGGAAGGGAGTATCACCGTCGCAGACGTGCGGTCGGCGTTGGGGACGGGGACCAGCGAGGCGGTGATGCAGGTGGTCGAGGCTCTGGCTAAGGGAGATGTTGCGCAGGGGCTGGGCGCCATCAATGCAGCCGTGGATGAGGGGGCCGACCCTCGGCAGTTCGCGCGCCAGATGGTGGAGCATCTGCGGGCGCTGCTGCTTTTGAAGCTCAAGTCGGACGTTGTATTGGCGCACGTCACCGAGGACATGCGCCCGCGGTTGGAGACACAGGCCGCTGGTTTCTCGTCCTCGGCGCTGGTACGGGCAGTGCGGCTCTTTAACCAAGCGGCGGCTGAAGCCAAGGGAGGCTGGCAACCCCAGTTGCCGCTGGAGATGGCCTTTGTCGAGGCCGCGCTCCCGCCGGAGACGGAGAATCCAACGTCTCACAGCCCGTCACCCCCGGCCCGACCCAGCACGCCGCCGCCCGCCCGCCAATCATCGCCCTCGCGTGTCAAGTCCAATCCCAGTCCTGCTCATTCGGCGTCGCCCGCCTCGGAGGCCAAGGCGGTCCGGGAGCCAGGGCCGGCGTATAATAGCCTGGCGACCGGCGACGGCTCGCTGTCTCCGGAGGCATTGCGTGGCCGCTGGCCCGAGTTCTTGAATGCACTGCGTCCGCGCAACCTGCCGCTGGAGGCGTTGATGCGTTCGTGCGAGCCGGTGGCCGTCGAAGGGGATGTCGTCGTGCTTGGCTTCGCCCACGACTTTCACCGCAGCCGGGTTGAGGACGAGCAGAACAGGCAGGGTATTGAGGAGGTGTTGAGTGAGTTGATCGGCCAACGGTACCGCGTGCGGTGTGTGCTGGCTCAACGGGGAGATTCGCCCGGCCCCTCGCAGGCTCCCGCTGGTGAGCGGCCCGCTTCTCCTACGGAGCGGGTGATGGCCGACGATCCGGTAGTGCGGGCAGCGGTGGAGGATCTGGGGGCGGTCGTGCGGCAGTGAAGTGGGGAGGCTGTTTTGCCGAGAAAGATCAAGCACAAGAGCAGTGGCTCGCCAAGGGGCGTGGGGGGCATGCTCCAGCAATTGCAGAGCCTGCAGGAAGAGATGGTCAAAGCACAGAATGAGGTTGCCGCAATGGTCGTCACCTCGACGGCGGGCGGCGGCGCGGTGACGGCCACTGTCACTGGCGAGCGGCGGGTGCAGTCGATCGCGATTGAGCCGGAGGTGGTCGATCCCGAGGACGTGGAAATGTTGCAAGACTTGGTTGTGGCGGCCGTCAACGCTGGGCTGGAGCAGATCGACCAGGCAATGACCGAGAAGATGGAACCCCTCGCCGGCGGGCTGTCCATCCCCGGTCTGGGTTAGGTGGGGGAGTGATGCAGACGACGCCTGCTTCGGTGACCCACCTCATCGAAGAGCTTTCGAATCTGCCGGGCATCGGCCGCAAGACCGCTGCCCGTCTTACGTTTTTCCTGCTGCGTGATCGGACGGACTTGGCGGAGCGATTGGCCGATGGGCTGCGCGAGTTGAAGGAGCAGACGCGCTTCTGTTCCATTTGCTACAACATCACAGAGAGCGACCCCTGCCCCATCTGCGCCGATGCAGTGCGCGACCAGCGCACGATTTGTGTGGTCGAGGAGCCGCTCGATGTGCTGGCGATCGAGCAGACTGGGGTGTACAAAGGAGTGTACCACGTCCTGCACGGCGTGCTGGCCCCTTCGGAGGGGATGTTCGTCGAGAACCTGCGTATCGGTGAGCTGCTGAACCGCGTCAGCAGCGGCGGGGTGGGGGAGGTGATCCTGGCCACCAACCCCACCAGTGAGGGAGACTGGACGGCTTCCTATCTCCTGACGCGGCTGCGACCGTCGGGTGTGCGCGTGACCCGGTTGGGCCGAGGGCTGCCCGTGGGCGGCGACCTGGAGTACGCCGACGCGGTGACGCTCACCCGCGCGATGGAGGGGCGGGAAGATTTGTAGGCAGTTCTTGGGTGCGTCTCTCTCTGCCCTCCAAGTGATTCAAGTGCTTGAAGTCGGAGAAGTGATGTTGCTGGCAACTGACATACTGCCCGAGGCGCTTGGCATTGAGTGGGGTATGTCGAAGGAGCAATGTCTGGTAGTGCTTGGCACATCTCCTGTAAGAGAGGCCGCAAGTATGTTTGACATCAATCTTACTCTACAGGAGGCCTCATACCAAGCCAGTCTGTGGTTTGACGAGTAAGAGGGTTTAGAGCGGATCGAAGTCATAGTCCGTGAAAGCCAGTGGTTCTGGGATAGCTCCCTTGATGAGGTGGAGGCTACACACCAGAGACCTCTTGAAGAACGCGTCGAGCCGCCGCGCCTGCTCGTTTGGGGAAGGAGCCTGGTGAGGGATGAATCTTACGTCCAATCGAGGTGAAGTGTGAGAGCGCACTGCCTTTGTGATAGTCTGAGAATCGCGGGTGAGAGGAGCGTGCTATGGCTGTAGACGTCCTTGCCATCGGCGCTCATCCGGACGACGCCGAGATCGGCTGCGCGGGGTTCCTGCTCAAGGCGAAGGCGCGCGGGTTGAAGACGGGCATCGCGATCCTGACAAAGGGAGAAATGAGCGCCTTTGCCGACGCAGACACCCGCGTGACCGAGGCCGAAGCTGCTGCCGAGATTCTCAAAGTGGACGAGTTTCGCATCTTTGACCTGCCCGATGCTGGTGTGGAGGTCAACACCGAAAACACAGTGTTCGTGACCCATCTGCTCAAGGAGTTGCATCCGCGCGTGGTGCTGACCCCGCATTTTGATGACCACCATCCCGACCACGTCGCTACGGCCCGGCTGGTCGAGCGGGCGTTTTTCCTGGCGACGCGCGTGTCCATCGCCCCTGAGTACGAGCCGCTGGCTCCCCGTCCCAAGCACTTGACGTTCCCGCTGTCTTTCTACCGGACGTGCCGTCCCAACCTGGTCATCGACATCACCGACGTGTATAGCGTCAAGCAGAAGGCGCTCCAGGCGCACGGCTCGCAGTATGCCCCCACTCTGTTCGCCGTGGAGATGGTCGCCCGTTACTATGGGATGATGATGACGGTGGTCTACGGCGAAGGCTTCCTGCACCAGGAGCCACTCGCTTTGACCAAGGACCTGGCGATTATCTGATGGATCTGCTCGATCGATTCGTCGTGGCGCTCGACCGGTGGCAGCGGCGGCGGCTGTCCATCTGGGAGTTCAGTGACGACCCGAGATGTGTCCTTCGCCTGGGGCTGGCTAGGTCGCACCTCGACGTCAGGCTGGCGGACGGCACGGCGGTGCAACGGGGCGACATCGTCGGCGTTATCCACGTGTGGAACGAGCACATGCCGCAGATTCCCCCCGGAGGTCCCGATCTGGCCTGGGCGCAGCGCTTGAGCCGCTCGCTGATTCACTCGCTGCGCCTGCTGGCGCGCTACGTGGCCACGTCGCCGACCTTCGACGCCATCCAGGCCTTCGGCGGTGAGGCCACGTTCGCATTCACGCCGGGGACGATCCGCATGCTCAGTCGCTTGGGGATGGAGGTGTTCGACCCACTGCCGCAGCGCGGCGTGCGGTGGTTCATCGACTTGGGAGCGCGAACCTGGGTCTGGCTCCTGCGCCGGGCGTTCAACCCCCGAAGCGTCAAAGGGCTGGGGGATATCGAGCGTCGCCCGTTTTGGATGAGCAAGCGCACGCTCTTGGCGCTCCGTGGGCCGCAGAGTTCGCCGCCGCCAGACGTTCGTAGTGGGGTGCCATCAGCGCCGTAGTGTGGCGTACATCGTAGCGCTCACTGGTTGCTCTAGCGCCCGCGGAGAGCCGCTCGCGGAGAGCCGTGTCTTCCAAGAGCCGCGCCCACCCCTGCGCGAATGATGCGGTGTTCGGCTCTGTCAGCAGCCCGCTCGCGCCGGGTTGGATCACCTGGCGAATCCACGATGCGTCCACTCCCAAAACGGGCAGGCCGGCTGCCAGTGATTCCAGGATGGCGAGAGGCAGTACTTCGACTTGCGAAGCGGTTACGGCGAAATCAGCCACAGAGAGGTACGCGGGTATGCCTTTGGCGGAGACCTCGCCCACAAAATGCACCCGTTCTCCCAAATGCAGTCGCTCTGCGTCGCCTTCCAGCCTGCAGCGTTCGTGACCGTCCCCAACGATCAGGAGGTGGGCGTGCGCAAGGTCAGGATGGGTCAGCGCCTCTAGCAGGAAGCGCACGTTCTTCTCCGGCGACAGCCGTCCCACAAAGAGTGCCACCGGCTCTGAAGCCGGCAGCCCCAGATCCGCGCGGGTCAGGCCGCCGGACGGCTGGCGGTAGAGGGCCAGATCCACACCCATGGGAATCACTTCGATGGGGCAGGTGACGTTCAGGGTGCGCAGCGTCTCTGCTGCCACCGGAGTCGCTACTGTCACCATGTCGCATCGGTCGGTGAACCAGCGCATGTAGGGTCTCAGGATGGCGCGGTAGGCGGTGAGTGGGATGAACGGCAACGCGGTGACGCCCAGGAGGTCGTAGCGGCTGTGGCCGGTGAAGGTGATCGGGATGCCGTAGCGCCTGCCGTAGCGAACGGCCATCAGCCCACTGAACAGCGGCTGATTGGCGTGCAACACGTCGAGCGTCTTGAGCGTCTCCAGCGCCCGGCGGGAGTACCACAGTCCACTGTTGTAGCCGGGCCGGACGAATGGGATCCCGAAGGAACGGATCACTCCCGGTTCGTCCTCGGGACGGCTGAAGCCCCAGGTAAAAACGAAAACCTCGTGCCCCTGTTCTTTCAGCGCCCGTTTGTGCGTGGTGATAAAGTTGACGATTCCGTTGACACCCGGCTTGTAGCAGTCGCTCAGCAGTCCGATGCGCAAGCTGTCCTCCTCGGCAGCATACCTAGACCTCCGGAGTCTTGAAGACCTCGGAGGCCCTGGTGCGAATGATGCGTTTGATCGAGTCACTTGGCCACGGTGGAAGACCGGGGATGTAGTGGCCAAACGCCGCACCAGCGCGGGCGGCCGGTGACCTGGCGTGGACGATATGCTGCCTGCTGCACCTGCGGGACAGGCTGGCACTCTGTCCTACTCAATCGTCGCCAGGAATTGCCGCGCCATCGCCCCTACGTCGCTATCGGTGGGGATGCCCCCCCAGGGATCGTCCGGCCGCACCAAGTTGAAGACGACGATGTTGGCCCCGTTAAAGATGGCGCTGCGCGCCTCCTTGAGGTCCACGCCGCCGGCGGCCGAGATCAGCGCGCTGAACTTGCTGCGCACGCGGTTGACGTGCCGGTACTGGATCACCTTGCCGCGCGTGTTCTCCTCGTCCCTGCCGCGGTGCAGCACCACCACGTCCGGCGGCTGCTTCAACCGCATCAGCACCTTCAGCGGATCGGCCACGCCGAGCATGTCGATCATCGAGGCCATCTGTAGCTCGGCGCAGTGGGCGATGAACAGATCGAGCGCCTCGGTGGGGGAACTGCCCAGCACAGTCGCCGCCGTCGCGCCGGCGCTGCGCACCATGTCCACCTCGCCCAGCGCGCCGTCCGACGTCTTTAGGTCGGCGACCAGGTGGCCGCGCCACAGGCTGCGGATCGTGCGGATGCCGTTCAAGCCCTCACGCTTGATGAAGGGCGTCCCGGCCTCGATCAGGATGCGCTCACTCTTGGCGATACTCGGCAGGACGCGCGCCACCAGGCCCAGGTCGTAGTTGAAGGCGATCTGCAGGTAGCGGGTCTTGTCGTCAAATATCTGGTCTGGCACTTACTTTTTTCCCTCGACGACTGATCCCAGCAGGCTGCCGAGATTGGAGGGCATGAAGAGGACGATCTTTTCCGAAGGATCGGCGGCGATGTCGCGGATCGTCTGCAGCGTGCGCAGGTGTAGCGCGCCCTCGCTCTTGGCCAGGTT
>DAOUDX010000092.1:0-3785 GCA_034430835.1 Anaerolineae bacterium
CAACCTGTCATCAGAGAGCGATCCCTATCCTGGACTTCTTGGTCGAGTTGCAGCGTGCTGTGGGAAACCCGCCGTCCCTAGGTCCACCGCAGCCCGCTCCCACTTGACGCTAAACAAGTACCATCAGCCAAGCACCAGTGAGTGCATACTCAACTCGGGGATATGGCACCAAGTTTATGATCGGGACGCCCTGTTCATACAACTCCTTCTCGATCCAGCCGGGGTACATGACGGAGGCGAGCCCCAGAGGATCAACACGCATAACGGGGTTTCCATCTGCATAGTTGTATCCATTCCTTGTCCCCGGGTGCAACAGGGAACCCTCCCACGGATCCCTCTGCGTGAACCTCCCCGTCCGCCCATCATACCACCGTGCCCGGAGGTACGTCAGCCCCAGCGCCGCGTCCTGCCACTCGCCTGTGTACCCCAGCCCTGTCTGCGCACCACCCACCTCTACTCCGTACGGCGTCCACTCGCGGGCTGCCCTCACCCGGCCCGCGCCGTCCGTCACCTGGCGCACTGAACCCAGGCCGTCGGGCAGGGTGTAGCTCCACGCGTCGCCATCCCACTGCCCCAGCGTCTCGTGGCCCACCAGGTAGAGGGATTGCGGATTGGCAGATTGCGGATTGTGGGATTGGAGCATCTCGGGAATACCGGAAGCCCAATCCCACGCGAACTCGGTCACGTCGCCATCGACGGATTGCGCCACGCGCAGGCCGGTGGCGGTGCCTGCGCTGAGCGAAGTCGAAGCGTAGGTGTACACCAGCGTGGTAGTGACGCTCTCGGCGCGCACCAGCCGCCCGGCCGCGTTGGTGGTGTATGTAAACGTGCCGTCGTCCGTGAGGTTGCCGCGGTCGTCCCAAGTATACGTCACGCCGCCGGCAGATGTCAAGCGGTTCACCGCATCGTAGGTGTAGGTGTGGGAGCCGCCGGGGCCGCTGTAGGTGAGGCGGTTGCTGTGCGACCGGAACGGTCGCCTGCGTCGTAGGCATACTCGTAGGACTCGCCGGTGGAGTAGTCGGCATCCGTCAGGCGGCCCAGGGGGTCGTAGAGCCTGTCCTGAGCGTAGCCGAAGGATGTAGGTGATGGTGCGGGTGATGGTGGTGTAGGCCATCGGCGTGCGGAAGTCGGTCTCCGTCCAGCCGTTCCAGGGCACGTGCACCCTTCTGGCTGAAGCCAGTCGGATATCAAGGGCACTATTGGGTTAGGGCTCGGGCGAGGAAGCTGGGGCTTGTTGCAACCTCTCGATTCTCTGTTCTATCACGGAACACTCGTAACTAAGCCCTCCCTCGTCATCGTAGCCGTGCAATATTCGAACGGCTGTGGCGCACTCCTGTAGGGCTTCAGACAATCGGCCCTCTTCCTCCAACGATCGCATCCTGCTTATGTGAATATCCGCAATTGACCAGCGTCCTCCGGCCTCGAAAGCCATCCACACAGCGCGAATGAATTGTGGGATTGCTGGGACGATCTGCCCTTCTAGCCAGCTTCGTTGTGCTTGCCACAGGGCCATTTTGGGATCAATGTGGCCAAAACCTTTCGAAACAAGGCAGGCGCCAACGCCGATGACAAAAAGCAAGCAAACACCTATCAAAATCATCTTGCGGTGACTACGCCTCGTCACATGAGCCTGCTTGCGCATTGTGCACATTTGGTCACCTCCGTGAGCCTCGCAAACTAGGGCCAAATGGCTGTATCAACAGGATCTCCGGGACGCGGGAGTTTCCTGAATTGAGTGTAGCCCGCTTCCACAAGTTTCCCGAGGAGATCGTAGCGGGGATCAACAATCGCATCGTATGTGCCTGGTCGGATAGAGTGAAGTAGAATGATGGGGTTGTCTGGCAGGCCTTTCTGATCCAGCTGCCCCAATACATTATTGATGATCGTCTGGGCGTCCACGCCGTAATCGTCTTTTGCATCTACGCTCCAACCATAATAGTACCAGCCAGAGTATCCAGAAACAGGCACATCTGGGAACGCACCATAAGGCGCACGCAGCAACCTATCGGGAAGTTCCGTTATGCCCAGGATACTTTTCAGAGCCTCTTCTACAAGTCTGATCTCTTGAGAGGGGTCGACAGTGGGAGAATTCCAAGCATTGGTATGAAGCCAGCCGTGAATCCCGATAGCATGACGAGAAGCCCATAGTAGTTTCACGACCTCGACGTTAGCCCACTCAGTTGGCACATCCTCAGGGGCACAGACAGACCGGATTCGCTCCCAATCAACGTCAGTGCCGGTGAGAAAGAAAGTCGCTTGCATCCCTCGTGATTGGAGAGCTAACGCGATCTGCGGCGTCAAAGACGGATCCGGCCCATCATCGAAGGTGAGATACGCAGTCTTGCCTGAAGGCGTCGGCAATGGCGATGGTTCTGGTGTTGGCGGCTGCGCGGGCGTAGTTGGTGTTGCTGGTGGATTCCCTCCGTACTGCCGCCTTATTATTACCCTGCATTCTTCTTCTGATAGACCGCCACTCGTGCATTGATACAAACAGGCTGAGCTATTCGGATCCATCTCGCACGCAGTGTATCCGCTCGGGTCGGCATATTTCAGTGGGTTGCTCCGCACATAGGCATAGGCGTGCAGTGACTGCGGGAGAGAGTAGTTCCCCTCCCACACATCCCTCCGCGTGAACCTCCCCACCTGCGAATCAAGCCATCTCGCCCTCAAGTATGCCAGCCCCAAGGCCGCATCCTGCCACTCTCCGGCGTAGCCCAGGCCCGCCTGCGCGCCGCCCACCTCCACCCCGTATGGCGTCCACTCGCGGGCTGCCGTCACCGCGCCCGCCTCATCCGTCACCTGGCGCACGGAGCCCAGCGCGTCGGGCAGGGTGTAGGCCCACGCGCTCCCGTTCCACTGGCCCAGCGTCTCGTGGCCCACCAAGTACAGGTTGCCGTTTTCACTCAGCAGCTCCGGCAGCCCGGAGGCCCAGTCCCAGGCAAACTCGGTCACGTCGCCATCGACGGATTGCGCCACGCGCAGGCCCCCGGCGGTGCCTGCGCTGAGCGAAGTCGAAGCGTAGGTGTAGACGAGGGTGGCGGTGACGCTCTCCGCCCGCACCAGCCGCCCGGCGGCATTGTAGGTGTAGGTATAGACGCCGTCGTGGATGAGGTCCCCCCGGTCATCCCAAGTATACGTCACGCCGTCCACGGATGTCAAGCGATTGGCGGCGTCATAGGTGTAGGTGTGGGAGCCATCAGGACCACTATAGGTGAGGCGGTTGCCTACAGCGTCGTACTCGTACTCGAAGCTCTCGCCGGTGGAGCCTGCCGTGAGCGAAGTCGAACGGTAGTCGGCGGCGGTGAGGCGGCCCAGGGGGTCGTGGGTGTAGTAGACTTGTGGCGCAATAGGCGTTCCCCGCCATATGTGGCGGTTGGACAGCACAATTTGTGCCCTTTGACCGCCATATGTAGTCAATTCTGCTATTACACCACAAGTCTAGTGAAGGGTGCGGATGAACCGCGCCGTTCAGGTGTGCCGCGTGCTACACCACGAAACGCTCGAACAGGCCAAGAGCCCAGCCGGGGGGAACAAAGGGTTGCCAGCACGAAGACCGCCGAGCGTAGCACCACCAGGCAAACCAGCCAAGAACCTTGAACACGCTTGGGTTCTTGAGAGCCGCCCCCTGCGTTAGGGACACCTGGAGGGATCCCAAGGATCAGTAACCGTTTCCGGTGGAGGGCCTCTATCAATGTCATTAAGTTAAGGTTAACTTTGGGGGCATAATGGTTATGATAGCCTTCTGATGGAATACAAACTCAGGAGGCTCAGATGCCAGAGAATAC
>DAOUDX010000093.1:0-5390 GCA_034430835.1 Anaerolineae bacterium
CGCAGCACCAGCCTGGGATTGAGCGCCCGGTGCACCAGTTCGATGGTGCGCGCCAGTTGGGAGAGGCCCTCCAGCGCCAGATACTCGCACTGCACGGGGATGATCACCCCGTCCTTGGCCGCCGTCAGGCCGTTCACCGTCAGGATGCCCAGGCTAGGAGGGCAATCGATGAGCACGTAGTCGTATTGCCGATCGAGTGCTTCCAGTGCCTGCTGCAGGCGATATTCCCGCCGTGGCAGGTTGACCAGCTCCACCGTCGCGCCGGCCAGTCCAGCGGAGGAGGGAGCCAGGTCGAATCGTGCGTACTTGGTGAGCTGGTTGATGTCGGTTAGCGGGACGTCGCGCACCATCACGTCGTAGGTGGAAACTTCCACGGTGCGCCTATCTATTCCCAGGGAAGAGGTCGCGTTGGCCTGGGGGTCGATATCGACGAGCAGCACGCGCTGGTCCAACTCTGCCAGGCAAGCGCCCAGGTTTATCGCGGTGGTCGTCTTGCCGACCCCGCCTTTCTGGTTCGCCAGTGCGTAGACGATAGGCATGTCGCTACCTTGAAATGAGCGCAGGATCGTTGCGGAAGCGTGCTTTTCAGATCGCGTGATGCGTGAGACGTAAAACAAAAGGTGCGCGGCCCCGCGCTTCGCGCATCACGCATCACGTTTCAACATCGCTTGCTCGCAATGCATGATTTCATCCGGCGTCGGTGTGCCGGCCAGTCCTGCCCGTGTCACCGATTGGGCGGCGACGCAGTTGGCGAAACACGCCGCCGTCCAGGGGTCGGCGCCGCGCTGCAACCGGACAAAGAATGCCGCTGCGAATATGTCGCCTGCTCCGGTCGCGTCCACATCGGCCACGGCGGGTGCCGGGAAGTCGCGGGATTGGCCGTCGGCGTGGACGGTGCAGCCTGCTGCACCCCGCGTCACGACCAGCACTCGCGTCTGTGCGGCGTAATGAGCCTCCAGGGCTGCGTCCCCCTCTATGTCCTCTTCGCTCAGCACGACCGCGTCGGCGCGGGCGAGCAGCGGTTCCGTTCCTTCCCACCGATAGCGGCTCACGGTCCCGTCCCGATCCCGGCAGCGCATCCATCCCTGGGGGGTCAGGCCCACGAAGGCGGTGCCAAAGGCGTCCAATAGTGTTGGATCGCACTCCTGGGCCACAGGCCCCAGGTGGACGATCCCCCTGGCAGCATCGGTTTTCCAATCCGGCGGGATCGCCGCTGGTGTGAGCGTCTCGGCAATGGCGTGCAGCACCTGCCGCCGTCCGCTGGCGGTGTAAATGTTCTCGAACGTGGTCGTCGTGGCAGCGGGGAAGCGGGAAACCAGGACGCCATCCATCACCTGGCTCAGGTCGAGGTCAGGGCTGGCGCTGGTGACGACGCCGACCCGGCAGCCCATCGCCCGCGCAGTGCGGGCGGCATAGGAAGCCGTCCCACCGATTGTGAACCCGCTGTCGATCAAGTCCTGGGTCACGTGGCCGATGACCAGGTAATCTAGTTCAATGACCACTGACAGATGACCAATGAATAACGACGACCAAGCCGCTACTGGCGCTGGTTGCAGGGATTCGTTTTGCGGGGTGACAACTCACTGGTGTCGTGGAACGATAGTAACCTTGCGCCGGTTGCCCTGGCCGATGCTCTCGGTGGTCACGCTGGGGTGGTCGCGCAGCGTCAGGTGAATGATGCGGCGCTCGTTGGGAGGCATCGGTTCCAACACGACCCTGCGGTTGGTGCGTATGGCTTGCTCGGCCAAGCGCTGGGCCAGGCGTTCCAGCGCCTGTTGGCGGCGTACCTTGAAGCCATCCACGTCTACTACCAGGTTCGTTCGGCTCGCCGTCTCCTGCCCGACGATCAGCCGGGCGATGTGTTGCAGCGCGGCCAGCGTCTCGCCGCGCCGGCCTATCAGAACGTCGGTGTCAGGGCCGCGCACGTTAAGAACCAGCGGCGATTCCTTTTCGCCTGGCGCGATCTCGGCCCTTCGCACCTCGATCTGGACATTTTCTATTCCCATGAGGGTCAGCAACTCCAGCAGCGCGCTCTGGCCAGTCTCGGCCTCGTCCTTGCCGGAGGGGCCGGGCATCCACCCCGGCTCTGCGGGGAGTGGGGGTGGGGGAGCGCTCGGAGCTGGGGGGGCGGGCTGCGACTTGACCGTCAGGCGCACGCGGGCCTCTCGCGCGCCCAGGCCGAACACACCTCGGCTGCCCTCATCCAGCACTTGAATCTCGACGGCATCCTGGTCAACCTGCAACTCTGCCAGGCCTGCGGCGGTTGCCGCCTCTACGTCCGCTCCTGTCGCCTCGATCGTGCGTTCAATTTCCGCCATTGTCAAGCTCCCTCCTCGTAAGAACAAACATCCGACGCCAGGACTGTGACGCCCGGCCAATCGCTCATCGTTTGCGTGGGTTTCTCTTTTGCTCTGTGCCTTTCTTGACGTAATCGAGGGTGTAGTACTGCGCAATCCGAATCAGGTTGGAAATAATAAAGTAGATGGAGAGCCCTGTTGCGTAGTTGAGCGTGAACATCATGAACATCAGCGGCATCATGATCTGCATTTGCTTGTTCATGGCCGCTGCTTGGGATTGGTCGTCGCTTGCAGAGGGTGGGGTCAGCAGCTTCTGCTGCAGGAAACTGGTGGCGCCGACCAGGAGGGGTAAGGCATAAGACCACCACTGGGCTGTGTTGGGCGGCTGGCCCAGGTCCATTCCAAGGAATATACTCTGCAAGGGGACGAGCCCCACGATGCCTGGAAGCCAGTGGTAGATGTGCTGGGAGAACCGGAACACGTCCAGGGGAGTGGTAGGCACGCAGTAGCGGATTGCCTGGTAGAGGCCGAACCAAATCGGCAGTTGGATCAGGAGCGGCAGGCAGCCTCCCATGGGATTGATGCCCTTTTCTCTGTACAGCTTCATCTGTTCCTGCGCCAGCCGCTCCCGGTCGTTGCCGTACTTTTTCTTGAGCTTTTCTAACTCTGGCTGTAGCTCTTGCATCTTGCGTGCTGATCGTTGTTGGTTCAGCGTCAGCGGGAGCAAGGCCATGTTGATAAGAACAGTCAACGCTGCAATCGCTACGACAGTGTTATGCCCAAGGTAATTATAGAAAAGCAGTATCAAGTTGGCCAGTGGGTAGGCGATAAAGTCAAACACGTTCTGTTCGTTCCCCCTATGTCTTCTCTATTCCTCGGTCTCAGGCGGGTAGATCCACAGTTCTTTGTACCCGTCCCCGCCCTCCAAGAGCTCCAGCGCCCTCACGCGGTACGTCCCGTGAATCCGCACTTCGTATACTGTGTCTCCGTCCACGATGGGCGTCATATATCCGGCTCCTTTGCCCTCTGCTGCCCACTTTCGTGCACCGTCTGCAGTGTCCAGGGCGTACAGTGTGCCATTCTGGCCGCTGACGAGCAGCGTGCCCCCGTCCTCCGAGAGAGCGGGCCCGGCCCGCACCGGCGCCTCGAGGACGTGGTGCCAGATCTCTTCGCCCCTCTCGACGCTCAAGGCGTAAACCTCGCCCTTCACGTCAACCGCGTAGACTTTGTCGTCTCCGACGGCCGGGCTGCCCCAGAACCAGACTTCCCCGTTCTGCTCCGGGGGAAAGTGCCAGCGTTCGGTGCCGTCCGCGACGTTGATCGCGTAGGCTCGGTTGTCGAAGGCACCAATGTAAAGGGTGCCGTCCTGCAGCGCCGGCATGCTGGCGAAAGCGCCTCCCGCGGAGAAGCGCCAGATCTCGCGGCCGTCGGAGAGGTGCAGAGCGTACAGGTTGTGGTCCATCGAGCCGATGTAGACGATGTCATCGACGATGAGGGGAGTGGCCCACACGCGGTGGCCTGTCTCGAACGTCCATAGGAGCTCGCCGCTCTCCACGTCCAGCGCGTAGACGTTGCCGTCACTGTTGCCGATGACAAAGGTTCCGCCGCTGACGACGCCGCCTTCAATGTATTGGCCTGCGGCGCCAGCGAAGCGCCACTGCTCTGAGCCGGTTTCCGTGTCCAGTTTGAGGACGACGTTGCTCGCCGATCCGAAAAAGCCGCTGGCCGGCAGTTGGGAGGCTGTGATGAGGTATCCTTTGCCTACCACTGGGGCGACGTACAGGATTCCAAAGCTGTTATCCTCTACATTGCTTGGAAAAGCCTGAAAGACCTCGCCGCTTGTTGGGTCCAGTACTTGTATCTGCCGCAGGTCGGCTGCGTACAGTCTTTCGTCTTTGAGCGTCATTCCGGTCCAACTGGTGGCTGTCATCCCTCCACAACCGCTTGCCCCTAGAAGCAGCGCCGCCAGCACTGTCAGCAGAAGTGACCAACGCAGTATTCGAGCTCGGTTCAATTACTCATTCTCCTCAAGTTCGGGTACAGGATCGTAGCCGCCTGGATTAAGCGGATGGCAACGGCAAATGCGTCTGACGGCCAGCCACCCACCGCGCCAGGCTCCGTGACGAGCAATGGCCTCGTAGCTATACTGAGAGCACGAAGGGTAGAAACGACACACAGGAGGAAGTGCGCGCGCGAGGGTCTTTTGATAGAGGCGAATCACTCCCAGCAGGATAGCCCTCATTTCTCCGTTTCCTCCAGCATAGGCGTCGCAGAGGTGCGGCTGGGCTCTCCTTTTGGCATCAGCTTGGCTTGTCTGAGCAACCGAGCCAGGGCCTCTTCGACCTGCTGGCACTTTGCTTCGAGGATTCTGGAGCGTGCGACCAGCATCACGTCCCATCCGGCTTCGAGCTGGGGGTAGAGATGTCGCGCCGCCTCACGCAAGAGCCGTTTGGCCCTGCTGCGCGCTGCTGCGCTCCCCAGTCTGCGACTGGCCGCAACGCCCACGCGACTCGAATCGAGGCCGTTGGGGCACGCGATCAGCACTAGTAAGGGGTGCGTCCACGACTGTCCTTCGTCGTATACCCGCCGCACGTCGTTTGTGCGTCGAAGCCGGACTCGCCGTTCCATTGCCGGAGAGAGCCATCGATCGTGTCTAGGCCCTGCGTCGCGGCCGCTGCGAGCTTTCCTTCCAGTTCAGCTTCTTGGCCCACTCCCGGGTAACGGTGAGTTTCCGGCGGCCCTTGAGCCGTCGTGCCTTGAGCACCTTCCTTCCGTCACTTGTGGCCATGCGCGCCCGGAAACCGTGGGTGCGCATTCTCTTTCGTTTCTTGGGTTGATACGTGCGCTTCGGCATTTGCTTTCATCCTCCCAAACTAGAACAGTTGGCCTGGCCAACTGATAATCGCTTTCCAGCCGCGCCATTATACCCGAAATGGGGAGTAAGTCAATCGGCGTGCCAAAAGGTGACTGTTCAATAAATGGGGAAATAGGTTGTTGGTGGGGCGTCAGCCCTAAATAGCGCCATACATAGCATCGAAGTGGGGCGAGTTGCACCAAAAGTATGTCTTTTTGCAGCCCCAGTGGGGAATACAG
>DAOUDX010000094.1:0-2108 GCA_034430835.1 Anaerolineae bacterium
TTCGGCTTCGCTCAGGGCAAGCCCGTCCTCGCCCGACTCCTTGTAGGTCAGCAGGTTCACCCCCACGTCCTCGTGGCTGACGGTGTAGACCAAGTCAAAGTCCTGGTCGGGCAGCACGTTGGTTGCCTCGTAGCCGACGATGGCTCGGTAATCCCCCCTCCGCTCGATGAACACCCGGTCCTGGTGCGTGGGGGAGTAGACGGCGTGCATCGCGTCCTGCGAGCGAATCTCGACGCGCACGCTCACCTCCTCCAACGGGCGGGCGGAGAACTTTTCCGTGTTGAGCGGGTAGACGTAGCGCACCAGCCCGTTTTCAACCGGCAGCACCTGCGTGTATTCCAGCTCGATCTTGCGCGAGCCGCCGGGCGGGATGGGGAAGATACGCGCCTGCACCGCGCCGCGCCCGACGTACTCCAGCAGCGCCGGGTCGCGCCGTCGCCGGACGATGTCCTCGTAAATCGCACGGGCTTCATCGGCTTCCAGAATTTTCCCCTCGACCCGCGTGCCATCCACCCACATCGCAAACTCCGACACCGCCGCTCCCTCCGGTAGCGGGAAGACGTAGGTACCCTCCGCCTCCCAGTCGTGCTCGTTGACGAACTCTTGCTCCACGCGCGTGACGGCCACCTGGTCCTCAATGGTCACCGTGACCCGGTGATAGCGGATGGTGAGCCAGGGCATTTCCTCCACCAAAGGGTCTGGGGGGGGATCGGGGATGATGACGCCGTCGGCCAGGGCGGGGGTGGTGATCGTCAGCAGCAAAATGACGGCAACTAAAGATTGGATGATTGGAGATTTGGTCTTGTTCATTTCTCTCCTCCTCTTGTACTGATGTGCTACCCCTTAGACGCCTGGCAGGGTGGGAAGGTTCCCTCCCATGCGATCCCCCTTCCCCCCGCTGACCAGGGGAAGGGTCGGGGGGGGTCAGAACCGACTCTGCAAAAGCCATGCCCCAACAGCGCGAGCGTTGGCTTTTCTCGCGGCGAGGCGTATACTATGAATCCAAACAGGATATCCAGCTCGCTGTCCGCGCATCGCGACGGGAGCAACGAACGTGGCAATCAACCACCTGTTCAATACATCCACTGGCTTCCGGGCGGCGGTCATCTGAAGCAAGTGCTTCGGGTGGCTGCCGCTTTTGTCCTGCATCCATCGCAGCGGTTCACGGCAAGGACTGGTCCAAGAGGAGGTCATACGATGAACGTCAATAGCCAATCGGATCAAGGACGCTCTCGGTGGTTCAAGGCTGTACGTTTCCTGCTCACCGTCGTCGTGCTGGCCGGGCTGTGCCTTGGGGCGGCGCTGCCCCGGACGGCCCGGGCCGCCCCCAACACCTGGAGCGCCACCGGCAGCCTGAACGCTGCCCGCGATGGTCACACGGCGACGCTGCTGCCCGACGGCCACGTGCTGGTCGCCGGGGGCTTGGGCAGCGGCTACGACCCTCTCGACAGCGCGGAGGTGTACGACCCGGCCACGGGCGTTTGGAGCAGCACCGGCAGCCTGAACACCGCCCGCTATTCTCACACGGCGACGCTGCTGCCCGACGGCCGCGTGCTGGTCGCCGGGGGCAGCAGCGGCGGCGCTCTCGCCAGCGCGGAGGTGTACGACCCGGCCACAGGCGTTTGGAGCGGTACCGGCGACCTGAACGCTGCCCGCATGGATCACACGGCGACGCTCCTGCCCGACGGCCGCGTGCTCGTCGCCGGGGGCTATGGCAGCGCCGGCTTTCTCGCCGGCGCGGAGGTGTACGACCCGACCACGGGCGTCTGGAGCGCCACCGGCAGCCTGAACGCCGCCCGCGATCGTCACACGGCGACGCTGCTGCCCGACGGCCGCGTGCTGGTCGCCGGGGGCTGGGACGGGATCGGCGTCGACCCTCTCGCCAGCGCGGAGGTGTACGACCCGGCGGCGGGCACCTGGAGCGCTACCGGCAGCCTGAACACCGCCCGCGAGAAGCACACGGCGACGCTGCTGCCCGACGGCCGCGTGCTGGTCGCCGGGGGCTGGATCGGCTTCGTTTCTCTCGCCAGCGCGGAGGTGTACGACCCGACCGGCGACGGCGGCGCGGGCACCTGGAGCGCTACCGGCAGCCTGAACGCTGCCCGCAG
>DAOUDX010000095.1:0-5864 GCA_034430835.1 Anaerolineae bacterium
CCCGATGAGCTACGGCATTCCGCAAAGCTTTGTCAGCCTGCTGGAAAGCGCCGATGTCCGCTTCACCACCCTGGCCAGCGAGGAGTGGTGCTGCGGCTTTCCGCTCTTTATGGCGGGCCAGTTGAAGCAGGCCGAGGAGCTGGCCCACCACAACGTGGAACAGATGCGTGAGCTAGGCGTGCCGCGCGTCGCCATGACCTGCCCTTCGTGCTACCACATGTGGCACCACACGTATCCCGAGATCCTGGGCCAAGACCTGGGCTTTGAGGTGGTGCACGCCGTCGAGGTGCTGCGCGATCTGATCGTCGATGGGCGGCTGGAGCTGGCAGAACCCAAACGCACCGGCGTGGTCACCTACCACGACCCGTGCGACCTGGGGCGCAAAAGCGGCATCTACGACGCACCGCGCGAGGTACTGAGCCGGGTGCCGGGCTGGACGTTCGTCGAGATGCAGCAGTCGCGGGAACACGCCCTGTGCTGCGGCGGCGGTGGCAATCTGGAGACGTTCGACCCGCCGCTGGTCGAGGAAGTGGCCGTGAAGCGCGTCGCCCAAGCAGTTGAGGTGAACGCCACAGCGCTCGTTTCGGCATGCCCCCAGTGTGTACGCACCCTAGCAAAGGCGGCCCGCGCCAACAAGGTGCGCATCCGGGTGATGGACATCACCCAGTTCCTGCAAATGGCGCTGCCGGCGTAGCGAGGCTGGCGCTTTTTCGCCGCGAGATGAGATAGCATCCCATCCTATTCCCCAGTATTCGGAAGTCGAGCCATGATCCAGTTACGCACTCCAACGATAGCCTTTCTCACCCTGGCGCTGACGATTGCCTGCTGCGGCCAATGGCTGTCCGCCGCACCTACCCAGACTCCGCCCCCCACACAAACTCCCACCCCCACCCCGTCCCGCACCCCAACACCCACTTTCACGCCTGCGCCCACCGCCCTAGCCCTCACCGCCACGCCGCCCTCACTGCTCGAGACGGACGAGCCGTTCCTCATCACCGGCAAGATCGTCTACACCTCGCCGTTCTTTCGCGGGAACGCCAAGGATGCCTTCGTGCTGCTGGAAGATGAAGCGGGATTCGTGCGCCGGGACAAGGCGTTCGAATTCCCATTGGAAAGCCAGGTGCTCGGCCCCGTTCAGACCGGTAGAGGCGGCGGCTTGATATACAGCCTGCTCCTCCCCGCCGTCCCCCAGGGCACATTCGTAGACGTGGACCACGACGGTGAAGACGAGACGGGCGTACAGGTTTTTGCCGTCGCCTACTGGCCGAACATCTGGGGCGGCACGTTTCTGGAAAGGCGCGAGGGCACCGGCTGGTCGAGCGCCCACACCTCAGCCCTGGTTGACTCGAACCGCGACTACGAGATCACGGGCGGCATCCTGATCGTGTGGGCTCCCGATGGGCAGCAGGGATTCCCAGTCGGCTTTGGGCAGGACGGGCTGCTCTTCACCGACGACGATCCCATCGACTCGCTCCCGGCCGGATACACCATCGTCGATCTGAATGAGACGCCATTCAAGATCTACAAGGAGCCTCAGCCCACGATCGACCTCTATGAGGGCGAGACCGCCGTCACGGACTACTCGGACCTGGACTACGAAGAGGCCTTCGACGCGCTGTTCGAGCAGATGTCGCGGAAGTATCCCTTCACGGAAGAGAAAGGTATCGACTGGGATGCGCTCTACGAGGAATACGCGCCGCGCGTGGCCCGCGCTCGCAGCGAGGAGGACTTTTACCGCGCCATCCGTGACTTTACGTGGGCCATCCCAGACGGGCACGTCGGCTTGGGAGGCGGCAGCGGCGCCCTCCAGCGCGTCCTTATTGACGAGCAGGGTGGCGGCTTCGGTCTGGCCGTGACGGAGTTGAGCGACGGGCGCATCATCGCCACGACGGTCTTGCCCGACTTGCCAGCAGCCAACGCCGGGGTCGAGATCGGGGCCGAGATCACCGCATGGAATGGGAAGCCGATCGGTGAAGCCATTGAGGAAGTGGTCCCCTACTTCGGCCCCTACTCGACCGAGCACACCAGGCGGCTGAACCAGGTGCTGTTCCTGACGCGCGTGTCACCATATGAAGAGATCACCGTCACCTACCGGAATTCAGGCCGGGCAGCCAGGCAAGTCACGATGAACGCTGAAGTCGAGTTCGACTCCTTGATCGAGGCCCTGCCCGCGCACGATGAGGTGGCTCTTCCTGTCGAGGGCGAGGTTCTGGACGACTCCGGCCTGGGCTACATCCAGATCACGACCTTTGCCGGGAACTCGAAGCTGACGACCGATCTGTGGGAGCACTATATGGAGGGGATGATCGACGCCGCCGTACCCGGCCTGATTATCGACCTGCGGCTCAACAGCGGCGGCAGCGGAGGAATCGCGATGGACTTGGCCAGCTACTTTTTCGAGGGGAGGATCACGCTCGGCTACTGGTGGCGATACAACGATCTTGCAGAAGAGTTCGAACCGTTCGACATCCCGCTGCGCATCGAGCCGGCTCCCAGGCACTACCGAGGACCGGTCGTCTTGCTGGTCAGTCCCGACTGCGTCAGCGCCTGTGAGGGCTTTGCCTACGCGATGACCCTGCGAGAGCGCGCCACGGTGATCGGCCATTATCCAACCGCCGGAGCCTTTGGCGCGGTAGAACGCGGGCAGGTCGAGCTGCCGGATGGCTTGGTGATGCAATTCCCCACCACCAAGGTCGTGACCCCCGACGGCGAGGTGATCATTGAGGGCATGGGCGTCGCGCCCGACATCGTCGTGCCGGTGACGGAGAAGAGCGCGCTGGGGCTGGAGGATGCCGTACTGAACGCCGCTATCGAGGCACTGGCGGAGTAGATGAGCGCATAGCTCGTGGAGCAGGTTGGCGGCGGATGAGCGTAGAGAGAAGTGTGCGCCCCTTCTCCAGGCCGCGCCAAGCCAATGAGCAAGAGAGGTAGAGATGGAGAAAAACCAGGTTGTCATCCGCACCTGCGACCTGACCAAACGTTTCCGCACCCTGACCGCCGTGGACCGGGTCAACTTCGAGGTGCAGCGCGGCGAGGTCTTTGGCTTCCTGGGCCCCAACGGCGCGGGCAAGACGACCACCATCACCATCCTCCTGGGCCTGGTGCACCCCACCGCCGGCAGCGCCGAGGTGTTGGGCTGCGATGTGCGCCGCGGCCTGAGCCGCGCGCTCCGGCGCGTCGGCGCCATCGTCGAGACGCCCGCCTTCTACCCCTACATGAGCGGTGAGGACAACCTGCGCGTGTTCGCCCGCGTCACCGGCAGCGAGGCCGAAAAGCGCATCCCTGCCGTGCTGGAGCAGGTCGGGCTGAAAGGGCGCGAGAAGGACAAGGCCGGCGCCTACTCGTTGGGGATGCGTCAGCGGCTGGGACTGGCCGCCGCGCTGGTGGGCGACCCCGAACTGCTGATCCTCGACGAGCCGACCAACGGCCTCGACCCGGCCGGGATGCAGGAGATGCGCCTGTTCATCCGCCGCCTGGCGGACGAGGAAGGCCGCACGGTTTTCCTCTCCAGCCACCTTCTGCACGAGGTCGAGCAGGTGTGCGACCGGGTGCTGATCCTCAACAGAGGGCGCGTCATCGCCCAGGGCCGCGTGGACGAGCTTCTGCGCCAGACGCACGCCGTCGAGATGCGCATCGCCGAAACTGGACGGGCCGCCGGAACGCTCGCAGCGCTGGATTGGGTGCAAGGCGTGAATGCCGAAGGTGACTGGCTGCGCGTGCAGGCTCCTCCAGAGCGCGCCCCCGAACTATTGGCCACGCTGGCTGCCCAGAACCTCTTCCCGTTCGAGGTGCGCCCGGTCGTCGCCTCGCTGGAGCAGGTCTTTCTCGAACTGACCGGTGAGACAAACACGGAGGCGGCCGGTGCATAAACTCGTCGCCGCCGAGTGGTTGCGCATGGGTCGCCACTGGCTCTCCTGGACGCTGCTGGCGCTCCTGATCGTCATCCTGGTGTTCCAGGTCAACGGCAAGCTCAACCAACTGGCGCAACTGGAGCGCGAGGTGGAGACCGGCCTTGCCCGCAATGATGCACCGCTGACGTCGGCGCAGATCGAGGGCAACCGCTACGAGATCGTCCTGCTGCAACACGACCTGCGTTATCCAGCCTTCATCGGCTACGCGGCGCGCTTGGCCACGGGATTCGGCTGGTTCTTTGTCATCCTGTTCGCAGCGGTGGCGGTGGGCGAGGACTTTTCCCGGCGTACCTTGCGCGCGCTCCTAGCGCGAGGCGTAGGGCGCGCCCAGTACGTGCTGGCGCGCACGCTCACGCTTTGGCTGGCGACCGGGGTCGCTGTCGCCGCCATCACTTTACTCACGGCGGTCGGCGGGCTGTATACCCACACGCAGGCGACCGGCGATCCAGTTTCACTCGAAGGGTTGGGCGAAGCGCTGCTCTATCCGCTGCGCGCCTGGCTCACCTGCCTGCCCTTTGTCGCCATCGTCGTCTTCTGGGTAGTAGTGGCGCGCCAGGCCGGGCCGGCGTTGGGTGTGGGGTTGAGCCTGCACTTTCTCGAGTATTTCATGGGCCTCGCATTGCCGCTGTTCCTGATCTCTGGCCCGGGCGTGGAAATACCGTGGTTCTTCCGCGTAGAGGGGAAAATCTTGGCTGTGACGCCCGGCTACAACGCCAGCGTGTTCCTGTACTGGGGGCCACCCGTATCTATCCTGCCGCAACTCGTGGATGCGATGCGCGCCGGCGGCGCCACCTTCACCATACCGACCGATCCCTGGCGGGCCATCGCGTTCCTCGTTGGATACACCGTCATGTCGCTATGCCTGGCGATGTGGGTCCTGCGCCGCCGCGACATCACTTATGCATCGTGAAAAAGTCCGACTTCCGAAGTCTGATAGACTTCGGAAGTCTATCGGCAAGGAAAATGGACATACTGAACTCGTTCCTCCGTCTGACCGGCGTCGAAATGCGCAAGTTCTGGGGCAAGCCCGTGGCGCGGGCTGTGCTGGGGCTGATGCTCATCGGCCCGGCAGCCGGAGAAGGTCTCCTGCTGCTAGCCGATAAGAACAGCGCCGTGTTCCCCAAAGTGACCACGCTGATGTTCATCGGCGAAGTGCTGCTGCTGTTCACCCTAACCACCGTGGTCGTCGCCGTGCTGGCGCTGGGCAACGACTACGAACTGGGAACAGTGCGCGTCCTGCTCAGCCGGGGCGTGCCGCGCCACCAGTTCCTGCTCGCCAAGATCGTCGCCACAGTGGCTGCGGCGCTCGCCAACGGCCTGGCCTACATGACCAGCGGCGTGCTGGCGGCGTCGCTGGCCCACCTGGCCTACAGCGACGTGCCGCTGGCAGAGGCGGCGGGCGCCAACCTGGTGTGGCGGGCGCTGGGCGCGGTAGTGGTGCTGGGGCTGACCGGCTTCGTCGCCGCCGGGGTGGTGATGCTGACGCTGGTGCTGGGGCGCAGCGCGTGGATCGGGATGCTGGCCGGGTTGGGCGCCTTCCTGGGTGACTTCTTCGTAGGCGGCCTGCGGCTGGTGCAGACCACTGCCTGCCGCTACACCGTCTCCTACCATGCTCTCAGCCTGCTGGAGCGCTGCTTCCCCTCCGATCTAAGCTTGCGCATGTCTAACGCCTGGAGCGCGAGCGATCTGGCCTCACCCGCACGGGCGATCGCCACCCTGCTCCTCTACGGCTGCGCGCTCACACTCGCGGCCATTCTCCTCTTCCGGCGGCAGGACCTCACCGCCACAGTCTGACGCCAACGGTACTTGGTAGATTGGTAATGTCGAGTCCCGTAAAGTCATACCAGTTGCACTCTAACAAGAGTCTCGAAAAGTCGTATCACCCTCGTTGACCAAATTCGCCGATCCGGTACCCTTGTCATGAGGCAACAAGTCTCCGGCAAGGAGGATGGC
>DAOUDX010000096.1:0-16665 GCA_034430835.1 Anaerolineae bacterium
GGTTGTTGGTGGGGCGTCAGCCCTAAATAGCGCCATACATAGCATCGAAGTGGGGCGAGTTGCACCAAAAGTATGTCTTTTTGCAGCCCCAGTGGGGAATACAGAACACGTTCCCAAATTTTGAACAGACACTATGAAATATGGGGCATTTGTACTTGGAAAACCCCTGTAAAGCAGGGCTTTTCCCGCCAGAAACGGGCGGTTTTGGGCCTGTATGTCTACCTACAATCTTCGCAGAGTCCATTGTGCCCCAAACAAATGCACCCATGAAATCGGCCTCAAATTACCACTCAATTTACTTGCACGTTCGCGGCGTATATGTTATAATTTAGCCAGCATATGGGAGTGGTGGGAAAGTGGGCAAGTCCCACTTTTCTTTGTATCCGAAACTGGAGTGACCCACCAGATTAGGCTCACCACGGTGTCCTGCTCCGACGATAGGACGGGGCTGCACACCAGAACGGTGGGCCTAGATTACTGTTGGTAGGAGAAGAACGGTGAAGTCGGATTTCTTGTTAGCGTTCAATCAAGTTTGTAGTGATCGCGGCCTACCCAGAGACGTCGTGCTCGAAGCCCTGGAGGCAGCGTTGGTGTCGGCCTATAGTCGCAGCATCGGCACCGACATAGGCCCCAATGTCAAGGGTACGATCGATCTGGAGGCCGGTGCAGTTCACATTTTCATCGAGAAGCAAGTGGTAGAGGATGTCACCAATCCTCTGGAGGAGATCTCGCTAGAAGATGCCAAAAAACACCGGCCAAAGGCAAAAGTGGATGACGTCATCGTGATCGATGACACTCCAGATGACTTTGGTCGCATCGCAGCCCAAAATGCAAAGCAGATCATCCTGCAGCGCATCCGCGAGGCCGAGCGAGAGGCACGGTACGCTCATTACGTCCAACAGGAAGGAGAGATCGTCCACGGCACAGTGCAAAGCATCAAGCCGCAGGCGGTGACGTTGCACCTCGAAGGCACAGAGGCCATCCTGCCGCGCAGCCAGCAGGTGCCCGGCGAGCGCTACAGCCTTCACCAGCGCCTCCGGGCGTACGTGCTGGAGGTCCGCAAGACCGGTCGCGGCCCGCAGATCGTCGTCTCACGCAGTCACAAGAATATGCTGCGCCGCCTGCTGGAGCTGGAAGTGCCTGAGATCTTTAACGGCACCGTCGAGATCAAGTCCATCTCACGCGAGGCCGGTTCCCGATCCAAGGTCGCTGTAGCCGCGCGCCAACTCGGTGTCGATCCTGTGGGAGCGTGCGTCGGCATGCGCGGCGTGCGCATCCAGTCCATCGTCAACGAGCTGGGGGGGGAAAAGATCGACGTGATCGAGTGGAGCCCTGATACATCCACGTTCGTCGCAAAGGCCCTCAGCCCGGCCAAGGTGTTGAGCGTGCAGTTGGAAGAGGACCCAATGGAGGGAAAGACCGCCAGCGTAACCGTGCCTGACGACCAACTCTCGCTGGCCATCGGCCGGGCCGGGCAGAACGCCCGCCTGGCTGCAAAGCTGACCGGATGGCGCATCGATATCCAGGGAGTCACCGAGGCAGCAACGTGGGCCCTGCAACGGGTGAACGAGGATCCCGACGTCCTGCCCGCACTAGGCCCGGTGGCCGAACTGCTTCCCCTCGCAGCGAGCATCCTGCAGCAGCATGAAGAAGAGGGAATGCCCTATACGGGTGAAGAGTTGATCACCTTGCGGCAGGTGATCGACAACGTCCGTGGGTACTATGCGTCGCTCCGCAACGCTGAGCGGGCGCGGCGACTCAAGGAGGAAACGACCCGCCGCGCTGCCATTGAGGCCGCCGAGGCCGAACGTCGCAAGACTGTCTCAGCAGCTCTCGCCCGCATCCCACCTCAGGCCCGCGAGATTCCGCTGGCGGATATCGATCTCAGCACGCGCGTACTCGGCCACCTGGAACGCGCCAGATTAGAGACCGTCTGGGATGCTATGGAGCGTCTGGCTGAAGGCGACGAAGGGCTGCTGAAGCTCGACGGGATCGGACCCAAGAGCTTGGCCGAGATCAAGCAGCGCATCGACGCACTGGCGCTGCCAGAGGTTGAAGAGTCTGTCCCAACCGAGGAAGAACTCGCTGCCGGGGTCGAGGGAGAAGTGGCCGCGCAACCCGAGGTATTGGCTGAGGAGCCAGTCGCCAAGCAAGCGGCCGCGGAAGAAGAGGCAGAGCTTGAACCCGCGGCGGGGGTTGCACCGGTGATCGAAGCGCTGCCGGAAGTCGAAGAACCCGAGAAACCCTCGGTTGAAGAAGTTGAGGAGATCGCAGAAACGCTCTTCGAAGAAGAGGAAGAGGTCGCAGAACTCTTGGAGCCCAAGGAGCACAAGAAAGGCCGCCGTCCTCGTAGGGAGCTGGTCTATAACGAGGAATTGGGCGAGGTCGTAGCTCTCCGCCGACGCAAGCGGGAGTCAGGTTCCGACGAGCTTAAGGACTGGTAGGAGGCTACGTCTCGCAGCCACCGGCAAAGGTCGTGAGCGATGAAAAAGCAGCCTGGGCGACGCAAGCACGTCCCACAACGCACCTGCATTGTCTGTCGTACAGCGCGACCCAAGCGGGATCTGGTGCGCATCGTGCGCACGCCCGAAGGCGCGGTGATACTGGACGAAACAGGCAAGCGCAACGGGCGCGGAGCCTACCTTTGCCGCCAGCGTAGCTGCTGGGACACAGCACTGGCCAAGCGTCATCTAGAGCAGGCACTCAAGATCACGATGGAGCCTGAGGCGAGAACTGCTCTGCAGGGGTATGCGGCAGGACTACCCCAATCCCTGGCGTCAGAGTCCAAGAAAAACGGACGATAGGGAGTGAGCGTATGGATGAGAAGACGCAAGAGAAACAAGTGGTCGAAATCCCGGACTTTGTAACCGTGCGCCAGTTGGCGAAGCTGATGAAGGTCAGTCCCATCGACCTGATCAAGGTTCTGATGAGCGCCGGCATCATGGCAAACATCAACCAGCAGATCGATTACGAGACGGCCGCCATCGTGGCCCAGGAGATGGGATTCGAGCCTAAGGAAGAGACACCGGCGATCGCAGAGGAAAGCGCCGAAGGGGAGCCGACGTTGCTCTGGGATCGGCTGTATGCCGGCGAAGATCCGGACAAGCTCAAGCCGCGCCCTCCCGTCGTCACCACGCTGGGCCACGTGGATCACGGCAAGACCTCGCTGCTGGATGCCATCCGCGATACTGACGTGCAGGCCGGCGAGGCCGGTGGGATCACACAGCACATCGGAGCCCATCAAGTCGAGCACGACAACCGGATCATCACGTTCCTCGACACACCAGGCCACGAGGCTTTTACCGCGATGCGCGCTCGCGGGGCCCACACCACCGACATTGCCGTGCTGGTCGTAGCCGCCGATGACGGTGTGATGCCTCAGACCGTCGAAGCGCTGAACCACGCCCGGGCAGCGCGCGTTCCCATCATCGTCGCACTCAACAAGATAGACAAGTCCACCGCTCAGCCGGACAAGGTCAAGCAACAACTGGCCGACCTGGGGCTGGTCCCCGACGATTGGGGCGGCACGACGTTGTGCGTCCCCGTTTCGGCAAAGCAGAAGGCCGGTCTGGACGACCTACTGGAAGCGATCTTGCTCGTCACGGACTCGACCGAGATCAAGGCCAACCCCGACCGTTCTGCGATGGGCACAGTGCTGGAAGGGCGGCTAGAACGCACTCTCGGCTCGACCGCCACCGTGCTGGTGCAGAACGGCACGCTGCGCGTGGGTGACGTGGTAGTAGCCGGCCTGGCCTATGGCCGCGTGCGCAGGATGTTCGACGAGAACGGCGAATCCATTGAAGAAGCGCCTCCCTCGACGCCGGTCATGATCCTGGGCCTCTCGGGTGTGCCCGATGCCGGGGAGATCTTTAAGGTGGTGCCGGATGAGCGAACCGCACGGGCTATCGTTGCCAGGCTCGAAGAGGAGTTGGCCGCCAAGGCGACCGCGCCTATCAGAGCCTTTACGCTCGACGATTTCTCCAGCCGCATCCAGGCCGGTCAGGTCAAGGAGCTCAACCTGATCGTCAAAACCGACGTTCAGGGCTCCATCGAACCTATCGTCAACTCGCTGGAAAAGCTGGGCGGCGAGGAGCTGAAAGTCAACATCATACACGCCGCCGCGGGCAACATCAGCGAGTCGGATATCAATCTGGCCATCGCCTCCCACGCCATCGTCGTCGGGTTCCAAGTGAATACCGATCCGGCTGCCCGCCGCCTGGCAGAAGGCAAGGGCGTGGACATTCGCACGTACGACATTATCTACAAGCTGGTAGACGAGGTGGACAAGGCGCTCAAGGGGTTGCTGGAGCCGACCTACATAGACGTCGTGATCGGCGAGGCAGAGGTGCGCGCCACCTTCAAGGTACCCAAAGCGGGAGTCATCGCGGGATGCTACGTTCGGAGCGGCGAAGTGCGGCGCAACGCCCGTGCAAGAGTTCTCCGTGGCGAAGAGGAGTTGCACGACGGACACGTGGCATCGCTCAAACGATTTGAAAAAGACGTACGCGAGGTAAGGACAGGCTTCGAGTGCGGCATAGGACTGGAAGGCTTTCACGACTTCAAGGTCGGCGACGTGATCCAGTTCTACGTGAAGGAGCGGGAGTCCGCGTAAACGCGATGGGCAAAAAGTATCAGCACCGGGTCAGCGATCTGCTTCGCACGCACCTGACGGACCTCCTGGAGCGAAAGGTCAACGATCCACGGCTGCAAATGGTCACCATCACCGGCGTGGTGGTCGCGCCCGATGCTGCCCGCGCCGACGTGCACTTTAGCGTGCTGGGCGGCGCCGAGGCGCAGGCGGAGGCGCAGGATGGTCTGGAAAGCGCAGCAGGCTGGCTGCGGCGCGAACTGGGACGCCGGCTGCGGCTGCGCAATACCCCGGAATTGATCTTCCACTACGACCCTTCGCTGGAGCATGGCGAGCACATAGAAAGCATCCTCGATGAATTGGGACTCGGTGGCGACGAAGGGAAAAACAACGCTTGAGCGGGCATGCCTGGAAGAAGCACGTCGGCTCATCAAATCGGCCCAACGACCTTTGCTCATCTGTCACATCGCACCAGACGGGGACGCCGTCGGCAGCCTGGTAGGCCTGGGCCGTGCCCTGCGACAGGCAGGCCTCGAGCCTATCCTGGCCTGCCCAGACCCTATCCCTCCTGATCTCAGCTTCATCCCCGACGTCGAAACAGTGACAAACAACGTCGATGCCCCCTTCGACCTCGTCGTCTCCCTCGACTGCTCCGATCGGGATAGGCTCGGGCACTTGCCACAACTACCTGCTTTCACAGGCGTGCCGCTGCTCAATATCGACCACCACTTGACGAATTCGGTTTACGGAGACGTCAATGTGGTGGACCCCCACGCTTCATCCACCGCTGAGATTGTGCTGCACCTGCTGGATCACATGGCCGTCCCGCTGGACACCGAGATAGCTACGGCCTTGCTGACCGGCATCGTCGCCGACACGCGCGGCTTCCGCACCAGCAACGTCACCCCCCAGGTGATGGTGGCTGCACTGCGGCTGATGGAAGCCGGGGCTTCTCTTCCCTGCATTGCCTTCCACAGCCTCGACAGCCGCCCCACGAGCGCCGTGCGCCTGTGGGGAGCGGCGCTATCCCAGTTGCAGATCGAGGATCGTGTGATCTGGACCAGCATCCCGCTGGCGACGCGCCGGGCGACGGGCTACACAGGCAACGGTGACGCCGGGTTGGCCAGCTTCCTCCTCAGCGCCGAGGACGCCGATATCGCTGTCGTCTTCGTCGAGCGCGAAGAGGGAGACATTGAGGTCGGGTTGCGGGCCGTGGCCGGGTTCGACGTCGCGCAGGTGGCGTTCCAGTTCGGCGGCGGCGGTCACGCGCTTGCCGCCGGCTGCAATCTCCCCGGACCGATGGCGGAAGCCCAGTCTCGCCTGTTGGCCGCTCTCAAGCCCAGCCTTGCCGAGCAACGCGCAAGACGTGATGCGTAATGCGTGATGGGATCCTCAATCTCAACAAACCCCGCGGCCCCACCTCTCACGACATGGTGGATCGCGTCCGCAAGCTGACCGGCATCCGCCGCGTGGGTCACGCAGGCACCCTCGACCCGATGGCGACCGGCGTGCTCCTCGTCTGCATCGGCCGCGCCACCCGCGTCAGCGAGTACCTGATGGCCGGGCAGAAGGTCTACCGCGCCCGTGTGCGGCTAGGGATCACCACCGACACCTACGATGCTGAAGGAAACACTGTGGCAACCGCCGACCCGGTCGAGGTGGGCCGAGCCGAGGCTGAGGCAGCCATGGCTCGCTTCTGGGGGCAGATCGACCAAATGCCGCCGATGTACTCGGCGATCAAGCACGAGGGCAAGCCTCTCCACCGGCTGGCACGACGAGGTGTCGAGGTGGAACGGCAGCCAAGACAGGTAGAAATCTACCGGTTGGAAATGACCGGCTGGGAGCCGCCGCAATTCACTCTCGAGGTGGCCTGCTCGTCGGGCACGTACGTCCGCTCGCTGGCGCACGATCTGGGACAGGCGCTCGGCTGCGGCGCACACCTCGTCGAACTGACCCGGCTGGCCAGTGGGGAGTTTCGCCTGGAGGAGGCCACGGCGTTGGATGCGTTCGCGCAGGCCGCCGCCGAGGGACGATGGGCCGACCTGCTGCACCCCATAGACACGGCGCTGGCCCGCTTCCCCGCACTGCACCTGGACGCGGACGAAGCGCGGCGTCTATGCCTGGGGCAGGCTATCGCCCCCCCTGCCCCTTCGGAGCATCCTCCCCGCTCTCCTTCGGCTCCGCTCAGGACAAGCGCGGGGGGGACCGAGGGGGGGCAGGAAGGGCTGGCCCGCGCCTATGGACCGGATGGCACCTTCCTGGCTCTCGCGGTCTACGATCCGGCAGCCGGTGTCTGGCGTCCCCGCAAAGTGTTTGCCGACACCAAACCCGCCTCGGAGTCTTAGCCGATGCACATCGCCCGCGATTTGGCGCAGGTTCCGCCCCTGCTGGGGAAATTGAGAGGATACGTTACCGTCGGCGTCTTCGATGGCGTGCACCGAGGCCATCAGCAGCTCATCACCAGGATGGTCGAGGCGGCCCACACAGCGGACGGCGCTGCCATTGCCGTGGCTTTCGACCCCCATCCGGCGGCGGCGCTGGGCGCCGCTCCCCTGCCGCTGCTGACGACGATGGAGGAGCGCGCCGAGCTACTGGACGCGCTGGGGCTCGACATCCTGGTTGTGCAACCCTTCACACCGGCGCTAGGCCACACCCCTGCCGCTGACTTTGTCGAGATGCTGGTGCGCCACCTCCGCCTGGCCGAGTTGTGGGGCGGCCCCGATTTCGCGCTTGGCTATCGGCGTGGAGGAGACGTGCCGTTTTTGCGACGGTTGGGGGAGGAGCGGGGGTTTGCCGTGCGCGTCGTCGAGCCGCTGGAGTGGGAGGGCGATCTGGTCAGCAGCAGCCGGGTGCGGACCGCCCTGAGCGCGGGCGATATCCCCCAGGCGACCGGCTGCCTGGGCCGCCCCTACCGGCTGGCAGGCGCCGTCGTCCACGGTGATGGCAGAGGAAGTCGCCTCGGCGTGCCCACGGCCAATCTTTCCCCGCCCCCGGAGCGGCTGATCCCTGCCGGTGGCATCTACGCCTGCCTGGCGCACACCGAGCGGCTGGGGGCCCACCCGGCGGCGGCCAACGTCGGCACCCGCCCCACCTTCGACGGGCACGCCATGACCGTCGAAGCTCACCTGCTGGAATTCAACGGCAACCTCTACGACCAGACCCTGGCCCTGGACTTTATCGCCCGCCTGCGGGACGAGGTGGCCTTCCCCGACGTCGAATCGCTGATGGCGCAGATGCAAAAAGACATCGCCCGAACCCAAGAGATTCTGGACGATGTCGAGTGCGCAGGCCAGACCCCGGCCGCCAGCCGTAACACACCCGCCACGGCTGTGCTTCCCTAGGACAAAGCGCTGCCCACTGCCTTTTGTGCACCCTGCTGTGCCCGTTCGCGCCCCGGCAGTAGTATCTGGACTGCAAAGAAGGTCAAGGCAGGCAGGGTGACAAACAGGGCCTCAAACAGATGAATGGAGAAAGTTGGAAGGTCGGAATCGTACCAGGCCCAGACCATCAACGGATAATGCAGGAGACCCAGGGCAGAGGCCAGGAACAGATAGGCGTATCCAATCCTGTTGCGCTTCAGCGTCAGTACTGCGATGACGGGGATCAGGTACCAGGGAAAGAACATCGTCACCAGCACGGTGAACAGCAACAGAATGTTGGCCATAGTCCGCTCAAGATCGTGTTTCTGGCGCCACATGACTGCGACGGCAGAGAGCACGAAGAGGCCGGCGCACACGTACCAGACGCAGGACACAATGTTCCCAGGCACCTGCTTGCCCCGGAGGTATTCGCGGACGAGCGAAAAAATAGAGGTGGCGTTCAGTGCCAGCCCATGGTATCCAACTGAACTCGAGAAGTGTCTGAGCATCTCCCCACCAGCCCAGAATGGCGCAAAAGCAGCCACCGCGACCGCCAGTGAAAGCTCCGCAGATAGAGCGATCTTCCTCATGCCCCACTTTTTCCTGAGCATCACCAGTGCAAAAAGAGGCATTAACGCACCGCTGACGAGTTTGATCAAGAAGCTCACTGTCAGAAGAGGCGCTGCCAGAATCGACTTTCTCCTCAACGCGAGTATCGCGGCAATCAGAAAGAGCGTCATCATGGCATCGACGTGGCCATTCGCCACGCCCTCAAACAACACCAACGGGTTTGCCAGAAACAGATATGCCGCCAACCACTTGCTTTTCTCATCCTCTTGATATTTGTAGACGATGATCCCGGTCAGAACGATGAGGACAAAGTTGAAAGCCTTGTAGGTCAATAGGGCGCTTAGCAGGTCATTGAGGCCGCCAATCACGGCAGGCAGTGCAGAGAGAAGCAGCCAGGCCGGCGGATAGCCGAGAGGCCGATGCAGATTGAATGCGTATGCGGCGAAGGGATCACCGGCATAACCGAAGGTCGCTATATAGGGGTTTTGACCGTAGAAATATGCCAACTTGATCTGGGCGAGATAGAAGAAAACATCCAGCGCGGCCATCGGATACAGGAAGATATTGACAACGCCACCGCCCACGACCATCAAGACAATCGCCACTTTAATGCTCCTGGACATCCCTGTCTTTCTAACGAGCAAATAGATGGCAAAGTAGATGGCCGAGATGACGATGAAGATCAAAGTCGTATAGTGCAGGATGGGAGACCGAGAATGGCCGGGGATCTTGTCGATGGCAAACTTGGGCGTGAAATTCCCAAATAGAGAGAACCAATTGTAGAGAATAAGCCAGCAAGCAACAGAAAGCAAACTGAGGGCCAGGACCGCCATATCAAGAAACCTGGTGTGAATCGTGCGCCGCCCTATCCTGATCGGCCGAGTTCCAACGATCTCCAAGCTGGATACCCGGGCAGACAGCGGCTTCTCTCGGCGCGATCGGAGGACAAAAAACGTCAACGCGACCGCGATTAGCCACAACAGCGCTACCGCCATCAGAGTTGTCGGTCTGGGTATCAACACAACAACTGACACGGCCAGCCAGTTCACCGCGCCCAATACCGTGATGGCCAATAGCGCAGGGCTTTTCAGGAGGCCCCGCCACATTGGCATCAGTCGCTGGAGAACAGAGCGCACAGACCGGCGAGAAGGTGCCGCTGGCTGCTGATCAGATTGGTGGGCCATTTCCGGTTGTCTCTTCCTCTCCACCTGCAATGCTCACAGTGCCCCCCTCGCAACTAACCCCGCCGATTGACTGCTCAGGCATAGTATCGCCCTCAGAAGTCTGGCTGTGGCCGCGCCCTGTGACTGAACCCGGTCGGCATCGGCCCCTCGGCTTCGGGCGGGGCGTCCGCCTGAGAGCAGGCTTTCAGGCCGGCGCGGCTGTAGATCGAGCGGTAAACCCACGCATAAACAACAGGCTCCCCCAGTGCATTAAAGGGAGCCTGTGTGATTTTCTGGTCTTGCTCGGCGGATCCCACACGTGTCCACGTTTCCAGAATGCTGCTGTTGGAAACGATGGCTCCTGTCTATTTCAGCCCGCCGATCTCGAATGAATACCCCAGCAGCATCAGCACTGCCGCTGACGCGTCCGGCTTTTCAAAGACGAGCTCAACTTCCCGCGCCTGGCCCGGCTCAATGGTCCACGGCAGTGGCGGGGCCGCCATGACCAATTCGCTCATCCCGGCGCTGGAGCTGAGGACGATATCGCGCATGCCCACCGTGAGCGGGGAATCGCCCGCGTTTCGCACACTGATCTCGACGATCAATGTGGCGCCGTCGTCGCTGACGAAAGCATCGTAGACGTCCACCCGGGCCTGGGCAGGCCTAACAGGCCCTGCCCCGCCATCGTAGGGGATGGACACACCGGCCCGCGCCTCGGATCCCGGCCCGGGGCTAAAGGTCCAGACGAGCGTCGGCCCGGCGAGCGCCCCCGGAACGATGTAACCGGCGGTGCCTTCGGCCGTCGCGCCGGAGGGGATCTGCCCGCTGAGCAGGCCGCTGGCCCCAAGGGCGCTGGCCGATGGCGAGAGCAAGTACACGTTTTCCACCCCGTCCTGCAATTGCATATCGAAGGCGTCGGCGTTCAGTGTCGCCGCGCCCACGTTTTCCACCGAGAACTCGACCAGGTAATACATCATCCCGACGGGGAGCGTGTCGCCGGCCAGGGCATACCCCTGGCGGACCGTCACCTGCGCGCCGTCTACGCGCACCGGCTGCTGGAGCGAGGCCAGCGGTCCCGTCGCAGGCAGGCCGGAAGTCCCTGTCTGGGCCAGATAGTTGGCGGTGGCGACCTTCCAGGTAGAACCGCTCTCCCTGAGGAGCAATGTCAGGCGGGGTTCGAACTGCTGGAAAACGGCAGCATCGTCCGCCTCGACCCCCTCCCTGCGCTCCGCGAACTGGAAGACAAGCGCCACGCCGCTGGATAGATGCAACATGATCTCGTCTCCCGGCCTCAGGCTCGCCAGCAGCGCCTCGTTCTCCGCGGTCGATTCCAGCTCGAGGACATAGTTGACCACCGTACCACAGACCCAGGCAGCCGCCCCAGGGCTATCCGCTGGAAAGGACCATCCTGTTTCATCAGGCACGACGACCTCGACCGGGAAGGTCGTTTCCCCCACCGTGAGCGACAAGGGAAAAGACGCCGCTATGCGCACGTCGTCGCTGCCGATGATCGTCTGGCAGCCGGTTGAGGAGGGCGTCACGGGCGATGTCGGCGGCGTAGGTGTGGCCGGGATGCGGGTCACCGGCAGTTCGGCGCCGGGGATATCTTCGCCGGGAAACAGGCCGCTGGGAAGCAGGCTTTTAACCACGATGACAGCGACGACGATCACGGCAATGAGCAGCAGGAGTATCCCGCCAAGGACGGGGATCAAGGCCAGCCAGGGGCGTCGGGACGATCCGGCCGGCTGCAGTCTGGGCGGCGTAGGAACCGGCGGTCGACTCATTATTGGGGCTCTCCTCCAGGCAACGCTTGCGACGGGACGCGGAGGCGAATAGTGGCCTCCTCCCCGGACACGAGCTGGCTGAAGCCGAAGAAGGGGATGCTCACACGCACAGGCCCCCTTGCAGAGACCGTGAATTCAAGATAGCCTTGTTCGTCGGTGAATTGCTGGGCCAATTGCTGATTGGCGGCGGCCTCGTAGGCCTTGACGGAGATCCCGGCGATGCCCTCGCCCGCGCCCGGCTCGCCGTCGCCGTTGGCGTCGTAGTAGACCACCACCTTGATGCGCATGAACTGGGACTCGGGCGCGCCGCCGGAATCGGGGACCGGCGTCGGGGTGGTCAGTGAGCGCACCGTCAGGCCGGCAGGAGTGGCGGTAGACGGTGGGTTAGTGGGGATAGGGACAGCAGTCACGGTCCCAGACGTGGGCCCAGGGGTCCTGGTGGGCTCGCCCGGCGCCGTCATCTTGCACTCGAACGTATAGTTGCTGTTGGAGACGTCGCTCGGCGTGCGGTCGCCATATCCCACCAGCAGATAGAGCCAACCTGTGTAAGTCGAATAGTAGGAGAAATAGCTGTTGAGGTCCCCTGGTTCTACATCGTCGTTGCCGCCGATGGCGTTATCCCACGAGGGACCGGTGAACACGATCAGGTTGGGATCCACGCCAGCGTCCAGGTACGAGGTGGAGCACTCGTAGAGGAACCCCGGCTTGATCCACATCTTGAAGAAATCGTTGTCCACCCCGCCGTAGGGCGGCACAAAGTTGAACGTCTTGGGATCGTTGGCGGCGATGACGCAGGCCTTGCCAAAATCGGCGTTGTCCTCGCAGCTATCGGCGCCGGAGGTGGGGCCGGGGCCGGGCGTGGCCGTGGCCCCTGGCGCGGGCTCACCGATCTCTTCGACGGTCATGTTATAGGAACCGAGGGCATTGACCTTGTTGGTGACCTTGATATAGTAGTACTCGCTGTTGGGGGCCTGGAAGGAGACCAGGGACGCATAGCCCCCGCCCCCATCGTCGTTGTGCGTGATGTTGGTGGTGGTGTTCTCCCTGTAGATATCCACGTACGTATCGACTGCGCTCAGTTCACTCGTCGTGACCCGGTACCACTTGCCGTTCTTGCCCCAGAACTTGTAATAGTCCACGTCCCTGCCGGGGGGGTTGAGGGTGTGAAATGTGGCAATGCCCAGGTAAGTGCTCAACTTGACGTAGGTCGTGACCGGAAAGACAAATGCATGGGCAAACTGGTTATTATCGGTGAAACCGTTGTACGTTTCATACGCATCCGCACCGGAGACGGTCGTGGGGAGAGGGGTAGGGGGAGGCGCGGACGTCGGTTCAAGCTGGTCTACTCTCAGGCGATAGCTGACCAACTGGGCGGTCGTGGTATAGGCAGGTTTTGATTCGACGAGGATGTAGTAGGTCGTGGTAATCGCCGACCAAGATATGGTAGTACCAGGACCAGAGACTATGTTCGTGTTGCCGTGGTAAAGTGTTATCTCCGCTCCCATACCGGCTTGGGAATACAGAATGCTGAGAGTAGCCCGGTAGCTGCTCCCAATTGTGGCCGTCCGTGAAATAACATAATAGTCCTGCGAGTCCCCGGCGGGGCCGGTTTGGGTCAGTACACCGGTGACGTTGGCCGGCACGGCTATCGTTTCAGCACCATCGAAGGTGTTGTTGTCTGGTTCTATGTCGGCAATTGGCGCGATACGGGGCGCAGCCGTACTGACCGCGATGAGGGTAAACAGCAGCAGCGCGAACGCTATCAATCCGGCGGCAATCAATTGGCGTTTCATCTCACTTGCCTCCCGGCAGGGTGCGTCTTGCCCGCCAAAGCGCCCAGCCTGAAATTACTATACCACAAAGGACGCCAGTCTACAAGCAGTCTTCGCGCCCCCTCCCCAACCCTCCCCCGCAGCGCGGGGGAGGGAGCGCGGCAAAGCCGCTAAGCGGCGCAGCCGCCGCGGGTGGGGGTTGAACTATACGTACACGTGGACCGGATCCTTCTCCCTGAGAATGACGTCGTGGGCCGCCCCCTCCCGGATGCTGGCGGAAGAGACGAGCGTAAGCCTGGCCTTCTGCCGGAGCTCCTCGATAGTGAGCGCGCCGCAACTGCACATCGTGGCGATGATCTTGCTCACCGTCAGATCCAGGTTGTCCTGCAGCTTGCCGGCGTAGGGCACAAAGCCATCGACGCCCTCCTCGAAGGTCAGGCTCGTCTCGCCGCCGATGTCATACCGCTGCCAATTCCGCGCCCGGTTCGACCCCTCGCCCCAGTACTCTTTGACGAAACTGCCGTTGAGCACCGTCCGCTTCGACGGGCTTTCGTCGAACCGGGCAAAGTATCGGCCCAGCATCACGAAATCGGCCCCCATCGCCAGCGCCAGGATGATGTGATAATCCTGGACGATGCCGCCGTCGGAACAAATGGGAATATAGACCCCGGTTTCCCGAAAGTACTCATCCCGGGCTTCGCACACCTCGATCACCGCCGTGGCCTGGCCGCGGCCGATGCCCTTTTGCTCCCGCGTGATGCAGATGGAGGCGGGTCCGATGCCGACCTTGATAAAGTCGGCCCCGGCCTCAGCCAGGTACAGGAACCCCTCCCGATCCACGACGTTGCCGCCGCCCACCTTGACCGCGTCACCGTACTCCTGCTTGACGAACTTGAGCGCATCCCGCTGCCACTCGGTGAACCCGTCGGAGGAATCGACACAGAGCACGTCAGCGCCGGCCTCCACGAGCGCGGGCGCGCGCTCTCGATAGTCCCGCGTGTTTATGCCGGCCCCAACCATCAGCCGCTTTTCCTCGTCCACCAGCTCGTTGGGGTTCTGCTTGCTGTATACGTAATCCTTGCGGAAAACCAGGTAGCGCAGATTCTGGGCCTTGTCCACGATGGGCAAGGTGTTCAACTTGTGCTCCCAGACCAGATCGTTGGCCTCGTGCAGGCCCAGCCCTTCCTCCCCATAGACGAGCTTTGAAAAAGGCGTCATCAGCTCCGACACCTTGGCGCCCGGATCGCAGCGATCCACCCGGTAATCTCGGCTGGTCAGGATCCCCAGCAACTTGCCGTGGGCAGTGCCATCCTCCGTGACCGCCATCGTCGTGTGGCCGGTCTGGTCGGCCAGCGCCAGGACCTCGCGCAGGGTGGTGTCGGGCGTGACGTTCGAGTCGCTCACCACGAACCCGGCCTTGAACCGCTTCACCTCCCTGACCATCCAGGCCTGCTGCTCGATGGGCTGGGACACGTAGATGAACGAGAGCCCGCCGCACCTGGCCAGGGCAGTGGCCATATGGTGGTCCGAAACAGCCTGCATGATGGCAGAGGTGAAGGGGATGTTCAGTTGCAGGGCAGGCGGCTCTTCCCCCTTCCTGAACTTGACGAGGGGCGTCTTGAGGCTCACGTTCTCGGGAATGTGGTGCTTCTCGGTCAGACCGGGAATCAGAAGGTACTCGGCAAACGTGTGTGAAGGTCTCTCACAATACTTGGCCATCAACCACCTCCCAGTGTTCCAGGCACAGGCTTCTGCGCCCATTATACATTAGCAGGCTAACCGCTACAATCCACCCGCGTCGTACCCCATACGGCGCAGTTCCGCCCCATCCCGCCGCCAATCCTTGCGCACCTTGACCCACAGATCCAGGTAGACCCGGCCGCTGACCATGCGCTCGATCTCCCGCCGTGCCGCCGATCCAATCTCGCGCAGCATCTGGCCCTTTTTTCCAATGATGATACCCTTCTGGGAATCCTTCTCGACAAAGATGTTGGCCGCTATATAGACCACGCGGGCGCCGGGCGTCCGCGCGTTCTCCCGCTCCTTGAACTCCTCCACGACGACGGCGACGGCGTGCGGCACCTCCTGGCGGGTATGGCGCAACACCTGCTCGCGGATCAGCTCGGCGGCGATCTCGCGCTCCGTCTGGTCGGTGACCTGATCGCCGGGGTAGTAGGGCGGACCTTCCGGCATCGCGCCGACGACCAGTTCCAGCAGCTTGTCCAGGTTCTCGCCCTTGGTGGCGGTGGTCATCATCCAGCCCTCACCCACCCCCAACCCCCTCCCTCTCCCAACTTTGGGAGAGGGAAGGGGCGAGGAGGGCTCTCCCACGGAGGAAGGGAGTAGATCGCGACACAGGTCCCAGTACGCTTCGGTATGCGGCTTGACCTTCTCCGGCGGCAGCAGGTCCATCTTGTTCAGCACCAGGACGACGGGGGCTTGAGCCTGCTCCCGGATCAGCCCTGCGATCATCCGATCCTCATCACCGGGCATGGCCGAGACATCCACCACAAACATCACCACGTCGGCGTCGGGGATGGCGCGGGTGGCAACGGCGACGAGCACCTCTCCCAGCTTGTGCCGGGGCCGGTGAAGGCCAGGCGTATCCACAAAGATGATCTGGACGTCCTCGCGGGTGAGGATGGCCAGGATGCGGCTGCGCGTGGTCTGCGGCTTGGACGAGACAATGGCCACCTTTTGCCCCACCAACCGGTTGATCAGCGTCGATTTGCCGACATTGGGCCGGCCGATCACGGCGACGAAGCCGGAGCGGTGGCCGGGGGGAATTTCCAGGTCGTACGATCTGTCGTCGGTCAAAGTTCGCCCTCCGGCTGTCCCACGTCCTTTGGCGTTCTCAACCCAACGCCACGCCTTTCCAGTACTTCCTCAATCCAGAACATCAACGGTGTGCCGCCGACGAGGATGATCAACTCAGGAACAGCGACTACGCCAGACGTGAGCCAGAAGCCGCCAGAGCCAAAGCCAAGCACCCACAGCATCAGCCCCACCGCTGCCCCGGTCGTCAGGGCATAGAGGGCCATCGCCACGGCGGGCCAGCGCCCACGCAGCGCGAAGCGGTACAGGGCCCAGGCCAGCAGTCCACCGGCCATGTCGGTGAAGGGCATCCACGCCAATTCCCACGGCCCCACGAAGGGACTGGTGAGATTGGCGAAAAAGGTGCCAATGCCGATGCCCAGCACCAGCCAGGGGTCGAACAACACCAGTACCTTGAGCGCCTCGCTGACGCGGAACTGGATCGGCCCATAGCCGATGGGCGCGATGCCCCAGGTAAGGACAGCGTAGAGTGCAGCCAGGATGGCGACTCGCGCCACTCGACGGGTGGTGAAGCGGTTTAGGTTAAAACCAGTTGGCTTGTTCGATTGTTTCATAGTCGTTGCCTTGTGCCAGGTATTGGTTTCTTGCCCCGTG
>DAOUDX010000097.1:0-9779 GCA_034430835.1 Anaerolineae bacterium
TCTGTATTCCCCACTGGGGCTGCAAAAAGACATACTTTTGGTGCAACTCGCCCCACTTCGATGCTATGTATGGCGCTATTTAGGGCTGACGCCCCACCAACAACCTATTTCCCCATTTATTGAACAGTCACGCAAGAGTTAAGTCCTTGCGAAATGGCTCGTTTGTGCTACAATGCGTCGCGCCTGCATTGGCGGCGCCCCCATCGTCTAGCTTGGCCTAGGACACGGGCCTTTCAAGCCCGCGACAGGAGTTCGAATCTCCTTGGGGGCACAGTGTGAAAACTCAGGCCCTGGCGGTCAGCCGGGGCCTGTTGTGTAGGAGGTAGATGAAGCCGCTGTGTGAAGATGCTCTTGAGATCGTCGTCGGCCGACTGCTGAAACAGCGCGGGATGACTCTGGCCGTGGCCGAGTCGTGTACCGGCGGGCTCGTTAGCCATCGCATCACCGATGTTCCTGGCAGTTCCGTTTACTACCAGGGTTCGGTCACCGCCTATTCGAATGAAATCAAAGAGCGTGTGTTGTGCGTGCAGCCCGGCACGCTGGAGCAGCACGGCGCGGTGAGCGCGCAGACCGTGCGGGAGATGGCGAGAGGCGTGCGTGATCTTTTCCGCGCTGATGTTGGCCTTGCTGTGACCGGTATCGCCGGGCCGGATGGTGGCACGCCGGAGAAGCCTGTGGGCTTGGTTTACGTTGCCCTGGCTGCGGCAGATGGTGAGCGGGTAGAGCGATTTGTCTGGAACGGCGACCGATGGGACAATAAAGCTCGTTCCGCGGAAGCCGTACTCCATCTGTTGCTCCGCTATCTGGAGCATCGGCTGTGATGGTTGCTTATCGCTTCACATAGCAATGGGGCGATTTGTCCAGAGAGCAGGAGGCTGGTTGTGGTTGCCACTATGCTGCACAAGGAGCAAAGTCAAATGGGGGTGCGCCCCTTCGATCCCTTCCATGACATTGAGGCGGTAGCCGATTTGATCGCTGTCGCCTTTGGCGACAAGCTGGACCCTTCCGGTCAGGCCGCATTGGTGGATATGCGCCGTGCTGCCCGCTGGGGGCGGCTGATCTGGTTCCTCGATTCGCCTGGATGGGGTGGGGTGGGTTCGACGCCGGGGTTCGTCTGGGTTGAGGAAAGGGTTGTGGTGGGCAACGTTTCGCTGCGGCGTGCAGCGGGATGGGGTGGTTTTCTGATCGGCAACGTGGCCGTTCACCCTGACTGGCAAGGTCGGGGTATCGGTCGCGCTCTGATGGAAGCAGCACTGGAGGAGGTCTCTGCGCAGGATGGACACTGGGCAGGGCTGGAGGTGCAGGCCGACAATGAGGTAGCGCGCCGTCTCTACGAGTGTCTGGAGTTCGAGGAGATTGGCCGTGTTATGCATATGCTGCGACCGGCAGGCCTGTTCTGGTCTGGGGATTCAGCCTGGACCGCGAAGCAATCCTCGCGTTTCACTTTTCGGCGGGGGTGTGGACGTGATGGTGAGGCGCTGTTTGAACTGGCGCGCGCTGTTGTGTCCGAACCCCAGCGTGCTTTGCTGGAAATGCGACCCAAGGATTATCGGTTAGGTTGGCAACGTATGCTTGATCTGTGGCTCGAAGGGCGGGGCGAGGCTTGGTGGGTGATCGAAGAGGAAGGGGAAACCTGCGGGGCGGTGCGGGTGTTGCGCGAGCGTGGTCACCGCCCGGATCGGTTGGAGGTACTTGTGCCGCCGAGATATGAGGGTCGATTTGAAGACATCCTGGTGCATCGGGCACTAGCCAGGCTGCGCAGGGTTTCCAGGCGTATGATCGAGGTTTTCCTGCCGCGTCCTGCAGAGCCACTGATCGCGGCATTGGAGTCCGCTGGCTTTCAGAGGTTGCGTGTGCTCGTGCAGATGCGACGGAGCGCGGGGCAGCGTGTGTCGGCGAGGAGCTGAGGAGGTATGCTCCTTGTGGGCACTGCGGGGTGTGGCTCCGGGCCAAGGGTGCGCGAATGGCAGAACCCGCAGAGCAGAGATTCCTCATGGAAGCGTTTTTTTGACAAACCCATTTTTCGTGCTATAATCAGCGTTCGCTTATTTCACCTAGCGACGAAAGCTTGCATAAACGCCCATGAGGGGGAGGAAACAGGCCGGTGACCTATTGGGGAAGCAAATCCTATGCCCGCATTACCAGTACGGAGAAGCTGCCACGTCTGATAGAGGTTCAGCTCAAGTCCTTCCGCTGGCTTCAGGAGGAAGGGCTGACTCAGCTTTTCGATGAAATCTCTCCCATCGAAAGCTTCAACGGCAACTTGAAACTGTACTTCCCAGGTTCTAGAGCTCAAGAGGCTCACTTTGATCTGGGGTACAGCTTCGGGGAGCCCAAGTATTCGGAGGAAGAGTGCCTGGAGCGTGATATCACGTATGCGGCTCCGATGTACGTCCAGGTCGTGCTTGATAACCGGGAGACAGGTGAAATCGTCGAGTCAGAAATATTCCTCGGCGATTTTCCCTTGATGACCGATAACGGCACCTTCATCATTAACGGCACCGAGCGAGTCGTTGTTAGTCAGTTGATTCGCTCTCCTGGCGTCTATTTCGACGTTGAGGAGGATAGAGTGACGGGGCGGCGGCTCAGCGCAGCCAAGCTCATTCCAGATCGGGGGGCTTGGCTGGAGTTCGAGACCCGCAAATCAGATTACATCAACGTCAAGTTTAACCGCAAGCGTACCCTACCTGTTACGATCTTGTTGCGAGCCTTGGCGGCAGTAGATGATCGAACAGGCAGCAATGTCTTGGGAGAGGGAACTGACGAAGAGTTGCTGGCGCTGTTCCAAGATGCTGACACGAACCCCAACCACCAGTATATCCCTACGACGATCAGGCAGGAACCGAACTGGGAGCCTAGAAGCGGGCGCACGCTGGCTGAGGAGGCATTGGTAGAGTTCTACCGTCGCATGCGTCCTGGCGATCCTCCCACGCTGGAGAATGCGCGAGAATACTTGGAGCAGCAATTATTCGATCCACGGCGGTATGACCTGCAGCGGGTGGGCCGCTATAAGCTGAACCAGCGGCTTGACCAAGACTCAGATCTGGAGCATCGCACTGTCACTAAACGAGATCTGGTTGCTCTTGTGGAGCGGATGATCCGTATCAATAATGGCATCGAAGATGCCGACGATATCGACCACTTGGGTAATCGCCGTGTCAAGACGGTAGGTGAGTTGGTTCAGAACAAGCTGCGGATCGGGTTGCGCCGCATGGAACGGGTTGTAGTGGAGCGTATGTCTATTCGGGAATCCGATTCCTTGACGCCGATCAATCTGATAAACATTCGCCCGGTCGTCGCTGCCATCCGTGAGTTCTTTGGTTCGAGTCAGCTCTCTCAGTTCATGGAGCAAACCAACCCGCTGACGGAACTGACCCACAAGCGTACACTCTCGGCATTGGGGCCGGGTGGCCTGCGGCGCGAGCGTGCGGGCTTTGATGTGCGTGACGTGCACTACAGCCACTATGGGCGCATTTGCCCTATCGAGACGCCTGAAGGTCCCAACATCGGCTTGATTGGCCGCCTGGCGACTCACGCCCGCGTCAATTCTCTTGGCTTCATCGAAACGCCCTATCGCAGGGTTATTCGCACGATGGAGCCTACCGTTGATGCCCTGGTCGGCCAGACGTTGAGAGAGGATATCGTGGATCCCAAGAGTGGTAAGGTTGTTGCTGAAGTTGGAGTGGAGGTGACCTCCAAGCTGGCCAAGAAAATTGCCGCTCTGGAGCTGCCGGAAGGAGTGCCAGTCAAGCCGTTTGTCAGCGACGAAATCGTGTATCTCTCTGCCGACAAGGAAGATCGGTACACGATTGCCCAGGCGACAGCGCTGCTGGACGAGAAAAGGCACTTTATCAACCCACGCATCTCGGCGCGCCACGCCGAGAGATTCCTGTTCACAACCCCGGAGAGGATCGATTACATTGATGTTGCTCCCTGCCAGATCGTGGGGATTTCTGCTTCGCTGATCCCGTTCTTGGAACATGACGATGCCAACCGGGCATTGATGGGGTCCAACATGCAGCGCCAGACAGTGCCACTTGTCCAGCCTGAAGCCCCCATCGTGGGCACTGGGATGGAATGGCGGGCCGCTATGGATTCCGGGCAGGTTGTGTTGGCAGAAGATGATGGGGAGGTCGCCTCTGTCTTGGGTGATCAGGCTGTAGTTCGTGGCTCTAGTGGGTTGCGCACATACTCGCTCCGCAAGTATCAGCGCTCAAATCAAAGCACCTGCATCGATCAACGCCCGGTTGTCTACAAAGGGCAACGGGTGCAGAAAGGGCAGGTGCTTGCGGATAGTTCCTCGACGGAGAACGGCGAACTGGCACTTGGGCAGAACGTGGTCTGCGCCTTTATGTCGTGGGAAGGTGGAAATTTCGAGGACGCGATCCTCATCAGCGAGCGGTTGGTGCGCGATGACAGGTTCACATCCATTCACATTGAGAAACACGAGGTTGAAGCTCGCGACACCAGGCTTGGGCCGGAGGAGATCACGCGTGACATTCCCAACGTGGGCGACGATGCGTTGAAGGATCTGGATGAAGAGGGTATCATCCGCGTCGGGGCTGAAGTCGGTCCGCTCGATATCCTGGTGGGCAAGATCACGCCGAAGGGTGAGAAGGAACTGAGCCCGGAGGAAAAGCTGCTGCGTGCCATCTTTGGTGAGAAAGCACGTGAGGTCAAGGACTCCAGTCTGCGTCTGCCCCACGGTGAGCGTGGGAAGATTGTAGACGTCAGGGTTTTCGATCGTGAGGAGCACCGGGATCTGAAAGCGGGCGTGGAGAAGATGGTTCGCGTGGGCGTGGCTCAGTTGCGCAAGATCACTGAAGGTGACAAGATGGCAGGTCGCCACGGCAACAAAGGTGTAATCTCCAAGGTGATGCCTGTCGAGGATATGCCATTCCTGCCTGATGGTACGCCTGTTGACTTGATTCTGAATCCTTTGGGTGTGCCAGGGCGGATGAACATCGGCCAGATTCTGGAGACCCATTTGGGCTGGGCTGCAGGCCGGCTGGGCTTCCGTGCTGTCACGCCGGTTTTCGACGGCGCGAAGGAGTATCAGGTTGAGGCTGAGTTGGCACGAGCCTGGCTCATCGACCGTGCCTGGGATGAGATCACTGAGCGTGCTTGGGCTTGGTTGAAGGCGCAGGACTATCCGCTGGATACATTGTGGGACGATCAGGAGGCATGCCGGCTCTATATCGTGGCCTGGCTATCGGAGCGGGGTTATGATGCGGGCAGGTTGGCAGTGGAGCACGTTTATGCTCGACGCGCGGTACTGCGTGAATGGCTGAGAGAGAGAGGGCACGAGCCGGACAGCCTGCTCTCCTTCGAGGATGACACGCGCACGTTAGCCGAGCGCGCTGTGGTTGATCAAGAGGCCAGGATAGCTTGCTTGCGCACTTGGTTGGAGGACTTGGGGCGGGAAGTGTCGGGTCTAGATGACGAGGCTTTGGAGGTGCTGGCTATGCAGGTGAACGCAGAAACCTCCCAACCATTGCCCATCCTGGGTAAGATGCCGCTGTACGATGGAAAAACCGGTGAACCGTTTGACCAGCCAGTGACTGTGGGTGTAATCTATATGATGAAGTTGGCTCACTTGGTCGAGGACAAAGTGCATGCGCGCTCCACCGGGCCCTACAGTCTTGTGACGCAACAGCCACTCGGCGGCAAGGCGCAGTTCGGTGGGCAGCGTTTCGGTGAGATGGAGGTGTGGGCGCTGGAAGCGTATGGTGCTGCTCATGCATTGCAGGAAATGCTGACTATCAAATCGGACGATGTCCAGGGTCGCGTCAAGACTTATGAGGCGATTGTCAAGGGTGAGCCTGTTCAGGAACCGGGTGTGCCGGCTTCTTTCAAGGTGTTGGTAAAGGAACTGCAGAGCCTGGGCTTGGCCGTTGAGGCGGTTACTCAAGATGGGGAGGTCTTGCACTTTGGGCGGGATGAGGAGAAGACGAAGCCACCTCGATTGGGTATGGGGCTGTTGAGCCTGGGGAAGCGGGACCACTAGGGCGATCATTGTCGCTGGAAGAGTCTGAGGGCGATTTGACTTCTGGCGATTTCGTGGTAGAATCTGCGTTCGCTACGGGTGACAGCCATAGCCCCTGCCACCCCTTGACAAACTGTCTGCGTCGTTGAGGAGGCCATCGGTATGGGTGGATGGCCTTCTTTACTGAGTTCTTGCTTTGATGGAGAAGCCAGGTGAGGTCAGGAACTCGGTCGAACAAGGAGGTAGATGTGCCTACCATCAACCAGTTGGTTCGTAAGGGAAGAAAGCCCAAGCCGCGCAAGACCAAGGCACCGGCGTTGCAGTATCGATACAATTCCTTGAAGCAGCGGCGCTCTGTGGCTCCTAAAGGAGCGCCGCAGAAGCGGGGTGTGTGTACGCAGGTGCGTACGATGACGCCCAAGAAGCCTAACTCGGCCTTGCGTAAGATTGCTCGTGTGCGATTGACTAATCAGATCGAGGTGACAGCTTATATCCCTGGTGAAGGACATGGGTTACAGGAGCACTCGGTCGTGTTGGTGCGTGGAGGGCGTGTCCCGGATCTACCCGGTGTGCGTTACCATATCGTGCGAGGGACCATTGACGCGACGGGTGTAGAGGGGCGCGCGCAGCAGCGTTCCAAGTATGGAACCAAGCGGCCCAAAAGCTGATTGATTCAGGTGAGGATAAGGTAGGTTATACTATGCCCAGACGATATCGTCCGCCAAGGCGCAAAGCCAATCCTGACGCTCGATATAACAGCGTGCTGGTGGCTCAGTTTATCAACAAGATTATGCGTCAGGGCAAAAAGAGCTTGGCGACGCGGATTATCTACGACGCGCTGGATACTGTCGAGGAGCGGATGAAGCGGCAGCCGCTGGAGGTGCTGGAGGAGGCGGTTAAGAATGTCTCGCCAGTGTTGGAGGTCAAGCCTCGTCGTGTGGGGGGTTCAACGTACCAGATTCCGGTGGAGGTGCCGCCGCATCGCCAGGTCAGTCTGGCAATACGTTGGTTGCTGGCCGCTGCCCACGGTCGCTCTGGCAAGTCCATGGCGGAGAAGTTGGCCACCGAGCTCATGGACGCGGCGACTGGAACCGGCGCAGCAGTCAAAAAGAGAGAAGACACGTACAAAATGGCCGAGGCCAACCGTGCCTTTGCCCACTACCGGTGGTGAGGATTTCGGATTGACGGGTTTAAGATTTGCAGATTGCTCGACTCGTTGGTGAATCCGAAGGTCTGGATCGACAAATCTTAAATCGCGTGATGGTTACTCAGAACCCGCTGGCAAGTATTCGTAATATTGGCATCATCGCTCACATTGATGCGGGTAAGACGACCACAACTGAACGCATCCTGTTTTACACTGGCCGCATCCACCGCATGGGTAATGTGGATGCGGGAACGACGGTGACAGACTGGATGGCGCAGGAGCGGGAGCGGGGTATCACAATCACTGCAGCGGCAGTGACCTGCTTCTGGGATCGGAACAGGAAACGTTATCAGATTAACATTGTGGATACACCTGGACACATCGATTTTACTGCCGAAGTGCAACGCAGTCTACGTGTCCTTGACGGTGGTGTAGTGGTCTTCGATGCGGTGGCCGGAGTGGAGCCGCAATCGGAGACGGTGTGGCGACAGGCACGGGGATTCGGTGTGCCGTTGATTGCCTTCATTAACAAGATGGATAAGCTAGGGGCTGATTTTGCCCACGCGGTCGGGACGATCAGCGAGCGCCTGGACAGTAATCCGGTTGTCATTCAGTGGCCCATAGGCAGCGAAGCAAGTTATCAGGGCTTGGTGGACTTGCTGGAGATGCAGGCTATCGTCTGGACGGATGAACTGGGTGCATCGCCTGAGTTTGTTGAGATGCCACCCGATCTGGAAGAGACGCTGCTTGAGGCGCGGGAGCGGGCGCTGGAGCAGATCGTTGAGACTGATGACGAGTTGATGGATCTCTACTTGGAAGGTCAGGAAATCTCGACCGTTCAGGTGCGTGAGGCACTGCGACGAGCGACTTTGGCTGGGCAGTTGAATCCGGTCTTGTGCGGTTCGTCGCTGCGTAACAAGGGAGTTCAGCCCTTGCTTGACGCGGTGGTGGATTATTTGCCATCGCCGCTGGATATTCCGCCGGTGGAAGGGGTCAACCCATACACGAAGAAGTCGGAGACTCGTTCGGCTGATCCCGCTGAGCCACTGGCGGCCCTGGTCTTTAAAATCGCGAGTGATCCCTACGTTGGGCGACTGGCCTATTTCCGGGTCTATTCTGGAAAGGTGAAGGTGGGCTCGCAGGTAAGCAATGCCACCAAGGGTCGGAAGGAGCGTATTGGCAAGTTGCTGCGCATGTTTGCTGATCGTCGGGAAGAGATCGCAGAGCTAGGCGCAGGGGATATCGGAGCAACGGTGGCTTTGAAGGAAACCTTCACTGGTGACACGTTATGTGCGCCCAGTGGGCCTATCGTTCTCGAATCGATTGCTTTCCCGGAGCCGGTCATCTCAGTGGCGATCGAGCCGAGGACGGCGGATGATCAGGATCGGTTGGCTGAGGGCTTGCAACGGTTGGCTGAGGAGGATCCCACCTTCATTGTGAGGATTGACGAGAGCACCGGGCAGACACTCATCTCTGGGATGGGAGAGTTGCATCTGGAGATCTTGACAGATCGGTTGATGCGGGAGTTTGGGGTGAGTGGCCGAGTGAGCCGTCCGAGGGTTAGCTACCGCGAGACGGTCACGCAGCAGGCTGAGGGGGAGGGCACATTCGATCGACAGGCCGGTGGCCGCGCTCACTTTGCGCATGTTTGCTTGGAGGTGGGGCCGTTGCCGGCAGGAGAAGGATTTTCCTTTGAAGACGGCACGCGGAGGCGGTTCTTGCCTGCGGAGTTCTCCACCGCGGTCGAAGAGGGTTGCCTTGAGGCGATGGAGAGCGGCGTGCTGGCCGGCTACCGGTTGGTGGACGTGAAGGTTCGGCTGTTCGACGCGGAGATCAACGAGGATACGTCGTCGGTGTTGGCCTTCAAGGCGGCTGGCGCGGTGGCCTTCGGCCAGGCGGTGGAAAAGGCCGAGCCGGTTCTCTTGGAGCCGGTGATGGACCTTGAAACAGTCGTGCCGGAGACATACACTGGCGAGGTGATGGGGGATCTGAACGCCCGGGGGGCCGAGATCAGGGAAATGGCATCTCGGGCAGGCGGGGTGCAGGCGATACGCGCCTTTGTCCCGCTGGCGAAGATGTTTGGGTACGCAACGGATTTGCGAAGCTTGACCCAGGGGCGGGGCACTTTTACGATGGAGTTTCATCATTATTCGAAGGTAGATCAGCAGCGAATGAATGCCATCGTGTATGGCACAGGTTGGTGACAGTTGATACAACAGCATTGCTATATCGTTCCGAAAGGAGTGAAAGGAAATGGCAAAAGAGAAATTTGAACGTACAAAGCCTCATGTCAACGTGGGTACAATCGGGCACATTGACCACGGCAAGACGACGCTCACCGCGGCTATCACGAAGACTCTGGCGCTCAAGGGGTGGGCGCAAGCGGTGTCGTATGACGAGGTGGCGAAGGCTGATGCCAAGATGTTCCGCCGCGATGCGACAAAGATCTTGACTGTGGCTATCTCGCATCAGGAGTACGAGACGGAGAACCGGCATTACGCTCACATTGACTGCCCTGGTCACCGGGACTATATCAAGAACATGATCACCGGTGCGGCGCAGATGGATGGGGCGATCCTGGTCGTCTCGGCGGCGGATGGCCCGATGCCACAGACGCGCGAGCATGTGCTTCTTGCCAAGCAGGTG
>DAOUDX010000098.1:0-4172 GCA_034430835.1 Anaerolineae bacterium
CTTTCGGCAGGACGCTTCCTTCAGATTCCACCTCGCGATGGACACCCTTGCTTTGACTAGCGGTTCCGGTCATCTCGGCCCGCAAGGGACTTACACCCTCCAGTTACACGACATGCCTGGCACACACGAAAAATCCCTGCGCCCACCGACGCAGGGACACCATCCACCCAACCAGAACCCAGGAACTCGTGTCGTGCCTCGGCAGGCAAGATTAAGCGCATCCACGCGCCTGCGGTCTTCGGCTCACCTATGGTATTGGGGCGACAGCTTCTAGACCGATACCTCCATCGTTTGGGCCTGCATCGGATCCACTCTGATCCCGGGCCCCATCGAAGATGCAATCGTGATCCTGCGCAAATACGTCCCTTTGGCAGAAGCCGGCCTGGCCTTTCTTACCACCTCCATCACCGCTGCAAAGTTCTCAAGCAGCCTCTCGACCGAGAAGCTTGCTTTGCCGATGGGGACGTGCAAGTTGGCAGCTTTATCCAGGCGAAACTCGACACGCCCCGCCTTCGCTTCCTGAATTAGACGCGGCAAATCCTGCGCCGGGGCCACCGTGCCCGTCTTGGGGTTAGGCATCAACCCGCGCGGGCCCAACACACGCCCTAGACGCCCCACCCTGCCCATCATCTCCGGCACGGCGATGGCAACATCAAACTCTGTCCAGCCACCCCGGATCTTTTCAACCCACTCGTCGTCGGAGGCCACGAAATCAGCCCCGGCCTCCTCAGCGGTCTTGGCCCCCTCACCTTCGACGAACACCAACACGCGCACCTCTTTGCCCAGCCCCTGCGGCAGCAGGACCGATCCGCGCACCTGCTGATCGGAGTGACGCGGGTCTACCCCCAGGCGGATGTGAACATCTACCGTCGCGTCAAAGTTGGCGTAACTGGTCTCCCTCACCAACCCTAGTGCCTCCTGCGGCGAATAGAGGCGCTTGCGATCTACCTTTGCTACGGCTTCCTTGTACTTTTTTCCTCTTGCCATAATTCCTCCTCCGTGGTCTTAGCGGGTTGCACACCCTCCCACTGATTCGAACACCACCTAACCGGTGATGGCGATCCCCATACTCCGCGCCGTGCCCTCGATCGTCCGCATCGCGCCCTCAAGATCGACGGCGTTCAGGTCCTTCATCTTGGTCTTGGCGATCTCCTCCAGTTGGTCACGGGTGATGCTCCCTACCTTCTCCCGATTGGGCTCACCGGAGCCACGCTCCACGCCGGCCGCCTTGCGCAGCAGATCCGGCACGGGCGGCGTCTTGAGCACAAACTTGAACGACCCATCCTGGTAGATCGTGATCTCCGCCGGGATGATGCTCCCCATCTGACCGGACGTACGGGCATTGTACTCTTTACAGAACTGCATCAAGTTAATCCCATGCTGCGCCAGCGCAGGCCCCACCGGAGGAGCCGGATTCGCCTTACCTGCTTCAATCTGCAGCTTCACGATTGCCTTAACCTTCTTCATTTTCCTCCACCCAGTCCAGGGAAGCTAAGTGCCCGTTCAAGACTAACTTTGCACTTTTCAGCGCAAGCAAAAGTCGCCCTTCGACAGGCTCAGGGTGACTTTTGCGGCCCTTATACCCAGAAAACCACTCGGAATCATCCTTCGACGGGCTCAGGATGATTTCTCACTGACAGGTTGAACTACGAAGTTGTTTTTGAACGACTCAAGTTCCCCTAGGTTTTCTCCACCTGCAAGAAATCCAACTCCACAGGCGTCTCGCGTCCAAAGAATGAAACCAACACGCGCACCTTGGCCCGCTCCATGTCGATCTCACCCACCACGCCGATGAACTCGTTAAAGGGGCCATCGACGATACGCACCTTCTGCCCATGCTTGAACGTAACCTTGATCTTGGGAGCCTCAGCCTCCATGCGCTTCTTGATAGACTGGACTTCCTCAGGTCGCAGAGGCGTCGGCTCATTCCCCATCCCCACGAACCCAGTGACACCTGGTGTGTTGCGCACGACGTACCACGAGTCGTCATTCAAGAGCATCTGCACCAGGATGTAACCAGGGAAAACACGTCGCTCGATGACCCGCCGCTTGCCATCGCGAACCTCGATCTCATCCTCAGTCGGAACCACGACCTGAAAGATCTGATCCTGCATCTGCATCGTCTCAATGCGTTGCTCCAGATTGTGTTTGACCTTGGCCTCGTAGCCGGAATAGCAGTGGATCACATACCAGGCACGGCCGTCTTGCGGAATCTCAATCTCGGGTTCCTCAGTCTCCTCGTCGGCCTCCGCTTCGCCAGCCTCAGCCTCCACCTCGGCGGCTTCAGGCGGCTCTTCAGAGACCTCGATCGCCTCGCTGGCCCCCACTTGTACGTCCTCGGCAGCAGCCTCTACCTCGCCAGCAATCGCCGGCACCTCGGACTCCTCAGATTCCTTGCCAGCTTCCACCTCATCAGCCTCGGCTTCCGCCTCGACAGCCTCAGGCGGCTCTTCAGAGACCTCGATCGCCTCGCTGGCCCCCACTTGTACTTCCTCCGCAGCGGCCTCTACCTCGCCAGCAATCGCCGGCGCCCCGGCCTCCTCAGATTCCTTGCCAGCTTCCACCTCATCAGCCTCGGCTTCCGCCTTGACAGCCTCAGGTAGCTCTTCAGAGACCTCGGTCGCCTCGCTGGCCCCCACTTGTACTTCCTCGGCAGCGGCCTCTATCTCACCAGCAATCGCCGGTGCCCCGGCCTCCTGTGCCTCCGCAGCCATTTCTCCCGCTGCCTCCAGGTCAACGGATTCGAGATCACCAGCCCCCGACTCGAGTTCGACTTCCTCAACCACCATCTCGGTCACTCGTCTATCCCGCTATGCCTCCCGCCGACTCATCACCACGGCGGCAACTATTCCACCAATCGTGAGGACGACGATAACACCAACCGCAATCGCGTCACCGACGATAAGTCCCTTCAACTCCAGGGAAAACAGGTAATCGACCAGCCCCAGGAAGGCCGCCATAGAGACGGTGACAGCCAGAACGATCTTTGTCAGGCTCCACGCCTCATCGCGGCTGGGCCAGCGCACCTTACGCAACTCTGCGCGCGTGTCGCGCAGATAGCGCAGCACAGCGTTTTCCTTCTTTGTTTTCTTCACTGCCTTCGTCTTTGCCACGTCAATTTCTCCCCATACAACTCCGCAGATCTGTCCACACTTCAAGACACCGCCTACACGCACGGCGGTGTCTTGGCTTTCAGGCAGGCGAGGCAGGAATTGAACCCGCAACCTACGGTTTTGGAGACCGTTGCTCTGCCAATTGAGCTACTCGCCTACGCCCCCTACTTCGTCTCGCGGTGCATGGTATGTGCACGGCAGCGAGGACAGTATTTCCGCATCTCAAGGCGACTGGGATCGTTGTGCCGGTTCTTCTGGGTCGTATAGTTATGCTCTTTGCACTCCGTGCAAGCGAGCGTGATCGACATACGGATTGCCTTCTTGGCCATTACATCACCTCGTGCAACACACGCCAGATTATTGTGCAGAGCCCACGATGGGACTTGAACCCATGGCCACACCCTTACCAAGGGTGTGCTCTACCAGCTGAGCTACGTGGGCCAATTCCTGACCGCGATCTTCTGCCAACTGGTCGGGCCAATTTTACCTCATTTCTCCACTGTGTCAACCCTCGTTCAGGGCAAGTCAGGTCTTGTCTGAACGTTTGAAACTCCATGCAGGGCTTCTGGCCCGCCCCGCCTTATCGTCGGGGCGCGCACCGACCAAGGCGGTGACGGCCCGGATCCAGGCTCCTGCCTCCTCCCCCCAGACCTCGTCCAGATGCCGGTAATCGCTCTTGCGGATTGATTCGCTCAGATGACCCACGAGCCGCTCCCAAATAGCCCGCTGGGCGCACACCAAGGTGCCAAAGGTCGCCTCCTTGCGCACCAGGGCCAGCGCCTGACGGAAATGGGGCAGGCACAAGCCATCGGATGCCTTGTAGTTACCGAGCAACTCGTCCTTGCCGATCAGGCTGCGGATAAATAGACTTGTGGTGTAATAGCAGAATTGACTACATATGGCGGTCAAAGGGCACAAATTGTGCTGTCCAACCGCCACATATGGCGGGGAACGCCTATTGCGCCACAAGTCTAATGTGTCCAGGTATATGCCCTCCATCTTGTCAGCCCACGCGCAAGCCGGACACGGCGCTTCGGAGCCAAGCTGCTCGACCACTTC
>DAOUDX010000099.1:0-2409 GCA_034430835.1 Anaerolineae bacterium
GGCCTGATGTGGCAGGCTATGCAAGGCGTGAGATGGATAAACCGCGTAAGCTCCAGGAAGAAGGCTGTCGGAGAGCCGGATGAGGGAAAACCTCACGTCCGGTTCGAGGTGGCAGGGGATGGAAACCAGGATATGGTGAGAGCGAGTGAGGCACTCTCAGAGGAAACGGAGAGCAACTGGTCTGCCTCGCCCAAGTCTCAGGCGCCATCCCTTGACCCTATACCACCTGACTGCCCTGTCGCGCGGCGAATTCGAAGGTGGTTTCGCTATTGTGGTCAGTTGGGTACAGGCAGGCACGCTGCAAAGCCGGGCAGCAGGTAGGCTATTCCTTTGGAGGTCGTCTTGCCGGTAACTGTCATTGTCCCAACCTACAATGAGAAAGAGAACATCGAATCGCTGGCGACGCAACTGCTCGCCTTGCCGACGGAGGTGCGCGTTATTGTCGTGGACGACAACTCGCCCGATGGCACCGGCGAGATCGCCGATCGATTGGCTGTAGAAAGCGAGGGTCGTGTGGGCGTCATCCATCGCGCGGGCAAGCTGGGGTTGGGCACAGCTTACATCGCGGGCTTCAAGAAGGCGCTGGCCGAGGGCGCCGACCTCATCTGCACGATGGACGCCGATTTTTCCCACAACCCGCGCTACATCCCCGACATGGTGGCAAAGATCGGGCAGGGGTACGACTTGGTGATCGGCTCGCGCTACGTGCGGAGCGGTGGGTCCGATCACACGCTCGTGCGTAGAGTGTTCAGTTGGGGGGCGAATACGATCACGCGCGTCATGCTGGGGCTGCACGCCCACGACACGACGGCGGGTTTCCGCTGCTACCGCCGTGAGGCGTTGGAGAGCTTGGACCTGGATAGCATCACGTCCAGCGGTTACTCCTTCTTGTTCGAAATGCTCTTCAACGTCGAGAGGCGTGGCTGGCAGGTGGGGGAGGTGCCCATCTTTTTCGAGGACCGTCGCTTGGGTGCGTCCAAGATCTCGAGGAAAGAGATCCTAAAGGCGCTGGGGACGGTGTTCCGGCTCGCGCCGACGCGCTTGACGAGGAAGTGCGATTGATGGAGTACGTCCCCTGTAACCTCTGCGGCGCCGACGATACCGTCGTGCGCTATCCCTGTACCATCAGCGGCCATGCGACCTCGCAAGACTGGTCGGCCTATGCCTGCACGCACGACGGCTACGGTCGGCATCATACCATCGTCCAGTGCCGTCGGTGTGGCTTGGTCTATGCCAGTCCCCGGCTGGACGAACACGATATCGTGGATACCTACGAGGCGGTCGAGGACCCGCTCTATCTTGAGGAGCGGGAGGGACGTGTTTTGACCTTCCAGCATCATCTTAGCCCTATGGAGCGGATCGTGGGACCGCCGGATGGACGCCCGTTGCTGGACGTGGGATGCTACACGGGCGTCTTTGTCGAGATAGCCGCGCGGCATGGCTGGAATGCCTGGGGGCTGGAGCCTTCCCGCTGGGCAGTGGAGCAGGCGCAGGCACGAGGGCTTCACGTGGTGCAGGGGACGTTGGATACGGCGGAGCTGCCGGAGGCTCATTTCGACGTCGTGACGATGTGGGACGTGATCGAGCACCTGGCCGATCCGCTTGGGGCGCTCGCGCGAGTACGTCGATTACTCCAAAGTCCTGAGCCTGCCGAGGGGAGACCGGGTGGGGGGGTGGTGGTTCACACCATTGACATTGAGAGCCTCTTTGCGCGGGTGATGGGCGCGCGCTGGCCGTGGCTGATGGAGATGCACCTCTACTACTTCTCGCGGCGCACGCTGCGGGCGATGCTGGAAAAGTGCGGCTTCCAGATCATCAGCGACAGACCCCAAGGGCGCTACCTGCGGCTGGGCTATCTGATGAACCGGATGGGGGCGCTGATGCCCCTCGCGGGGCGTCCAGCCGAGTGGCTGATCACGAGGTTAGGGCTGCGGGGGGTGGCGGTGCCCATCAGTTTAGGGGATCTGTTCACGGTGTATGCGCGGAAGGTCTAATCCTTGGTCTAGCTACCTGACACTTTGGCAAGATGAGCGAGCGGAGGCATCATGAGGGCTTCGACTGAGCTCAGCCGAAGTCCTTGTCGAAGGAGCCTCCGCGAGCGCCCGTCGACGCCGACCCTTCGGTTCGCGCTCAGGGTGCTCGCCACGGTCAAAAACGCTGCTTTGTTCCGAAACTGTCAGGTGGCTAGATCCTTGGCCAAGAACTCGGGTGGGGTGAGCACTGGGAGCGGTGTCTTGCTGCGAAAGTGTTTGGCGTTCCACGTAATGAAGCTTTCGGCATCGGGCGTTCGTTTTGCCAGACCAATTACGAGCGCATCTAGAAACGCCATTCGGGAAGCTTGCATCTTTGCCAGAGGCTGTCGGTAAACCTCGTCGTAGAAGAATCGTCTTCCATCTCGGTCTCCTGACT
>DAOUDX010000100.1:0-8464 GCA_034430835.1 Anaerolineae bacterium
GGTTCTCGATCTTGTTGATCACGTCTTCCGGGCTGATGACCTTGAAATAGACCACGGCGTTGACGAGCATGGGGATGTTATCCTTGGTCATCACCTCCTGGCGGGGGATCTCGGCCGTCTTGATGCGCATGTCCACCTTGCGCATCGACTGCATGATGGGAACGACGATCGTCAGGCCGGGGCCGCGCGTGCCCGAGTACTTGCCCCAGGTAAAGACCACGCCGCGCTCGTACTCGTACAGCAGCCTGATCGATCTGAGGAGCAGTCCAAAGAATATCAGGATGATCGCACCCAGTATGCAGCCGCCTACACCCAACATCTCTGGCATGATGCGCCTCCTTTTGTGCTTGATAGTGATTGTTGGCTTCGGGTAGATTGTAGCATGGCGGGCCGGTCGGCGCAACTGACTTGCGCGCCTGAACGGAACCCCCTATAATCCTAGGCACATTCTGCAAGGGGAGATGAGCCTATGCCATTCTTCAGCGTGAGCGAACTACCGAGCACGGAGATGCTGCCGGGCGTCTTGCGCCGGGCGGTCTACCTGGACAACGTGATGCTGACCTTTTTCGAGTTTGAGCCGGGAAGCGTGGTGCCGGAGCACAGCCACCCCCACGAGCAGATCTCCTACGTGATCGAAGGCGCGCTGGAGTTCAAGTTGGGAGACGAAGTGCGGGTGCTGCGGGCTGGCGAGGGGGCCTGCTGCCCGTCCGGCGTGCCCCACAGTGCTACCGTCCTTGACGAACCTACCTGGGTGATCGATGCCTGGCACCCGGTGCGGGAGGAGTATAGGTAGACGAACGACCAATGACGAAAGCCCTGCTATTCGCCTCCCGTCGTTGGTCGTCCATCTGATCAGGAGCGAGCGATGTCCAATCCAAAGTACGACGTGGTCATCGTCGGCGCAGGACCGGCGGGCATCTTTGCCGCGCTTGAGTTGAGCGAGCGGTTGGACCTGCGCGTGGCCATCTTCGATAAGGGCCCTGCCATTGAGAAGCGGCGTTGCCCTGCCCGCGAGGGCAAGGGCTGTGCCCATTGCCAGCCGTGCTCGATCATGACCGGCTGGGGCGGGGCAGGCGCCTTCAGCGACGGCAAGCTGACGCTCTCTCCGGCCTCGGGTGGTCATCTGGGCGATCTGCTGGGGGAGGAGCAGGCCCAGGCACTGATCGACGAGGTGGACCGCATCTACGTCTCGTATGGCGCTGACCGGCCCATCTACGGCGGGCACACGGACGAGTTCGAGGTGCTGGAAAAAAAGTCAGTGCTGGCGGGCCTGCGTCTGGTCTCCGTCCCCATCCGCCACATCGGCACGGAGCGCAGCAGCGAGATCATGACGCGCATGCGCGACGAACTGGTCCGGCGCGGCGTGCAGGTCAGCACCCACACGCCGGTGGCGCGAGTGCTGGTCAACGGCGGGGCCGTCACCGGCGTCGAGATGGAGGCCGGTGGAGCGGTCGAGGCAGCGCGCGTCATTATCGCGCCGGGGCGGGAGGGGGCCAGCTGGCTTAAGAGCGTCGCCGTTGAGCTTAGCCTCTCGCTGACGTGCAACCCGGTCGATATCGGTGTGCGGGTCGAGCTACCAGCGACAGTGGTAGCGCCGGTCACTGACCTGCTTTACGAGTTCAAGTTTCTGTATTACTCAAAGACCTTTGACGATTTGGTGCGCACGTTCTGCGTCTGCCCCTATGGCGAGGTGGCACTGGAGTACGCGGGTGGCGTGATGACGGTCAACGGCCACTCCTACGCCGACCGCAAGACCTACTACACCAACTTTGCGCTGTTGGTGAGCAAGAGTTTCACCGAGCCATTCGACGACCCGGTGGCTTACGGGCAGTCCGTCGCCCGGCTGGCCAACCTATTGAGCGGCGGTGTGCTGGTGCAGCGGCTGGGCGATCTGGAGTCCGGTCGCCGCTCCACCGCCGAGCGCCTCCGGCGTTCCCTCGTTATGCCTACCCTCAGGAGCGCCACGCCGGGCGACCTCGGACTGGTGCTTCCTCACCGCCATGTTGTCAATGTCCTGGAGATGATGCATGCACTGGACGAGGTGATGCCGGGGGTGTGCTCGCGCCACACGCTGCTTTATGGCGTCGAGGCCAAGTTTTACTCCAATCGCCTCAAGCTGACGCCGCAATTGGAGACGGAGGTAGAGGGGCTATACGCCTGCGGCGATGGGGCGGGCATTACGCGCGGGTTGGTGCAGGCCTCGGCCTCAGGTCTCCTGGCGGCGCGGGCGATTCTGGAGTAGTCGCGTTCTCAGTCGCACGCCGTTTCTCTTGGCTCTGGCAGTCCGGTCGCCAGCACGTATGCCGCCAGGCACAACATCAGCCCGGTGGCGAACAGGCCAGCGAAGCCAAGCAGGTCCACCAGCAGACCGCCCAGCACCGAGAGCAAGGTGACGGTGCCGTTCAGCGTGTTGCTAAGCCCTATGTACATGGCTCTCTCATTCTCTGGAGCCAGCTCGATCACAAAGTTGCTGCCTGAGAGGATCCCGGCGGGAAACAGGCCACCGTCGAGGAAGAACAGCGGCAATGCCAGGTACGGGAGCCACGCCCCCTGTGGTTTCGAGATCGACACGAACCCCACCAGCGCCAGTGCCAGGAACGCCGTCCCCGCTTTGCCAGCGGCCAACAGCCGCATGACCAACTGGTTGCCTCTGCGGTCGCTGATCCACCCAAAGACCAGGTTGGAGAGCAGCTTTGCGCCAGTGCTGGCCGCTGCATAGACACCTGCCATCCCAGCCTCGGCTCCCAGTGCGTCCTTGGCGTACACACTGTAGAAGGGGAGGACGACCCCCGTCAGGCTCAGGAGTAGCCAGGCGGCGGTGTAGCGACGGTAGACAGGATCCCTTCGCAGGAGTTGCCCCGCCCGCCGCAGTTGTTCCCTCAGCATCACTGACTCGCTCTCGGCTGCCCCCGGCGGTTCCCGAACGGCGATGAAGAGCGCGAACGCCGGTATCAGCAGCACGATGAATAGCGTCAACAGGAAGGCGACGTCGTGAGGGGGTGGAAGAGCCGGGTGGCCGAGCACCCTGTTTATGATCCAACTGGCTCCCAATGCCAATATGCCCCCGACAAACAGCCGCGCGGCAAAGAGGCTTCCCCGGCGACGAGCAGGCACTGTCTTGGCCATAATGTCAAAGAAGGCCAAGCCCGCTGGGCCGGAGGCGAGCTGGGCAACCGTGTAAAGTGTGAAGAATCCAACCAGGAGGAGAACTGGGTCATCGACCAGCCACACGATTGCCGCGACGGAGGACCAGGCGACGACGCGGATCGCTGCGCTTATGGTGTAGACGGGCATCTTGCGCTGCATCCGCTGGATGCGGGCAGAGAAGAAGAGCTGCGGCAGTAACCAGCCTGCCGGCCCAAGCGGGACCACCAGGGCCAGGAGCAGGTTGGACGAAGTCAACCGACCCACGAACCAGGTGGTGAGCACCAGCGACGGATCGATCAGCCCTTGGGCGAACTGGAACAGCGCGCCGTTGAGAGCACATAGTACAAAGTTGCGCCGACCCTCGCGCGTTTGGATAGTGCGTTTTGCCCTCTCGTCTCTGTGTTCCATTGTCCTTGTGTCAAAAGCCTCCCGCTGGTGTGTGCCGACGGGAGGCTTCGTTCGCCCTCTGGCTGACGCAGGGTTTAGAATCCCTCCATCTGGCTCAGATCGACGATGCCCTCCGCCAGGGCGGCGATGTGCTGGAGTTGGGCCAGCCTGTTCTCTCGCAGGCCCTTGTCCTCATCCATCACCAGCACGCCCGACTCGCGGGCGAAATAAGCGTCGATGACGTCCACCAGCGGCGCGAAGGCGGTGAGGAATTCGTCCACGCTGCTCTGCGGCGTGATCTTGGCGCGGGCGTCCTGGTAGGCGGCGTACAGCATTTCCTCCGCCGGTTGCTGAAAGTGCGCGGGATCAAGCCTGAACTGCTCATCGTAATCGCGCGTGATGCGCACGCAGCGAGCATAGTTCTCCAGGATGCGACTCCAGTCTTCGCGCGCCACCCATGCGGCGAGTTGCTCGACTGCCTGGCGGGCGCGGAAGGGGTCGTCGCCCTGCGCGGCCAGCACGGTGTCCACCACATCGTAGGCAAATCCCTCCTCGCGCAGGATGCCGCGCAGCCGCTCAACGACAAAATCAAGCGCTTTCCCTCCCACCGGCATCAGCTCGGATGCAGCCTCCAGCCCTGCCCGCACGGAGAAAGACAACTCGTGAGCCAGCAGGTTCTGCACTAGGCCCAGCGCATCACGGCGCAGGTGGTAAGGATCGGACGAGCCGGTTGGGGCCAGCCCTACGGCGAACAGCCCTGCCAGGCTATCCAGCCGGTTAGCCAGTCCCACGACGAGGCCGGGCTTTGTCTTGGGCAGCACGTCGCCAGCGAAACGCGGCAGGTAGTGCTCAAAGATCGCCTCGGCCACAGCAGGCGACTCGCCCGATTGGAGGGCGTACTCGCGTCCCATCACCCCTTGCAGGCTGGTGAACTCGACCACCATCTGCGTGGCCAGGTCGGCCTTGCACAGGTAAGCCGCCCGTTCAGCGACCTCTGTCTCCTCGGCGCTGAGGTTCACCATCTCTGCCAGTTGTCTTGCCAGCTTCTTCAACCGGTGGGCCTTGTCGAACATTGAGCCCAACTGCTCCTGGAAAGTGAGCGTGCGCAGTCGCGGCAAGAACTCCTCCAGCGGCTTTTTCATGTCCTCGCGGTAGAAGAAATCGGCATCGGCAAAGCGGGCGCGGATGACCTCTTCGTTTCCGTGGCGTACGCTGTCGAGATGTTCCTCGCCGCCGTTGCGCACGACGACGAAAAGGGGCATCAGGTTCCCATCGCCATCCACCATGGGGAAATAGCACTGGTGTTTTTTCATCACGGCGACCAGCACGGCATCAGGCAGCTTGAGATACTCCTCCTCAAAGTAGCCCAGCAGGGCGGTGGGCTGCTCGACCAAGTTGGTCACTTCGTCCAGCAGCGCCGGATCGTCGGGGATCGCGCCGCCCACGCTCGCGGCCAGTGCTGCCGCCTGCTCGGTGATGATAGCGCGCCGCTCCTCGGGATCGACCACAATCTCACACTCGGCCAGCAGGTCCGGGTAGTCGTCGGCCCGTGCGATTTCGAGCGCGGCCGAGTCCTGCGGGCGGGAACTGCGGCTGGCGCGGCCGCTGGCCAGCCCGGCGTACTCGAACGGCACCACCGCGTCGCCCAGCAACGCCACCAGCCAGCGGATGGGTCGCGAGAAGGCGACGTTGCTCTCGTTCCAGCGCATGGATTTGCCAAAATGCAGGGAGGCGATCAGCTCCGGCAGCAGGGCGGACAATACCTCGGCGGCCGGCAGACCCTCCTGGCGGTTGACCGCCACCACGTACTCGCCGCCGTCGATCTCACGCACCTTTAGATCCTTCACGCCCAGCCCGAACTTGCGGGCAAACCCCTCGGCGGCCTTGGTCGGCTCACCAGCCGAGTCGAATGCCGCGCGCGTCGGCGGTCCTTTCACCAGTTCCTCGACCGGGCGCTGGCGCGGAGCCAATCCCTCGACCAGCACCGCCAGCCGGCGCGGGGTGCCCAGCACGCGCAGGGATTCGTAGTCGATCCTTGCCTCCTCCAGGCGGGCCGGGGCCAGTTCGCGCAGTTGGGCCAGCGCGTCGTCCAAGTCACCGGCGGGCAGCTCTTCAGTTCCAGTCTCCAGGAGGAAAGTGGCTGGCGAGTCAGAAGAAGCTGTTTGAGATTTTGATATTTGATATTTGAGATTTGAGATTTTTCCTTCTTCCAGCCACGGGTACTCCATCCGCTGCCGCTGCTCGGCGTAGGCCACCGCTACCTGCCGGGCCAAGTCTCGCATGCGGCGGAAATAGGTGGCCCGCTCCGTGACGCCGATGGCGCCGCGAGAATCGAGCACGTTAAAGGTGTGGGAGCAGCGCAGGATGTAATCGTGGGCGGGGATGACCAGCCCGGCCCCCAGGCAGCTCTTGGCCTCGGCCTCGAACAGGTCGTACATCTGCATCAGCCGGTCGACGTCGGCCAACTCGAAATCGTAGCGGCAGTGCTCGACCTCGGGCTGCAGCAGTAAGTCTCCGTAGGTGCGCGCGCCGTCCCAGTCGATATTCCACACGGCGCGCACGTCCTGTAAGAACATGACGATGCGCTCCAACCCGTAAGTGATCTCTACCGAGACCGGGTCGAGGGTGTAGCCGCCCGCCTGTTGGAAGTAGGTGAACTGGGTGATCTCCAGCCCGTCGAGCCACACCTCCCAGCCCAGGCCCCAGGCGCCGAGCGCAGGGCTCTCCCAGTTATCCTCCACGAAGCGGATGTCGTGTTCCTCGCGCTGGATGCCGAGGGCGTACAGGCTCTCCAGGTACTGCTCCTGCGGGTCGCCCGGATCGGGCTTGAGAATGACCTGGAACTGGGTGTGCATCTGCATGCGGTTGGGGTTGTCCCCGTAGCGGCCGTCGTCAGGCCGGTAGGAAGGCTCGACGTAGGCCACGTTCCACGGCTCCGGCCCCAGCACGCGCAGCACGGTGGCGGGGTTCATCGTCCCCGCGCCGACCTTTTCGCTGTATGGCTGCCAGATCAGGCACCCGCGCTCCGCCCAGAAATCCTGCAGGCGGAGGATGGCTTGTTGGAATGAAAGTGGTTTGGGCAAATGGATTCTCCTGATTCTGGGAGTAGGGTAGCACTCAAGCAGCGTAGTGGTTGAGTCTAGCCCCTGATTCTTACCCGCGTTTCCTCGACGATCCACAAATGGTGTTCAAGTGGCTCACTGGAAAACACTGGCAGCAGATGCTCGAGAGTCTCCAGAACGTGGCACTTGTCCTGCCACCTTAGCCGCAAGACGATCAATCCGGAGAACTGCTCGGGTGGATAGGCGCGGATGTCAGTGAAATCTGTGTCGAGTGTGATGAGGGCACGCTCTTCCTGCTGGCAAGTAGAAGCTACAATCGGATCAACGGAACCGCTGAGATGTTCTTCCAGGACAGTGACGGCATCGTGGCCCGCTCGCCGTAGCACCTCGGCGGCTTCGATAGGCAGGTTTTCATCGGTCTTGAACTTCATCGTAGGGCTCTACGCTGGCATAGTCACCACGCGCTCGCGCGCAAGCTCTGCAGCATAAGCGATGGCTGCTTGTATCGCCTCGCGGCTGAGTGATGGGTAACTGCGTAGGATTTCGTCCGGTGAGAGGCCGGCAGCCAGATTTTCGAGTACGACGAATACCATAATGCGCGTGCCCTTGACGCAGGCTTGTCCGTGGCACACCATCGGGTCAACCGTGATATACTCCTGCCAGCTCATAGTGCCTCCTTCAACCCCTATGTGTTTCTATTATACCGCTCTTTCCCACACTGCCCAACGGTTAGCGTGTTTCGCGATGTCGCTTGCAGCGAGGTTGGATGCAGGCTTACGCGGCGGGACTTGCCGCCAGTACCTTGACCTCTTTTTCAAGCTGCCCCTTGAGGCGGTCCTTCTGTACCTCGAGATCGTACCGCGACTGGAGGTTCAGCCAGAAGCGCTCCGACAGGCCAAAATAGCGCGACAGCCGCAGTGCCGTGTCGGCCGTGATCGAACGCTCGCCATGGACGATCTCATTGATGCGGCGCGGGTGCACGCCGATGTCCTTTGCCAGTCGGTATTGGCTGATCCCCATTGGCTTGAGAAACTCCTCCAGCAGAATTTCGCCGGGATGCACTGGCTCAAGCGTCTCGATCATTTTGCTCCCCTTGCTCCCCGGTGGTAATCTACCACCTCGATGGCCTTTGTCAAGCGTCTCTCTTATCCCATCACGACCACGACTTCATTCTCACCTTGCATCTTGTCCGCCGCGATCAGGCTTCCTTCGATCCGCTCGCCGTTGAGGACGACGTGCGAGACGCCCTTGTGCACACCTGCGGCGTTATCTACCTGGATATCGAGCACCTTCCCGCGAAAGACGCGGCGCACGCTGAACCCTTTCCAATTCGCGGGGATGCACGGATCGAGGCGCAAGCCCTCGTACTCGGGCCGGATCCCCAGGATGTATTGGGTCGCGGCGTAGTACGACCAGGACACGGTGCCCGTGAGCCACGGCAGGCCGCCCGCCCCGTGGTGAGGGCTGAACTGGCTGTTGGTGCCCTGGCAGTGTACGTATGGCTCCACCTGGCGCACCTCGGCGATTTCGTTGAAGCGGGAGGGCATGTAGGAGCGGTAGTGGCGGTAGGCGCGGTCGCCGTTCCCGAGGATGCAGTCGGCCATCACCGCCCAGGACTGGGTATGGTTGAAGATGGTGGCGTTTTCCTTTTGGCCAGGGTTGAAGAGCGCACCGATATAGATAGCGTTGTCGGGGTCCACCTTCCCGAAAGGCGTCGCGAGGAGCGCGATGCCGTAATTGGACGTCAGGTGGGTCTCGACGGCGTCCATCGCCGAGCGTGCCTGCTCGTCGGTGGCCGCGCCGCTGATGACGGCCCAGCTCTGCGGGTTCAAAAAGATGCTGCCCTCCTTATTCTGGCGGGAGCCCAG
>DAOUDX010000101.1:0-2823 GCA_034430835.1 Anaerolineae bacterium
AAACTCCGCGCCGGTGATCAGACCCTTCTTGCGCAACTCGTCCAGCTCGGCGATCAGATCAGGAACACTCTGCGCATGCTTCTCCGGTTCCTCAGCAGCCTCCGGCTCACCAACTGACGCCTTCTGATCGAGCAAGTCTTTTTTGAAGCCAATGGGGTCCGCCAGACGGTAAAAAACGTCAACGCCACTATCCGAACCAGCGATGATCTCAACGTCGCCGAATTTGAGCAAGCGCCCCATCGCCGACTGTTCTGTCACGATATCGTTGATTTTCTCCAGCAGCGTATCCGACACGCGCTTATTGACCATTCCAGAAATCTGGATAACACGCCGATTGGTGATAGCGTACTGTTTGCTCCACCACATCCAAATGCGCCACAAGAAATGTAAAAGAGGAATGAACAGCAGCAGGAATCCCAACCAAGTCCAGGGAGGGGAGAAGACGATCCCCAATACCGAGAGCCCAACGATGGCAAGACTGATCGCGCCATCAGCAACGATCGTGGGCAACAGCACGATCCAGTGATCGCGGGAAGCCCTCACCACCCGCTCATTGGTTGCCAGCAACGTGTTCAAGTAGCTCACTGCACGACCTCCTTCGAAAGATCACATGCAACTATGCCCTCGGGTGGGCCTCGTCGTAGACCTCTCGCTTCCGGCGCGTGGACACCTTGGTGTAGATCTGGGTGCTAGAGATATTCGTATGTCCCAGCAATTGCTGAAGCTCACGCAACCCTGCCCCACCGTCAAGCATGTGAGTCGCAAAGGAATGACGAAGCGTGTGGGGAGTGACCTCGCGTTCAATGCCGGCGGCAGCGGCGTGCCTCTTGACGATCAACCAAAGTCCCTGCCGTGTCAGAGAATACCCCCGATGGTTGACGAACAACGCTGCCTCATCACGCCCCTGGAGCAGCACCTGTCTGCCGCTCTCAAGGTAAACACGGAGTGCTTCCCGCGCGCGCTCGTAGAGAGGCAAGATACGCTCTTTTTTGCCCTTGCCCAGGCAGCGCACAGTTCCAGCCTCCAGATCCACCGCATCCACTTTAAGCTGGATAACCTCACTGGCTCGCAGGCCAGTTGCATACATCAACTCGAGCAACGCGCGATCTCGCAGACCTTTGGCGGTGTCAGACCGAGTAGCTTCTGCCAACAATCGGGCTACCTCGTCCCGACTCAAGGGATGAGGAAGGTGCTTGTCCACCTGGGGCGAGTCCACGGAAGTGGTAGGGTCATCCGCAAGCACACCGTCGGCAACCAAGAAGTGAAAAAACGACTTGACGGCCGCAACCTTGCGGCCTACCGTCGAGGAAGCATAGCTACGTTGCCTCAGATGGAGGACGTAGTCTCGAACATGCGCCCGATCTACGTCCCGCCAGGAAGAAATGTTTTCGTTCGTTAGATAGGCCAGGAACTGCGCAAGGTCGCAGCGATAAGCGGCAACGGTGAGATTGGAATAGCCTTTCTCTATGGCCACAAAACGGAGGAATTCCTCAACCTGTGCTTGCATCGCCTATCCCCCAAAATACCCTTCCGGCGGCTCATTATAGCATACTTTGCACAAACCAAAAAACAATTCCTCCAGAAACCATCGCAGCCAATGCCGACACTGAGGGCCAAGGAGTCCCCCAGGCAAAAAACAGGGCAGACTTGCCCGTCTGCCCTTGAACATTACCATCAAGACAGGTCGCAGTCTCAAATCCGCAGCACCCCCCCCCCAGCCAATCCGATCAACAACGGCGCATCTGGAGAAAGCCCATACGGTGCTGCCACCGAAGCAATACCTTGCTCGAAGCTCAGAGCGGCCCTCCACTCAGCCCAAGATCGCCCTCCATCACGCGAGATGGACAACGAAGCACCATGCGCCACCAGAACGTCCGATGTGGATGGGAATGCGGGCGAGAGCACAATGCTGTTCACAGCATCCGATATAACACCTTCACCCAAATGCTTCCAGGTCTGTCCCCTGTCATCGGAACGGAAAAGGCCGCAGGCATCAGTGCCAGAAAAAAGAACACCATCTTTGGCATAGTCCGGCGACAGCACAAGGCTGAGCACAGGTGCAAACTCAATCGGAAAGCTCACCTCACGCCAGGCACGCCCACCATTCGTACTGCGAAAGACGCCAGTCTCTGTCCCCACAAAGACCGTCTCGTCCTCGGCGAAAGCAGGTGAAATCGCCACAGAGAAAACGTTCAAATCCAGCAGACCGAAATTCCACCGATGGAAATGAGCACCTCGATCAGAAGAGAGAAAAACGCCATCCTCCATCGTCCCTATAAACAATGTGCCGTCTTCAGCGAAATTCGGTGATACAGCCATAGCTGAGACAAGTGGTGGCGGGGAAGCTAAGAGGACAACACCCCAACTCTCGCCGCCATTCGCCGAATGCAACACAGCCCCCTGTGCTCCAGCAAAAACGCTCCGGTCAGAGTCAAAATCAGGCGAGACGGAAACAGCCGTCGTCCCCAGCGGCTCTTCCAGTTTCAGCGAATCGTATGCATAGCTCCAGGTGCCACCCCCATCGCCGGAACGATACAATCCACTTTGGCGAGCAGCGAAGCAAACGCCATCCTGGGCAAAGTTGGGCGACGCCGCAAGGGAATAGACCACGTCTTGAATCTGGACCTCTTCACTCATAACCTCTACCCAGCTTGATCAGCCATCACATCATCCGCCAGGTCCGCAACCCGGCGGAACCCGTACAGCAGAGATAAATTATACAATGATCCTCAGATTACGCCAAGCCAGCGACGCTCGACCAACTACCTCATATCTACAAAGCAGTCCGGCCACGCTATGTGCCGACTCTGCGTTCAGCATAGC
>DAOUDX010000102.1:0-4893 GCA_034430835.1 Anaerolineae bacterium
ACACGAATGACTTGTTTGTCTAGTGAGAGAAGGCCTGCACAGAAGCGAATCTCAAATCCGACACCCTGACACGTCAAAAACGAGTGCCTGACTTCCTCTTGCCAGGCACTCGTTTCGCAAAGGCGAAGGCACAAGGACAAGCCGCTTTCGGCCTGTGGACAGCCAAGAAAGCGAAACCCCTGCCTTCTGAGCGGGTTTTTCCAGTGCCGAGAGACAGATTTGAACTGTCGACTCCCTGATTTTCAGTCAGGTGCTCTACCAGGCTGAGCTATCTCGGCGCGATGGCTATTCTATCGCAACTGTGTAGATTGTCAAGAAAACACGGCCGGGGCGACTGTTCGACAATCAGTAGAGTTGTTGCATGACCAGACCAGGAAGCGAAGGCCCAAGCCGAACGATGCGCGGATACAGGCAGCCCAAGTCAGCGGTCAGTGGCAGCCGGTTGCCGGCACGGTGTGGCAATCATTCCCTAGCTCTTGCACCGCAAAAGCTTTGACACACAATCAGGCGGCGGCAGGGCCACATGCTCCAACCCGCGCGCCGTGCGCATCTGGTCGAGTTCTTCCTGCGAGACCTCCAGCGCAGCGCCACAGGCCAGGATGGCTTCGATGGCGGCTGCGTATCCCGCAGGCGGCGGCTCGCGGCGGCGCTGGGCCATGATCAACGCATATATCTCCACGCCCTCGGGACAGGATTCTTCGCAGCGGCGACAGGAGGTGCACAGCCACGCCGAATAATCGGTTGCTTCGGGGTCGGCGAGGAAGGTGACGAGAGCGTGCCCCCCAACCTTTTCCACCGGGCAGACGGCGACACAGGTGCCACATTGAGTGCAGCTCTCAGGGTGCTTCACCACAACACCCCCTCACGCAGCCCCAACTCCACCTCCGGTATCCCCATCGCCAGACCGACGACCTGCGGCAGCAGCAGCGCCTGAATGCGCAGGTTCGCGTCATCGCGCACGATGAGACGCTGGAAGCGACGCAGTAGCAACTGGCAGTTGCCACATCCGTGGAGGAGCAGGTTGGCTCCCTCGCTGGCAACTGCCTCCAGCTTGCGCCGTCCGGCCGCCAGCGCCAGGTCGCGATCGGCCAGATAGAGCGTCGCGCCGCAGCACTCGTCTTCGCCGCCATAGGCCACTACCTCAGCCCCGGTCAATTCGACCAGGTGACGCATGTCGTGGGGCGCCATCGGCGTCTCACATTGCATCACGTTGCCGGGGCGGAAAGCCTGGCAGGGGTTGGTAAGCGCCACGCGGAACGACAGCGGGGCCACGATCTGCGCCCGCAAATCATCTTCGCGCTCGATCAGCAGTCGTATCAGGTGCTTTACCGCCACGTCGCCAGTCACCGAGAGCGCCAACGGTTCCAGTCTACGGTTTGCTTCGGCGCGCACGCTGGGGTCCCGAAGCGCGCGGGCGGCGCGGGTGAGGGTATTGGCACAGCCGCCGCACACAGTCAACACGGTGTCGAATCCCATCTCGCCCACCCGCGCCAGATTGTAGGCCGCCGGATAGAGCCAGTCAGCGCTGAAGGACTCGATGACGGGTGAGCCGCAACAGACAGGCTCCTGGACAATGCGCAACCCGATCCCCAGTCGCCGAAGCACGGCGCGGGTCGCCGCCTCATATTCCGGCATGCGCTGAAGGACCAGGCAGCCTGGATAGAACGCTATCTCCCGTCTATCTTCCAACTGAGCTTTATTCTTCGAGCTGAATCTCCGTATCCCCATCCACAGGGATCACGTAATGGAACCCTTCAGGTCCCAATTTGCGCGTCAACTTGGCCATAATCAGGTTCACTCTGTCGTCAGGACCAGGAATGAAGAGCGGTTTGCCGTCTTTGCCCAACGGGATAGATTCATCACAGGCGTCAGGGTCGGCATCGCCGACCACGAGCATCGCGTCGCGATAATCACGATCAGGCCGGAAACCCAACTCCTGGGCGTAGGTGATCGCCTCGCGCACGATCTTGGTCACCAAGCTTAGATCGGCCTTGACCATCTCCTGCCGGGACCTCATCTCGTCCCGCAGCTCCTCGTACTCTTTCGCAGTGTCGAAGAGCCTACCGAAAGCAGCCTTGACACCCAGGCAGCCCAAGTCCACCAGAAAAGTACCGACCGCGACCTGTCCGGCAGTCGATCGGCGAGCCACCAGGATCTGCGTGAGCTCGCTGGTATCTCGCCACGCCTTGGTCAAGAGACACTCGTGCAACCGCCAATCCGCAGAAGCGCGCAGCAACGCGCGGCGGCCCTTGGGAGCAGGCACCGACGCCCGTTGCTTCGCCTTACGTTTGGCGGCTCTGCGCTGGAGTTTTTTCTGACGCCGTTTTGCGGATGATTTGGCCATTCTTCTTTCCCCTCCATGTACTTTAGAGAGCGAGGTTGCGTCGCTGCCGGTGCCCGTCCGGTTGGCGCGGAAGAACTCACCGTGCAGCCAACCGCCAGTATACCCCCATCCTCACGATCTGCCCAATCTGCGCGATCGCCCATAGTGCCACTGTTTCGAGGCAACGGCGCTTTCCGAAACACACAGGGGATGCTGCATCTTCACTTCCTCGTATCCAGTTGACTATCGCGTGAATCTGTGTATAGTAGAGGCAGCGTCAATCGCAGGAGAAAATGATGGCACAGGAAAGCGTTCTGATCATAGACGACAATCCCGAGACTCACCGCATGCTGGTCGATCTCGTGCTTGAACCCAATGGCTATCGGCATCTCGCGGCAAACGATGGCGCAGAAGGTTTGCGATTGGCCTTGCAGGAACGGCCTAACCTCATCATCCTCGACATGCAGATGCCGGACATGAGCGGACTCGATGTGTTGAAGGCGATGCGGCAGCAAGACCTGAGTATTCCCACTATCGTTGCCACCGTCCTCGAGTCTGTCGATGTCGCAGTGCAAGCCTTCCGGGCAGGTGCGTGCGACTACATCATCAAGCCTTTCGACCCCCAAGATATGCTGGAAGCGATCCAACGCGCCCTCGTCATCAGCAGATCGCGTGTAGTGCAGGATCAACTGACGCAGCAGTTGGTAGAAGCCAACGAGAAACTGCAGCGCCAACTTCAGGAGCTGAACGCCATTTACACCATCGGCCGATCGGTCACGTCGTTGTTAGACCTCGATCAGGTGCTCAATCGCGTGGTCGAAGCAGCGGTCTACTTGGCGAAGGCCGGGGAAGGGTTGCTCTTGTTGCTGGACCGCGACAGCAACGAACTCTACCTCCGGGCGGCCAAGGATGTGGGCGAGGAGGTAGCACGAAACCTGCGCTTGCGCGTGGACGACAGCATCGCTGGGCGGGCGATCCAGTCGGGCCGTCCCGTGCACGTTACCGGCGCGGAGACCAAGATTGCCACGGGGTACTTGGTCCAGTCTCTTCTCTATTTGCCGCTGCGTGTTCCCGACCGTGGCGTGATCGGTGTATTGGGGGTGACCAACCGCCACGTGCAGCAGTCTTTCTCCGAGCGAGACATCTACCTGCTGTCGGCCCTGGCGAGTTATGCTGCTATCGCCATCGAGAATGCCCGGCTCTTCGAGGCGGTCGAGGTCGAGCGGGCAAAGCTTGAAGCGATCCTGCGGGAGGCACAGGAGGTCGTGATCGTCACCGACGAGGTGGATCGAGTTCTGCTGTGCAACGCAGCAGCCCACATCGCACTGGGTCTTGGCGACATTACCCTCTTCGGCCAACCCGCCTGGGCGGCCTTTCCAACCCGCGCGCTGCGCGAGATGTTCACCGAGGTAAAGGAGACGGGTCAGCCGGTACGCAGAGAGGTCGGGATAAAGGATAAGCGAGCGTTCAACGCGCAACTTACCCCTATCGAGGGGGTAGGCCACGTTCTGGTGATGCAGGATATCACGTACCTGAAAGAGCTGGACCGCGTCAAGTCCGAGTTCGTCGCCACCGTCTCGCACGACATACGCACTCCACTGACCAATATCCTGGGCTACGTCGAGCTCCTGGCCCGAGCGGGGCCGCTGAACAAGGAGCAGCAAGGGTACATCCTGCGTGTCCGCGATAGCATGGAGTCGGTCACCGAGTTGATAGGCGACCTCCTCGACATGGGGCGTATTGAGGCCGGCTTCGATCTGGAAATGACGCCCTGCAACTTGACACAAATCATCGGGGCGGCGGTCGAGAACAATCGGCTGTTGGCTAAGGAGAAGCGGCAGGATCTACACTGGGAGCCTCCCGAAACGCTCTCGCTGGTGCGCGGCAACATGCGTGTACTGGGCCAGGCAATGGACAACCTGATCGGCAACGCCATAAAATATACGCACGAGAAAGGCAATATCTCCGTCAGTGCAGAGGAGGAAAAAGGGTATATCGTAGTACGCGTGGCGGACAATGGTATCGGCATCCCCCCGGCCGACCAACCCCGCATCTTTGATCGTTTCTACCGGGTGGAGTCAGAGGAGACAGCGGATATCTCTGGCACCGGCTTGGGATTGGCAATCGTCAAGACGGCGATCGAGAAACACAACGGTCGTGTGTGGGTCGAAAGCAAGCCAGGGGAAGGCAGTGTCTTCTGTTTCGTTCTGCCCGCGCTGTCGCCCGAGGGAGCGTAGCGATGGACGACTGCAATCAAGAGGCGTTCGCAGCGGAGCACCTCTTTGTGCGTGCAGCGTAGGGTTTCCGTAGGGTTAGCGTAGGGTTAGCGTCAAGTCTCGTGGGGCAAATCGGTATAGTATAAAGATGGGGCTAGCGGTGGTTTCTATCTTCTTCTCCTCCTTTTGGTGAGAGCCAGGTCCTTGACCTGGCTCTCCTACGTGTGTGCCAGGCATGTCGTGTAACTGGAGGGTGTAAGTCCCTTGCGGGCCGAGATGACCGGAACCGCTAGTCAAAGCAAGGGTGTCCATCGCGAGGTGGAATCTGAAGGAAGCGTCCTGCCGAAAGGCAGG
>DAOUDX010000103.1:0-1717 GCA_034430835.1 Anaerolineae bacterium
AAGATCCTCGACCTGGATGCAGCGGCCGATATCCTCTTCTGGCCGTGTGCGATGGACTTCAAATACAAGGACGTGGAGGCCATGCCCGATGAGCACATGGACGTGTGCCTGTTCAACGGTGCCATCCGCACGAGCGAGAACGAGGAGATCGCCCATCTCCTGCGCGAGAAGTCAAAGGTATTGGTTGCCTTCGGGTCGTGCGCCCACGAGGGCTGCATCCCGGGGCTGGCCAATCTCTTCGACCGCAAGTCCATCTTCGAGCACGCTTACCTGGAGGTGCCCACGGTGGATAATCCAGAGGGCATCCTACCGCAGACGTCTTTCCAGGTGCCCGAGGGGGAGATAACGATTCCCAAGTTTTACAACACAGTCAAGACGCTTGGGCAGGTGGAGGATGTGGATTACTACGTCCCCGGCTGCCCGCCGCAGGCCCCCCAGATATGGGCGGTGATCGAGGCGATCCTGAGCGGCAACCTGCCGCCCAAGGGTAGCGTGGTGGGAGCCAGCCCGAACAAGACGGTGTGCGACGAGTGCAAGCACGATCGCGTGGAGAAGCGCATCAAAAAATTCTACCGCCCGCACGAGATCATCCCCGATCACGATGCCTGCCTCTTTGACCAGGGCATCATCTGCTCGGGGCCGGCGACGCGGGCCGGCTGCGGCGCGCTGTGTACTCAGGTGGATATGCCCTGCCGGGGCTGCTACGGCCCGGCGCCGGGCGTGGTCGATCAGGGCGCGGCGCTGCTTTCGGCGGTAGCGTCTGTGGTGGACGCCGACACCGAGGAGGAGGCGGCGCGCATCGTGGGCGAGGTCGTCGACCCGGTGGGGACGTTCTACCGCTTTGGCCTGCCGGCGTCGCTGCTGCACCGGAGAAAGTTGGGAGGCTAGTAGATGAGAAAAATCAGCATTGATCCAATAACGAGACTTGAAGGTCACGGCAAGATCGACATCTTTCTGGACGACGACGGGAACGTCGCCAACGCCTATCTTGTCATCCCTGAGCTGCGCGGGTTCGAAAAGTTCTGCGAGGGGCGGCCCGTGGAGGAGCTGCCGCGCATCACGTCGCGCATCTGCGGCGTCTGTCCGGAGGCGCACCACATGGCGTCGGCCAAGGCGTGCGACGCGGTCTACCACGTCGAGGTGCCCCCGACGGGCAAGAAGCTGCGCGAACTGCTCTATTCCGCGTTCTACAATGCCGACCACGCTGTCCACTTCTACATCCTCGCCGCGCCCGACTTCGTCTTGGGGCCGGACGCGCCGCCCGCCGAGCGCAACATCCTGGGCCTGATCCACAAGATCGGCGTGGAGCTGGGCAGCAAGGTCGTCCGCTGGCACGCCCTGGGAATGGACATCGTCGGCATGCTGGGCGGCAAGACCATCCATCCGGTCGGTGCGTTGCCCGGCGGCGTGAGCAAGGCGATCAACGAGGAGGAGCGGCAGGAGATCGAGTCCATCGGCCGTGAGCTGGTCGAGTTCGGCCAATTTGGTCTCAAGCTGTTCCACGATGTGGTGCTTGGGAATCAAGGGTACGTGGACATGATTCTGAGCGAGGCTTTCACCACGCCGATGTACTATATGGGCCTGGTGGACGAGAACAACCACGTCAACTTCTACGACGGCAAGGTGCGTGTCGTGGACCCAGAGGGCAACGAGTTCATCAAGTACAGCCCAGAGGAGTACGTGGACGTGGTCGCTGAGCACGTCGAGCAGTGGACGT
>DAOUDX010000104.1:0-5875 GCA_034430835.1 Anaerolineae bacterium
TATCTTGGACGGGCTGTGGCAAATCATGTTACGCACTGTCGAACCAATCCGTCCAGGTCGCCGATACCCACGCAGTAAAGCCAGGATGCTCAAACGATTCTCGATGACTTACAAACCCGTTCGTTAACTTAATGACATTGCTGTGGGGCTGATTGCGGCGATTGTGGAACATACAAGCGTTTTCTGGCGGGGGATGAGGCCGGATTGGTGAACCCTGAAAACGGGTATCGTTGTTGCTGGCTGCCCAAGAATCGCCCAGGGGGCAGGGACTGCGAAATCAGGGTATGCTGCGAGGAGAAGGGGATACTCTACTGTGGGGAGTGCGACCAGTTTGAGGAGTGCGCCAGGATGAAGGCGTTCTACTCCAAGCCGGGCTACGATGTACTGAGGACCAGGATGCTCGAGGAGGTGCGGAAGCATGGATGCGGCAGCTCTCTATTGATTGATGCCTTATGACAGTCGTTAAGGAAATCCAGGCCAAGGTGCTGCTCTCGCATGTCAAGCAGCCCGACACCTGGTTCGGCCTCAAGTACAACATGAATCTGTGTCGCGGCTGCCAGCACCGCTGCATCTATTGCGACTCGCGCAGCGAGTGCTACCAGATCGAGGATTTCGACGGCGAGGTGCTGGTCAAAGCCAACGCCATCGAGTTGCTGCGCAAGGAGCTGGCCCGCAAACGGGTCAAGGGCCCCATTGGCCTGGGATCGATGAACGATTGCTACATGCCGCTGGAGCAGGAGGTCAACCTGACCGGAAGAGCACTGAAGGTCATCGCCGAATTCGGGTTCCCGGTGCACGTCATGACCAAGAGTGACTTGGTGCTGCGCGATCTCGACACATTAGACTTGTGGCGCAATAGGCGTTCCCCGCCATATGTGGCGGTTGGACAGCACAATTTGTGCCCTTTGACCGCCATATGTAGTCAATTCTGCTATTACACCACAAGTCTATTGGGCGAGATCAGCCGTTGCTATGCCACGGTCAGCTTCACCATCACCACTGCCGACGACGAGCTGGGTAAGAAGCTGGAGCCAGGGGCGTCACTGGTCTCCCACCGATTCAGGGCAATGCGCGCCCTGGCCGATAAGGGCATCCAGACCGGCGTCTCGCTGATGCCCGTGCTGCCCTTCATCGAGGATAACGAGGAAAACATCGCCGCCATCGTGCGCCAGACCCATGAGCACGGCGGGGCGTACATCATCCCCTCGTTCGGCATGACCACGCGCGACCGCCAGCGCGCCTACTACTACGACAGGCTGGATGAGCTGTTCCCCGACCTGCGGCGAAAGTGCGAGCGGGCGTTTGGGGATCGCTACCACTGCCCCGCGAACAACGCCGACCGGCTGGCAAAGGTATTCTACGAGCTGTGCGAGCAGTACGGCATCGCGCCGCGCATCATCCCGTATGAGCCACACAAGGCAAAACAGTTGAGCATGTTCTGATGACCATCCGCATCCAAGGCGCCAGCGAGCACAACCTTCAGGACATCGACGTCGAGTTTGGCGACGGCCTGACCATCGTCACCGGCGCATCCGGGTCGGGCAAGACCTCGCTGGTGTTTGACACGCTCTACCACGAAGCACGCCGCCGCCTGCAGGACGTTCTGTCTCTGGGCGCGCGCGAGACCCATCTCGCGCCTGCCAGGGTGCGATCTATCACGGGCTTGGGACCGGCCGTCGCTGTGGGACAAAACCTCCTCAACCGCAATCCCGCCTCGACGCTGGCGACCGCCTCCGGCCTGCACCCCTTTCTGCGGTTGCTCTATGCCCGCTTTGGCGAGCGGCGCTGTCTCAGTTGCGGCGCAGGCCTGGTGGTGCTGAGCGAGGACGAGCTGGTCGAGCGGCTGGTATCACTGGCGCAACGAGGTGACGTCGCCGTCTTTGCACCGCTGCTGCGCGCCTCCCGGGGCAGCCACCGCACGCTGCTCGATCTCCTGGCCCATGAGTTTGACACTCAGGGATTGCTGGTGGACGGCCGACCCTGGCAGTCCCAGGTCCTGGACCCGGCGGAGCCTCACGATCTGGAAGTGGAGGTCGCCCACCTGGGCAGCGGTGCCTCCGCCGGCGAGGCCCGTGAGGCGGTTCGGATGGCAGCGGCGCTGGGTGCGACGGCTCTCATCGTCCGCGAGTTTCCCTTCCGCGAATTGGGGAGAGGGGCAGCGGGGGAGACTCTCTCCCGGGTCCCAGCCTGCATCGCCTGCGGTACTTGGTTCGGCGACCTGGAGCCGGTGCATTTCCACACCGCCTGCCCGCACTGCGAGGGCGTGGGCTGTGCGCGCTGCGGCGAAACCGGCCTGCATCCGGAAGCCGCTGCTGTCCGCTGGCAGGGACTGCGGCTGCCCGACCTGCTGGCTTGTGCCGTGGAGGAGGTGCGCACGCTTTTCGCGCAGGCCGAGCTGCCCTCCACTGCTACCCGCCTGCGGGACGAGATCGCGCGCCGGCTGGATGCTCTCGATAGGGTCGGCCTGGGCTACGTCACATTGGACCGTTCGTCGCCGACCCTCTCGCGCGGCGAGGCTCAGCGGGTGCGGTTGGCCGTGGCCCTGACCAGCCGCCTGGAGGACATGCTCCACGTGCTTGACGAGCCCACCATCGGCCAGCATCCGGCCGACGTGGCGCGCCTGCTGCCCGCGTTCCGCGAACTGGGCGGGCCGGTGGTCTATGTCGAGCACGACCGCACCGCAGCGTCGGTTGCCGACCAGGCCATCGACCTGGGACCGGGGGCAGGCAGCGAGGGCGGACGGCTGCTGTTCGCAGGCGCCCCCGCCGAGCTGTGGCAGGCCGATACACCCACGGGGCGCTATTTCAGCCTGCGCGAGTGCGTCGCGACTCCCCAGCCGCGCCCGGCCCCCGAGCGCTTTTTGACCGTACGCGGGGCGAACCTGCGCAACCTGCAGCGCGTCGATGTGCCGATCCCGCTGGGCCGCCTGGTCGTCATCACCGGTGTCTCTGGATCGGGCAAGAGCACGCTGGTCGAGGACGTGCTGGTTGCCTCGCTCAGCCAGGGGAGTGCGGTGGGCTGCCAGTCCATCGACGGGCCGCGACTCAAACCGGTCCTGGTCGATCAGAGCCCTATCGGCAAGAACCCGCGCTCCAACCCCGCTACCTACACCAAGCTCGCAGACGTCGTCCGCGATTACTTTGCCGCCGCTACCGGCCTTTCGGCCTCACACTTTTCCTTCAACCGGCCGGAAGGCGCGTGTCCCACGTGCAGCGGGATGGGCGCCATCGAGGTCCAGATGCGCTACCTGCCCTCGACATGGATTCCCTGCGCCGACTGCGATGGCCGGCGCTTCCCCGACGAGGTGCTGGCGGCAGAGGCCGCTTTCGGAGAGCGGCGGCTTTCCATCGCCGACTTTTACGACCTGCGCATCGACGAGGTCGTTCCCCTGCTGCTCGAGGGAGGCCGGCTGCCCGAGAAAGACCGCCGGGCAGCGAAGGGCATTCTGGAGGCGCTGCGCGACGTGGGGCTAGGGTACCTGACGCTGGGACAGCCCTCCCCGACGCTTTCCGGCGGCGAGGCGCAGCGGGTCAAGCTAGCCAAGCACCTGGGCAGGCGTTCGCTCTCCCAGAGCTTGCTCGTGTTGGATGAGCCCTCCACGGGTTTGCATCCGCAAGACATCGCCGGGTTGTTGGTGGTCCTGGATCGGCTGGTCCGCGCCGGCGCCACCGTCGTCGTCGTCGAGCACAATACCGACGTCATCTGCGCCGCCGACTGGGTGATCGACCTGGGGCCTGGCTCGGGTCCATCCGGGGGGCACGTACTGTATGCCGGTCCACTGAATGGATTGCTCGATATACCACAGTCTCTGACCGGCAAGGCGTTGCGCGAAGAAGCTCAGACTGGCAATCCCACGCCTCAAGTCGCAAGTCCGCCGATCGCCAGTCGCCAGTCGCCGATCGCGATCCGCGGCGCACGCGCGAACAACCTCAAGAACGTGGACGTCGATCTCCCCAAAGGAGCGCTCACGGTCGTAATGGGCGTCTCTGGGTCTGGCAAGTCGAGCCTGGTGGGGGATGTGCTTGAGGCCGAGGCCAGGCGGCGCTTTCTTGAGTCCCTGTCGATGTACGAGCGCCAGTCCACGCGGGAAGGACCGGAGGCACCGGTCGAATCGGTCTCCGGCCTGGGCGTGGTCCTCGCCGTCGGCACGGAGCGCGATCGGTTTGACTTGCGCCGGACGGTAGGCGTGGTCACCGAGATCTCTCATCACCTGGGCGTGCTGTTTTCCAACATCGGCGAGCGGCGGTGCCTGGAATGCGGTGGTCCGATGGAACGCACCGGCACGCCCGGGCGAGACGAGGCGTGGCACTGCCCCGCGTGCGACGCGACAGCACCCGTCGCCAGGCCGCGCCACTTTTCACCGTCTACCTATGCGGCGGCCTGTCTCAAGTGTCACGGCGTGGGTTCGCTGCGGGTGCCGAACCCCGACAAGCTGATCGTTCATCCCGAAAAGCCGCTCTGTGGCGGCGCGATGCACTCGCCGGGCTTTTTCCCCAAGGGCTACCTGTGTAAGCCCTTCAACGGAGGCTATGACGTCGTGCAGGCACTGGCGGCCCGGTACGGGTTCGACACGTCTACCACACCGTGGAACGAGATGGGGCCGGAGGCTCAGCACGCCTTCCTGTTCGGCGATCCGGAGCCGCTGCAGGTGACATTTCACAGCCGCAGCGGACGGACGACCGTGCGGACGGTGGCCTGTCCCGGTTTTTACGGCTGGATCCGGGACTGGGACGTGGGGGGTACCTATACCGATACGCAAACATGCCCCCAGTGCGGCGGCGCGCGCTTGCGCCCCGAATACCTGGCCGTGACGTTGGGCGGGCACAACGTCCACGAGCTGAGCGAGATGGGATTGCGCGAACTGTCTCAGGTCATCCAAGACATCTCCCCCTCGCTGGCGGGGAGGGTCGAGGGAGGGCTAGAGACGGTCATGGCCAGCCTGCGCACCATCGGCAAACGGCTGCGCTTCCTGCTCCAGGTCGGCCTGGGATACCTCCATCTGAACCGCGTGTCGGGCACGCTCTCGGCGGGAGAGGCGCAGCGGATCAGGCTGGCAGGCCTCCTGGGCAGCGGGCTGACCTCCCTGACCGTGCTGCTGGACGAGCCGACGCGCGGCATGCATCCCACCGAGGTCGATGCGCTGGTGGGGGCGCTGACCAAACTGCGCGATGAGGGGAACACGGTCATCGTCGTCGAGCACGATCCGTTGCTCATCCGCGCTGCTGATCACCTGATCGACATGGGACCAGGGGCCGGGGTCGCCGGCGGCGAGATCGTCGCCCAGGGCGCGCCGGAGGAGGTTGCTCGCCACGACACGCCAACCGCTCGCTGGTTGCGCGCGGGCCTGGAGGGTCTCCTTTTCTCGGGTGCAGGAGAGGGGGCAAACGCGAGGCTCTCTCGCCGCGAGCCCTACGGCTGGATGGTGCTCCGGGGGGCGCGGGCCAATAACCTGCGCGGCGGAGACGTGCGGTTGCCGCTGGGTGTGCTGGTGGGGGTGTGCGGCGTCTCCGGCTCCGGCAAGAGCACGCTGCTGATCGACACGCTGGGACGCGCGCTGGCCCCCAGGAAGCAGACCACCTCGGTGGCCTACGAGCCGATCGAGCCAGGGGAACACGATGGTATTGAGGGGGCGCCCAGGCGCGTGATCCTCGTCGATCAGGCTCGACGCGGCGTCCACAGCCCGGCCAACTTTTTGGAACTGAATGGTCCGCTGCACGCTCTCTACGCCGCCGGCGCCGACGCACAGGCGCTGGGACTGGATGAGAAGGCGTTGAGCCGGCGCTGCTCGGTCTGTGGAGGCAGCGGTGCGATCCGGATCGACATGGGCTTTCTACCCAGCGTCCACACGACGTGTGAGACGTGCCTCGGCACGGGG
>DAOUDX010000105.1:0-12465 GCA_034430835.1 Anaerolineae bacterium
CCCAATATGTAGGGTCTCCACGGCTATGACAGACCAGTTCTGCTCAGTTTCAGCGGCAGGGGGCACAAAAGAACCCCCATATGTGGCAGTGGAGCACTCGTCAACTCCTGTATGTATGGCTGAGTAGTTACCCTGTGATTTTGATTATTTCATATCAGAGGCATCCGCCAATCTCGCCCCGATGTCATTGACCATTTTGACCACTTTGACCGGTTTTCTGGAGGAGAGAGGACTATAACGTTGCGAGTTTTCCAGAATTTGTAAGTTGGGTTTCGCTCTGCTCAACTCAACCACAGGCTGGAAGAGCATCCTTACCCTCTCTTGACTGCACACCCAGACGGTGTCTGGTGCGCGGAGCGGACGCGCTCAATCAGGTTGATGAGAGACTCGTGAACAAGTGCGTAGGTCTCTCGCACAAAGGCTTCCGTGAATGAGAGATTCCCATTCTCAACCGCCACGCCCACCCTCATCTTTGTATACTCCTCAATCTTACTCCGAGACTTCTCTTTCACCGCTTCTATTCGTCCATTTGCATGTGCTAGTGCATTTCTCAGTATCATCAACATCTGGAGGCGTTCCCATGTTCTGTCATCAGCGCAGAGAGGAAAAGCCAAGATGTGATCAAAGTATTTTCGTGCTCGATCAAGGAAACCATCGCGAATATCCTGTAGACCCAATGCCTTTTTCTGTTGTTGTTTCAGATAACCCGCAATCTCAGTGATCGCAGACTCATAGAGCGCCCAAAGGGTGACCAAGAAGGGACCACGGAGGAATCGGGGTAACACGCTCTCAGCAATCTCGTCTAGTTCTCGAAAAGCGAGCTCGGTCTCTGGATCATCCCAATCTGACTTCTCAGCTTGAAGCCGAGCGAAAGTCTGCGTACGCTTTTCCTCAGCTATGGCTGGCAACTGCTGTTCGAGCGCATTGAGATACTCCCCTAGAGCCCACAGCTCGTACTCAATCTCCACAAATCGGAAATCAAGTGTCAGCTCCACGTCAAACCACCACCTCTCCTCTCATCGGTTGATGCTCACTCTTCAGTGATCAAGGCTACGCCAAAATCTGCGCACGACTCGCCAACAGACCTATTCACGCACTCACCCACTCCCAGCGCAGTATCTCGGCCTGCTCCAGGACTGTCTGCGACGCATCGCCCAGGGGCTGGCCGCGAGCACCTTCACCTTTCTTCCTGCCCCCCACGCTTGCAGTTGACACATACGTGCGCAAATTCAGGTAATCGAGACCGGTGTCACGAAATCGTCTCGCATCCGGAATGCGGCAGACGAACCGTTCTCGACTAGCAGGTCGAGCAGGAAGAGGACAGCCTCTCGGAGGTCACTCTGATGCTTCAGTTCCAGAGGTCTCCCGTAGACGTATCGCTGCAGCAGGACTTCGAGCATAAAGACGGTATTCCCCTTCCTCATCATCTGCCGGGAGTCCCGCTGCTGGAGACAATTCGCGATGCGGACGAATGCCTCGGGAAGCGATTGCTCGCCGACGTGGTAGAGGAACCGAAGGTAGCTGTCCAAGACCGTCGAAGACGCCGGCAAATCCTCGAACAACGCGTGGACATGCCCCGCGTGCCCTTCCAGGCTCCGCCAGTGGCGGACCTCCTCCTTCCACCACGCTCCGAGGAAAATAACCAAGATCATCTCGCTTCCCCTTGGATGCTCATCATCGATCCTTGCCAGCCAAGTTGCCCGTCGCACCCCGTCCGCAAACTGCTCCCAAAGCGACCAGAACTGCGAGGTATTCGGTTGGCGATCTTCAGCGCTGATCAATCCAGCCAGAAGCCAATGGACTTTGTCTGGGTGACGATCTATAGCATCGACGATGGGTTTGATAATCGTTGTGGCGTCCACAGTCGTGGTACGAAGCAGGAAGTTTTCAAGCAAGTCGGTCAGTGCTGACTCCGTTTCATAGTTCCTTTCTTGATGCCCTCGGTGTTGGTCTCGGTCCTGGTCATCATCTGCATTCCACCACTCGACGAGCGTGCGCGCGAGCTGCTCGAACGCTGCGATCGCCACGGCTTCGGTCGGTGCCTGCCCCAGGATGGCCAGGATCCATCCGTTTGCATCCGCTCCGAACCACGTAGTCGGGTCCATCGATTGATAAGCGTCATCCGCGATGGCGTCGGCTTCAAAGAACCGCTGGCGCACGAGGGCCGCTGCCTCTGCTTCAATTTCGTCGAGTTGTCGTCGCTCCTCGTACGGGTGACTGATTTCCGCATCTGCCGCCTGCTGCATCAACGTCGCTTCTGTCGCGAGACCGTTTACGCAGCGCAGGGTCAACTCCCGGTCGATCGCCCATAGGTTCCTGCCGATACCCCAAGCAGCGAACCAGCGGACCTGGACGATCGCGTGGGTCAACGTGACTATGAGCACTTGGCGGACGCGGGAGCTCCGCGCGTCATCCAAAGACTTCCCGAGCAACAGCGGCAGCACCCACGCGCACGGCCGGTCGGCAGACATGCTGTTCCGTTGCACACGCGCAAATCGGCTCCAGTGATCTCCTTCCCGCTCCACCTCCCAGCAGACGACGTCCACACACCAGATCCGTTCATCGTCTGACGTCTCCTCCCAGTGATCGCGAACGCAGACAGCGGCCACGAACCCCGGTCCACCACGGCCCAGGCCATGGTCCTCAGTCCCATGATCGCCCTCTGCAACACGGGCCTCCTGGAGCCGCTGCCGCCACTGACCGGGATCGTACTTCTCGCCTTCCTCGTGACAGTAGACCTTGAACCCCCAATTCGTCAAGTCCAGCCGCGCGTTCATGGCCTGGAACTGGGCTGCGCTTTGATCCACCATCTCCTTGATATCGTGCTCGGGCTCCTTGAGGTCGAGGCGAAAGTACTGCCGGCCGTCTTCAGGAGACGCGCGGCCCTCGGGAGCAAGAGGAGTTTCGACTGCATCCCCAGCGATGGTGTACTGGCGCAAGTCCATGCGGTGCATAGCAAGCCGCCATATGCGGTCTTCCTCATCCTGTTCATCCACCGGCGGCATCTCTGCGCGATGCTGATCCAGAGTCTCATGCACGCGAGAGGCGAGCGGTCCCAACTGAAGATTGGCGATCGCGGTCTCAAGATCGTGACGCCGGTGAGAACGTGCATCCGCCTCCTTCCGCTCCTCGATGTGAACCTTGTACTTGGCGTCCAAGGGGGGTATCAGGCCCAACATTCCGGAAGGTGCCTGCAACTCATTTGTGAGTCGGTGGCGGTCGAGTAGGATGCACAGCGGCGATCGGAGCAGAACCAAAAGCGTTTCGCCAGACGCATGCGGGAAGGCCGTTGCAATGCTCGCCACGATCGCAGTGAGCGCAGCAGAGTCGCTCCGTTGGAGGATATCCAGGAGGACCGCGTCCAATTCACGGGGGTGAGTCTCTGCAAACTCCAGCAGCCACCGCTCCAGCGCCATAAGTAGAGATTGCAGGACATAGGGGCCGACGGACGTCCCTCGGTAGAGGTTCCAGAGCCGAGCGTTGCACCATTGTGTCCGAGACGTTCCGTCCGCGAACGTCAGCGCCATCTCGAAGGGCGGCTCAATGGTATGCCCCGACCGCACCCTCGGATGCGCGTACCAGTCAGTGCTATGGTTGAAAACCCCGATGATGAAAGTAATACCCTCGCGAGGGTGATGGCGAAGGAGCGGGAGGAAAGGTCCCCGGTAGGCACTTGGGGGGAAGAAGTCGTGGCTCCTGCCACGCTTGATCCCGAAGAGGGTCTCGAGTTCCACATCACCCGTGTAACCCCATTCCTGCCGAAGGTCGGCCTCTGAACACAACAGGTAGTCATTGGCGACCGAGATGAAGAGGTCGGGCATATCCCGAGCCGCCGACATACCTTCCAGGCCTTTGAAGATGATCTCTCGGAAATCCTCCGCTGCGCGATCTCGCTCCTCGCCGTCGCGGCTTCCTCGCAGAAGGGCGGCGAAACCTTCGCGATTCACATTCGGAATCTTAGCGATCACCTGCAGCGTCCGTTTCCGCTGGTCGTCCGACCGGTAGTCGTTGAAGCTCGGTAGAAGCCAATGCGCGATTGCCGCGACGGATTCGGCCCCCTCCGGGTAGGGATCCTGCCAGGTGACGCCCCGAGCCCAATCCTCGATGAACCCCAGGAGAAGGGAGCGATCCTCCTGGGCGAATGACCCGAGATGGGTTTGCACCAGCCGCAGGACACACGCCCACGCCGGCCCTTCCGGCACGTTGAACAACGACGTAGGGGCTGCCGACGTTCCAAACCAGACGGGCGTTGTCATGCATGCGACACGCAGAAGATGGATTACACGCCGGAGGAGCTGTCTATCGTTCGCGAAGAGTTCCGCACTATGCCTCTCCAGAAATGCAGCCGAGAACGGTGAACGGAGAAGCGAGACGAGCGTGTCGTCACGGAAGTGGGCGGGTAGTTCTCCGCTGCGCACAGAGGCCTGGAACAGACTGTCTGCAGCCCCAGGGTCCCGCTCCACGAGTTCGCTCACCCACTTGCGGTACGTCCGGCGCACGGCAGGATGCGTCCCAATCGCGGCAGAGAACTCTCGGACCGAACCCTCGTGCGTCGCGTACTGCTCATCGATCCACTGGAGAATCGCCCAGTCTTCGAGGACGTCGTGGGCCGGAGCCACAAGGATTCTATTATGTGGGGAAGACACGACGAGGGAGTCGCGTCGGAGGCTGTCAATGACTTCTGGATCAAGGTCGCCGCAAGTAGCGTACAGGGTGAGTGCCTGCGCCCGTCGCAATGCAACCTGCACGAACGTGTCCTCTCGCCGGCGCGGCATCCCGCTGGCGGCACGGTGATCGACACGAACGATTTCTTGCCAGAAGAGTGTCCGAAATTCCCTCTCGCTCTGAGGCAGCGGCCGCTCCTCTGACCACGGGATCTGCAGGGCCTTGTCGAGGTAGTAAGGGTTGCGCAGAACCCGACGCAGCCCCGCATTCGCGAGCGGGCGGGCCAGCGTCGGGTAGGCAACTTCGACCTCCCTCAACTCCTCGTCATCCAGTAGGGAGACCGTGACAACGGAGTGGCCGACGCTCGCGGACTCCAGGAAGCAGGCGCGGACGAGGTCGGCTGAGTAGTCGCGGCACGTCAACACGAGGTGCCAGCTTCTATCTTTCGCCACGAGCGTCAGGAGGTCGGTGAAGGCATCGCGCGTGGACTTTTCAAGGAGCCGTTCCACGCTCTCGACCAGCAGAACCTTCCGGTCCTGACCGGCCAGAATCGCCCCCAGCATGGCTGCGTTCGCCGGAATCTGGTTATTCTGCAGCGTTTCGTCGAAATGGGGGTGAGCGAATTCCTCCGCCCGGAAGCTGAACGCGAAATGGTCGGTCGCGAGGATGCCGATGGCGTCCTTCGCAATGACGGACTTCCCACTGCCCGCGGCCCCCGAGACCAGGACAACCTGGGTTGAGTTCAGCTGTTCGATGACCTGCTGCACCAGACGGTCGCGCCCCAGATGGAGATCGTTGCCGATCGTCGAACGGATTCCGCTCAAGATGAGCGCGGAGTGGTCACTCAGCGCCCGCAAGGCGCGCTGTTCGGTCCCGCCGACCGGCGAATGGCGTCGCCGCACCGCTTCGGGCAGATCGTCCCACCGGAAACTGCGTGCTTCCGGCATCCCTTCGCCGACCTCGCGGAGCAAGGCGTTCCACGATGCCTCCGCGGCGCCGAGCGCGTCCTGCTCACCTGTCGTGTAAGCGAGAAGGGTCTTGATCGCTGCTTCCGTCTGCCGCGTCGAGCTGTTGAGGTCCAGGCTCAAGACGTACAAAACACGGAGAAACGGCCAGGCGTCCGCAGCGGAGACACTTTTCCCTTCGCTCTCGCCGATGATCGTTCGGATTTCGTCGCAGTAGTGGACAGCCTTGGCACTTAGGGACCCGGGAGTCGCCAACCGACGCTCGAACTCGGCTCCATCGCGGGCGGCGCGGGAGCAGTCCAGGAGTCCCGAGAAGTGTTCAAGCAGAGTGTTCGTCCCTCGCAGCGTGACAAGGGCGAAGCGATCGGCGGCCAGCGTGAACTGCTGAGGGTTCTTGAAGTCCTTCCAGAAATCCTGCACCGCCTTCTTGCACTCGTCATCAGTCGCGCTGACGGTGAACGCTCGCTTGACTTGGCCGGCCAGATTCCGGCGGTCCCCCAAGCCGTTTTGGCCGACGACCAGGAAATCGTCCGTGTGCCAGCCAAGACGCTCGGTCTGCAGGTGGACTTCCACCACCGCGCAGTCGTGCAGGATCGGCGGGATGCCCCGCACGAGGAGCTGAGCGAGCCAGTAGGCATCGACATGCTGCTCGAAGAACGTGCCCGCGCCCCCGGTGGAGGCAGGACTTGAGACCCGGCCTGCACTCGACGTATCGGCCGTCTTGCCGGCAGTTGCCGGCGGGGCCGTTTTTTTGGGTTTCTTGGCCATGGCGATTGGCCCTTTCTACCACGTTCAGCCGAGGTGCCCAGGACATTCAAGCAGCCTGCGGCAGCCCTCAAGACCTCGCCGCCCAGACCGATGTTGCTGAACTCCCTCCATCAGCTGTGCTCTGCCGCACCAGTGTAGAAGCACCCCTCCAACGGAAAAAGCCCCGCCCAGCAGGGCAGGGCTTCGTGCGTCTGGCCAACTCGACACAAGCCTCGATCCTAGTGGGGACTACACCTGGACAGCCTATCAGACTGTAAAGCAAACGCCCCACCCGGAATGGGTGGGGCGACGTCGTCGGTGGGGGTCGCTGGCCTGGGGCGTCAGCCCCACCACTCGGCCAGCTCAGCCCCAGGGGGTAAAAGGATTATTCCGCCAGCGGGAGCGACGGGATTTGAACCCGCGATCTCCGGCTTGACAGGCCGGCATGTTAAACCGCTACACTACGCCCCCAAGCGTGTGGAATGATACCACAGCCCGCGTGTTCCGTCAAGGTCATAGCCCTGTGAGGTAAGGAGTAGAGTCTGCTTTTGACACTTCCGTGGTAAGGGTATAGAATTGCAGCCGTGCGACGAGCACGGCTTTCCTGTTCGAGCATAAGGGGGCTTTCATGAAAATAGCAGTCTTTGGCGCTGGGGCTGTGGGAGGCTATTTTGCAGGGCGGCTGGCCCAGGGTGGGGAGGAGGTCGTGTTGATCGCCCGCGGGGAGCATCTGCAGGCGCTGCGCCAGCACGGGCTGAGGGTGGATAGCATCAAAGGCGATTTCGTCGTCCAGCCCTCCCTGGCGACCGACGACCCCCGGCAGGCAGGTACGGTGGACGTCGTCCTGCTTGGGGTGAAGGCATGGCAGGTGCCCGAGGCGGCGCAGGCCATGCGACCGCTGATCGGGCCGGAGACGTTTGTAGTCCCGCTGGAAAATGGCGTAGAGGCTCCGGATCAATTGGCCGCCGTTCTGGACGCCGGGCACGTGCTGGGCGGCCTGTGCAAGATCTTTAGCTTCCTCGCCGGGCCGGGCCACATTCGTCACGCCGGGATGGAGCCCTACGTGGCTTTCGGCGAGTTGGACAACCGCCCCAGCGAGCGAGCCGAACGGCTGCGACGTGCCTTCGAGCGGGCGGGGGTGGTGGCGGACATTCCCCCGGATATCCAGGTCGCGATGTGGGAAAAGTTCCTGTTCATCGCCTCCTTGAGCGGGGTCGGGGCGGTGACGCGGGCGCCAGTGGGGGTGCTGCGCAGCCTGCCCGAGACGCGCCAGATGCTGGAGCAGGCCATGGGCGAGGTCCTGGCCGTCGCGCACACCCGGGGGATCGCCGTGCCGGAGGAGACGATTGCCGGGACGCTGGCCCTCATCGACGGCATGCCTCCTGGGGCAACCGCCTCGATGCAGCGGGACATCATCGCGGGACGTCCCTCGGAACTGGAGGCCCAGAACGGGGCCGTCGTGCGCCTGGGACGGGAGAGGGGCGTGGCGACTCCCTTGCACGCCTTTATCTACCACAGCCTGTTGCCCCTGGAGCAGCGGGCGCGGGGCCAGATCGACTTTGAAGCCTGAGAGCCATCCTCAGTTGCTCTTTCAGGCAGGCTGCCCGCGTATTCCTCGCCGAAGAGTGATTGTTCAGCCTGTGCAAGCAAACTGCTGACTTTCAGGCTCGCAGCCCTCGCCCCCGAGGGCGTCTGAGTCGAATCTAGGCAAGTGCGGGGGTTCTCTGCTTGGCACGCCCCCGAGAACGGGGGCTTTGAGCAGATACGCCGAAGAGGACGTATCCTGCGGTATCCTCGTGTGTTATAGGCTGCGGAGAGACAATGGGACCAGGAGCTCTTGTGGTCACTGGCCTGTGCGTGGTTTTGGCGCTGTGGTACGGCGGGGGATACGTGTACAACCGCCGTCGCGGGCAGCGCCTTTTTCGCTGGCTGGAGACGGGGTTGGGCGCGCTGGGCGGCGAGGTCGAGAGTGGCTGGATCGGGTCGCCCGCCGCTGGCGCCCGCGTCAACGTCGTCCACGCCGATCCCCCCTTCCGCCGGTTGGAGTTGACGCTGCTGCTGCAGAACCGCGAAATCCTGCCGCTGTGGCTGGTTGACCATTTGCGCGGTAGACGAGACAGGCTTATAATTAGGGCGACTTTGCGCTCTCCGCGGCGAGGCGAGATAGAGATCGGCTCTGCCCGGAGACAGGCGGCCCGCCGCCGGCAGGAGCCCTGGGAATGGCAAGAGGGACCACACTGGTTGGCGATCGCATCTCAGGGGCTCGGCACCCGGCAGCAGGCGGCCGCGCTGGAGCCCTGGCTGCAAAGCTATGGTGCGCACCTGCATCGCTTTTGCTGGCGCAAGAGCGATCCGCACATCGTGCTGGAGATAAACCTGACCGGGCTGCTTGCTACGCCCAGCGAAAAACTCTTGGACGACCTCCAGGCTGCGTTGAAAAAAGCGACACACGTTGACAAATAACTGCGGGCATCCGCGATTGGTGATATTGATTACGAGCAGGCGTGCCTCAGGATTGAAAAGGAGGTGCAGATGGAATCAATAGAGAAGTAGACTCGGCCAGAAGGTCAACCATGTTATTCACAAACAGTCGTCTTTATTCACAAGGAGGTCAGAAACCATGAATTCGATCGTCGTATTGATATTGGGCGCCCTGGCCGTTGCCGTGGGCTATGGGCTATACGCACGCTACATCAACCGCAACATCGTCCAACCCGATCCGACCAAGGCGACCCCGGCCAAGATGTACATGGACGGCGTGGACTTTTCACCGGCCAGCCGCAACGTGCTGTTTGGCTACCAGTTCAAATCCATCGCCGCACTAGGCCCTATCACCGGGCCCATCATCGCCGTCCAGTGGGGCTGGCTCCCGGCACTGGCCTGGGTCATCCTGGGCACCTTCTTCATCGGTTGGGTGCAGGACTATGGCGCGATGATCATGGGCGTGCGCCGCGAGGGGGACACCATGGGTGCCCTGAGCTACAAGCTCATCTCGCCCCGTGCCCGCAACATCCTCATGATCTTTCTCTACTTCTACCTGCTGCTGATCATGGGCGCTTTTGGCAACGCGGTAGGCAAGGTGCTCATGACCAACCCCAAGGTACCCTTCGGCATGATCGCCGTCGTCCTGATGGGCGTCCTGGCCGGCCAGATGACCTACAAGTGGAAGGCGGACATCATCCTCACCACCATCGTCACCGTCGTGCTCACCTTCGGGGGCATTTGGCTTGGCACGCAGGATTTCGTGTCTGACATTTTCTCGGCCCTACTTGGCGGTCCCGATTCCCCCACACTCTGGGGTGACATCACGCAAGCCCACGTCGTCGGCACGCTGCTGGTGATCGCCTTCTGCTACCTGGGCTCGGTGCTGCCGATCTGGTCCTTCGCCCAGCCGGTCAACTACGTCTCCTTCTGGATCGTCTCGCTGGGCGTGCTGGGCGGCATCGTCGGCCTGCTGATCTGGCGGCCGGGGATGGGCGACTTTCCCCCCTTCACCCAGTTCACCACGGCCAGCGGGCCCCTGTGGCCCATGCTGTTCATCACCATCGCCTGCGGCGCTGTCTCCGGCTGGCACAGCCTGGTCTCTTCATCCGGCACCGCACGCCAGTTGGAGAAGGAGACGGACGCCCTGCCGGTGGGCGGCGGCGCCATGTTCATGGAGATGGCCTTCGCCGTCATCGCCTTCCTCACCGCCACGGTCGCCTTCGGTGGCCTCCAAGGGTACCAGGATGCCGGCGGCGCAGGCGCGGCGCTGGGGGTCTTTTCCAAGGGGCTGGCCAACTTCCTGAGCTACATCGGCATCCCTACAGACTTTGGCGTGGCCTACGGCTCGGTCTTTTTGACCATCATGGCGCTCACCATTATGCAACTGGTGGTGCGCTTCATGCGCGTGGCCAGCGCCGAGTTGGTGGGCAACGCGGTGCCGGTGATGAAGAACGTCCACGTGGGCACCATCGTCGCTCTGGCTCTGACGCTGGTCTTTGTGTGGATCATCCCCTGGCTGACCATCTGGTCCGCCTTCGGGGCAGCCAACCAGCTCATGGCCGGCCTGGCCCTGCTGCTGATCTCGCTGTGGCTGAAGGAGGAGGGCAAGAAGAACTCCTGGGCGCTCATCCCCGCGGCCTTTATGATCGTCACCACCCTCGCCGCCCTGATCTACCTGGCCTACACCAACTTTGCCAAGCTCGCCACCCCTGATATCACAACCCAGGCCACCATCGCCTCCATCCTCGTCGGCGTCATCGCCGTGGTGTTGATCCTGGCAGCGGCGCTGCTGATCTTTGACGGCATCAAAGCGCTCCTCAAACCAGGGAAGGAACCCGCACCTGAGGCTGCGTAAGCGACTGACAGGCTACGTATAGGACGATGGGAGGGCTGTCATCAACCCTCCCATCGCCGTGGGAAGCGTCGGAGAGACATGATGGCATCCACACGGGAGCGCGTCCTCGGCAAGCTACGCTGTACCGCACACGCGGCGAGCGAGTTCCTCTACGGCATGACCACCTACGACTGGGTGCGCGACATGCGGAGGGAACGGGGAGAGGTGGAGAAGCTGTTCATCCTGGTCACCTTCGGCGGTATCGTCGGCCTCCCCATTCTTCCCCCCTACTACACCCTACGCCTGCTGCCCTACGTCGTGCCTGTGGTCAACCGCTGGAAGCGCAGCCTGCTGCGCGAGCGTGACCTGACCGACTTGGTCGGAATGATCGAGGGGGTCACTTGAGATACAGTCCTAGAACTTGTAGTATTCCGCTGGAGTGCTGTTGAGACAATTCTACCGCCGAGTACGCAGAGATTTGATGGGAAAACAGGGAAAACTCTGCGATCTCTGCGCACTCCGCGGTGGAAAATAGAGGTATACATCCAGCAACACCTAACAGGAGCGTCATCCCAGAACTCAACGGAGGTAACATGAGCACAGAAGAAAAGGTTGGCTTCCTGAAACGCTTTGGCCGTTCGGCCAAGGAATTCCTCTACGGCATGGCCGGCCACGACATGACCCGCTTTGCCCTCAAGACACGCGGAAGCATGGAGCACCTGTTCATCCTGATCACGATGGGAGACCTGCTGGGCATCCCTATCCTGCCCCCCTACTATTCGCTGCGCCTGCTGCCCTACGTCGTGCCGCAGATTTCCACCTGGAAGCGCCGCATGCTGCGCGAGCGCGACCTGACCGACGCATTAGCATAAGGAGAAAACATTGTCACTAGCAACAATCTTCCAAGAACACCCCAACCGCCGTTACATCGAGTTTGGCGGCAAGGGCGGGTTGGGCAAAACCACCTTCTCCGCCGCCACCGCCTACTGGCTGGCCAAGCAGGGGTACAAGGTGCTGGTCTTTTCGGTGGACCCGCAGGCGTCCCTCTCCGACATTTTCGAGCGGGACATCTTTGGCAAAGGCGCGGTGGAGATCATGCCGGGCCTCTTCGCCCAGGAGATCGACGCCGACCGGCACATCCACGAGTATCAGGAGGAGATACGCCAAAAGATCCGCGACATGTACGGCATAAACGAGATCCCGGAAGAGATCGAGAACTATATCCAGGCCACGGCGGCCGAGCCGGCGATGGAGGAGAGCGCCATCTTTGACGCCGTGGTCGATATCGTCGTCGGCGCGGAGTACGACTATTACATCTACGACCTGGTGCCGCTGGGCCACGCCCTCTACTACCTCAGCATGGCCAGTGTCTACGACGAATGGATCGGCAAGATCACCTCCCTGCGCGAGGAGATGCAGGAGTATGCCCAGGTGGCGGCCATTCTGGAGCGCGAGAAAGAGACGGAAGAAGACCAGATCCTGACCGAGCTGCAATACATCAAGAACCGCATCAATACCTCCTCCGGCATCCTCACCGACCGCGAGAAAACCGCCTTCTTCTTCGTCGTCACGCCGGAGGAGATGATCATCCTGGACACGCAGAAGGCGGCCAAGCTGTTCGCCAAGTACGACGTGCCCATCTCCGGCTACATTGTGAACCGCGTCATCCCGCCGGAGCTGGCTCAACAGGAGATCCCCGATTACCTGCGCAACCGCATCGGGATGCAGGACAAGTACCTGGCCGAGATCGACGAGACTTTCGGTGAGGAC
>DAOUDX010000106.1:0-7934 GCA_034430835.1 Anaerolineae bacterium
GATCGCGCTGCCAGCATATCAACTTGCATTACCTTTCTCCCGAGCTGCTTGGCGCGAGATGACGCTGTGCAACAGCCTGACTGATACGACTTTATGAGACTTTGCCCGGTATGAGTTTATGAGACTCGACACACCAAACTATTGCCTTATACTCGGCGGCGTCGCCAGTTTGCTCATCGCAGTGCTGCACGTCGCCCTCGCTATCAGGCCGCAGGGATATCGCTACTTTGGCGCGGCTGAGCTCGCGCAGCTTGCCGAGCAAGGCTCGCCGTTTACCGTGCTCGTCACGATTGGCCTGGCCCTGATGTTTGCCACCTGGGGAGCGTATGCTCTTTCCGGCGCAGGCGTGATCGGGCGACTGCCCTTGTTGCAGGCAGTGCTCATCGCCATCGGCGTCATCTATACCCTGGGCAGCCTCATGCTCGCGTCCGAGTTTGTCAAAGCTTTGGTGAGCGGTCACCCTTCCCGCTTCGCTGTCCTTTCGACGGGTTCGCTTGCGATAGGATTGCTTCATCTGGTTGGCGCGTTGGCACGATAGGGTAGTTTGGAGCATAGTGGAAACTTGCTGTTCGCAGCGATCAGGCCCGCCGCTTCTCGGTGAGTCTGGAGAACGGAAACGGTGCTGTGTAGCCGCGATCTCCAAACCGCGCGGTTTGGAAACCGCGACTACGGAGTTTCGTCAGTCAACCAGGGGGATAGATTCTACTGGCGACCGGGGTACAGTTGGCGGCTGAGCGGGGTTATGGCAGCCTATCTGCAGGCAGCTATGTGCAGCCAAATCGGATCGGGTAGGCAAGCTCAGTCTCGCGCTCACCCCAACGCACGACGAACGTCGGCGGCGATGAGCTGGCCGGTGAGACGGTGCTTCTCGAGCAGCTCGTCTGCCAGGCCCGATTCGCCGAACGCGTCGCGCACGCCGAGGCGCAGCAGGGGTGGCGCGTTGGCGATCCCGGAGACACATTCGGCGACGGCGCTGCCCAGCCCGCCGATCACGCTATGCTCCTCCACGCTCACCAGCAGGCCCGCCTCGCTCGCCGCCTTTTGCACTACCGCCTCGTCCAGCGGTTTGATCGTCGAGATGTTGATCACGCGGGCCTCGATCCGATCTCGCGCCAGCAGCTCCGCCGCATCCAACGCCTTGCATACCATGTGGCCCGTGGCAAGCAAGGCGACGTCTCCACCATCGCGCAGCGTCGTCGCCTTGCCGATCTCGAAGCGGTGCCCGTCGTCGAACAGGCACGGGACCGGGTAGCGACCCAGGCGCATATAGACCGGGCCGGGCCAGTCGGCAATGGCAAACGTCGCTTGCCTCGTCTCCACCTCGTCCGCTGGCGAGACGACGGCCACGTTGGGCAGGATCCGCATGAGGGCGATGTCCTCCAGCGACTGGTGGCTGGCGCCGTCGGGGCCCTGGGTCAGGCCCGCGCTGGAACCGACCAGCTTCACCGGCAGCCCAGGGTAGGCGATCTGGGTGCGGATCGGCAGGTAGCAGATGCTGGTGATGAACATGGCAAAGCTGTTGCAAAAGGGGATCAGGCCCGTCGCAGCCATGCCGGCGGCGGTGCTCACCATATCGGCTTCAGAGATTCCCACGTCGATAAAGCGCTCAGGAAATGCGTCTCGGAACAGCACGGTGCGCGTCGATTTGTAGAGATCGGCATCCAGCACGACGACCTCCGTCCGTTGCGAACCAAGCTCGAGCAGTGCTTCTCCATAGGCGTATCGCGTCTGTGTCAGTTCTGGCATCTCACCTATCCTCCGTCACGGCGAGCGCAGCCTCCACCTCGCCGAGCGCACGCTCGAACTGCTCCTCGCTCAAGGCGGCATTGTGGAACTGCGGCTGTCCCTCCAGGAAGGAAACGCCCTTTCCCTTCACCGTGTTGGCGATGATGACGGCCGGTTGCTGTGTCTGCTCGTCGGCCCAGTCCAGCGCGTCGCAGATCGCGGCCACGTCGTGGCCGTCGATCTCACAAGCGGCCCACCCGAAGCTGGCCCAACGCTCCCGCAGCGGATCGAGCAGCTTGCCGCATCTGGTCTCATCCATCGCCTTCAGGCGGTTGCGGTCGATGATGGCCACGAGGCTGCCCAGGCAATGGGTTGCCGCCGTCATCGCCGCCTCCCAGACCTGCCCCTCTTGCAGCTCGCCGTCGCCCAGGAGACAGTAGACGTTGTACGAGAGGCCCCGGATGCGGGCGGCCAGCGCCATGCCGTTGGCATAGGATAGCCCTTCTCCCAGGGCGCCGGTGCAGCCCTCCAGGCCCGGCGTGGCGTGCATGGCCGGGTGGCCTTGGAGGCGGCTGCCCAATTGCTTCAGCGTTGCCAGTTCCTCCTGTGGAAAGACACCCAGCATGGCCAGCGCCGCGTACTGTGCGGGCACTGAGTGGCCTTTGCTCATCAGAAACCGGTCGCGTTCGGGCCAGCCCGGGTCGTGAGGATTGTAGCGCATCTTATAGAAGTAGAGCGCGGTGACGATGTCGGCGGCGGAGAGCGAGCCGCCAAAGTGGTGCGCCATGTTTGGTCCCATCATGGCGACGATGTGCCAGCGCAGCTCGGCTGCCGTACGGCGCAAGTCGGCGACTTTATCTGGTGAAACGGTCATCACACGCTCCCGGTCCTTTGTTCACTACCGGACACTTTCCGAAATTTGACTGGACTTGTGGCCTGGTGGAATCATAGCGAGCGTCCTGAGCCTGTCGAAGGATGCTCGCGGAAGCCCCTTCGACAGGGACTTCGGCTGAGCTCAGTCGAAGCCCTCAGGGTGCTTCCGCTCGCTTGTTTGAAAAAGTGTCCGATAGCAAATCCTTTGTATGGCAATGGTCCTATCGCAACGTCCGTGCATCTATTTCCATCTTAGACCGCGGTCCATCCGCCATCGATCACCAACGTGTGGCCAGTGACAAAATCGGACGCCGGGCTGGCCAAAAAAACCACAGCGCCGGCGATATCCTCTGGCTCGGCTATGCGTCCCAGGGGAATGCGGCGGACGATGTCTTTGTGCACGTCCTCGTCCTGCACCAGCGCCTCGACGAGGGGGGTCCTCACGTACGTGGGGGCGATGGCGTTCACGTTGATGCGATGAGGCGCCCACTCGAGCGCCAATACGCGGGTGAGATTGACGACGGCCGCCTTTGTCGCGCAGTAGACGGCGCGTTCTTGATCGCCCACCAGTCCCATCTGTGAGGCCACGTTGACGATCTTGCCCCCTCGCCCTCGTTCGATCATGTGCTGCCCCACGGCTTGAGAGCAGAAAAAGACACCCTTCTGGTTGACACTCACGATGCGGTCCCAGGCATCCTCCGTGACGTCTACGGCGAACTGGCGAATGTTTATGCCAGCGTTGTTGACCAGGATGTTGATGTGACCCCACTCGTGTGTGACTTGCCTTACCATTGCTTTGATGGAAATGATCTGGGTCACGTCGAGTGAAACCACCAGCGCGCGACGCCCTGCCGCTCGTACCTCTGCTGCTGTCTCTTCGGCATCGCGTTCTTTGCCGGGCAGCTCTGTGGTGACCACGTCCGCGCCGGCGTGCGCCAGGGCCGTGGAGAACGTCCGCCCCATGCCACGCCCGGCCCCGGTGACGATGGCAACTTGGTCGTTCAGTCGGAATGTGGGGAATCTCGTTTCATTTGCCATTCTTCATCACGTTATCTCATCAATCTTCCAGCGTCCGCCATTATAGGCCAAACAAGGTCATTAGTCAATTCCTAATGCCCAACCGGCCAGGGCAGTCGCATTTGACTCCAAACCTGCCACACCCCGTCATTTCGAGGAGCCGCGTAGCGGCGACGGGTAGCCTCCCTGATTATGATCAGTCAAGCCAGCGGCCATAGCTGGCGAGCGCAGCCGCCAGCGAGGGAGCCATCGTTGACTTCCACGCGCAGCGTCTTGACCGAGCGGGTAAGGTTGTAGACCCAGTCTTCCCAGGCCGAAGCAGCTTCCAACATCTCCACTTCCTTGGAGTAGGATAAGGTCTTGTGCACCAAACGACCATTCATCTGCCGGGAGGTCAGGTGAGTGCGTTCGACGTAGGCGGTGTGTTCACCCAACAAGGCGATGACCTCCTCGGGGTCTCCATAGACCACCTGGATAGAAATGCCTGTCAGTCGATACGCCGAGCGCCGTTTGATCACTCTCGCTTCTGACGATTGAGTACCAGTCGCTCGCCATAGGGTGACGCTTACGCCCCGGAAACTGGAGCGATCGGGGTTGAAGTTCTCTCTGTTTCAGTGTAAGCTTTATCGCAACATCGCACCGCCGTGGATACACAGTTGTCAAAGTTCGTGGTGATTCTGGCGTCCGTTGCTCGAAGCTCACCGGCGACCTTTGCCTCCCATCCCCCGGCTCGCGCCGGTTTCGGGAGAACGGGTCGCACCGAGTCGCTGGAGGCGACAGCGCCTACCGGCGCTGGTTAGCATCGGCGGTTTCGTTTTAGGAAATGGTCGGCAAGCGAGGGTGCTGGCGCAAACTCGGCGCTGCGCCTCAGCTCCAACGTTAGAAGCCGCCAAGGTTTGTGCGATACGAGGCACGAGCAGCAGCAACGAGAAAAACACGCTGTGGGAAGCGAACGGCAACTTGTTAGGCGTGGAACGCGCGCCAGAGGCGCACTCGGAACCTCGATAGGGAGGCGCCGTCTATTAGCAATGAGATAGAATGAGGAGGCAAAGCAGATGGAAGAGGAAAAAGTACAGACTGCACCGGGGTCACTGCACTCGTTCGACGCATGGATCGAACACTGGACCGCTGAGATTCGAGCCATTCAGAAACAGGTCAGCAACAAGTCACTACCAGCCTGGATAAGCATTATCCTGGGCATTGTTCTCTTGTGTGCCGGCATTGGACTTCTTGGTGATTATGCTTGGATCGGACTGGCGCCCCTCGTTGCGGGCATCGCTGGCGGTATCGTGTTGCTCAACCGGGCCAGCAAGTTCCGGAAAGAGGCGGTCCAGAGACTCGCAGGAGAGATCCAGCAGACTTGCCAAAGCGAGGAACTGGCAAGGGAGGAGGTCGTTGAGGCGCTATTCGAGAAGACCAAGGGCAAAGTGAGCGAGGAGGTTCTCAAGGCTGTGGATCCAGACACCGTGGCGCTGCTCAGTATCCGTGGACGCGGGGAGGAGTTCTTCAAACGTGCATCCTCCCAGAAGATTTCGCCGATGCAGATCAGCGTCAGTGCGTCCTCGGGCAGCGTAACCAGTGTCACAGTGCAGGGAGAGCAAGATGTCGACCGGTTCAGCGCCATCGCTGTGGACTATCTGGCGCACAAGGGGCATGTGGAAGGGATCGCAGCACTGGCGATGGTTCAGATGCTCTACACGGAGATCGCGCCGCCTGCTGGTGAGTTACTTATCAGTGCCAGCCAGGGTAATCCCGCACTCAGGGAAGTGGCGGTGAGCGCCCATAAGGTCATGAGCAGCTTCGATTTCAAACCCGAGATGAAAGCGGTCAAGGAGACACTCGCCAAGCGCCGCACTCAGTCCTTCCTCGAGTTGCTCCTGTCGGCCCAGCAACAGCAGGTAGATCTGGACGACGCGACGCTGGCCGCCACCCTCGACACTACCAGCCTGAAGGTCCGTGATGAGGTTTTCGTCGGCGCTTGCATTGACTACATCGGGAAGCAAACCGCAGATTTGTTTAAGCGGAACAAGTCCTACGAATTGCTGGCCCAGATACCCGACGCTCGTACACTGCCGTACCTTATGGACGGCTTTAAGCAGCTTTTCTTCTTCCCGCAGGGCATTGAGGCCGTGGCCCTGCTGGGCGAGGAGACGCATCCGAAGCTGCTGGAGGCTGTGCGAACAGGTAGCGGTTCTTTGCGTTTCAACGCTGCTCTGGCACTGGGCTTTATGAACGTCGCTGCTGCCAAGTCGGACCTAGCGGAGGTGCTGCCGACCATCACCGATCCGACGGAGCGGGTGAGCCTCTGTTATGCGCTGGTCCGCCTCGGCGAGATGGAACACCTGGGCACCATCGTGGACACTCTTGACCACCCGAACGACGACGTCCGTCACGCCGCAGCCATTGCATTGGAACACATCGAGGAACCGCTAGATGACGAGGTCTACTTGAACCACCTAGATGACGAGAATATGCTGGTCCGTCTGCGCCTTGCCCGCAAACTGGGAGCTCAGGGAACCCAAAATCCTGCGGTGATTGGTGCTCTAGTCGAGCGGTTCGATGACACAAGCGAGGAGGTGCGCTCTGCCGCTGTCATGTCGGTGGGAGGGCTGAGCCCCGACCTGATCTACGATCGTATAGTTGAACTGGCCGATCACGGGACAGCCAATGTCCGCCTGTGTGCCTACGAGGTGTTGGGGAAGCTGTCACGACCTGAGGCGGTGCCGGTACTGACTGATGCACTATCAAAGACGTACGACAAAGATGTCCGCAGGACAGCACTCTCCACACTCGGAGAGCTCGGCGCAGTGGAGGCAGCGAGCCAGATCGCGCACTACCTTGATGATGACGATCTATCGAACGCGGCATTCTGGGCTTTGCTGCGCATCAGCCTGAAGGACAAAGAGGCTGGTACGAAGCCCCTTCACGGCCGAGGCAAGCATAAAGTCAATCAGCTCTTCTTGCTAGCGCTACATGGCGATCAGCAAGCCAAGTCCCAGCTCAAGGGAATGCTCAGCCCGTCGAAAGACTTTACGACGTTGATCCAGGCGATGGAGTACGCACAGATTCTGAGAGACCCGGATTTCGAAGCGCCCGTCCGCCAGTTGCTGAAGTACCGGAACCCCATTCGCTTTCCCGGCGACCGGTATGTCTCTTACATGGCGCTCAAGGCACTGACCTACATCCAACTGGCCAAGATGTAATCGTCACAGCAACGCAGGATGTCGTCTTGCACTACCGCATATGCTTTAATCTTCTCTTGAGGGTGGAACAGCCACAATACCTCGTCTACGGTCGGTTTCGAGGAGCAGGTTGCGGCAGGCGTAGAGTGGCTTGATTGGAGGGCGAGGTTGAGTCGCGGCCGGCGGGCTGACAGGGGGCGTGGTCTACGTGCTGGCATCGCTGCTGTTGGGCAGCAAGGAAGTGCGCGAGTTACCGTGACTGCTCCTGAGACGCGGATCATGACCGCAGCAGCGCTTAGATCGCGCATGTGCATCAACTGATGAGCGTGGATGACGTTGATGAGCGCCTCCAGTGTGACCTGGCCCAACGCCGGGTGATGCCCCATCCGATCCAGGCCCTCATCTTCCAAAGTCGTTACCCAGGCGATGGTCGCCTCGCGGGCGTCCGCCAGACTTGATAACAGCTCCTTCGGTGGGCGATGCGTGCCAGCCCTTTCTCGGTAGAGAGGAGGTGCGCCAGCATGTCGCGCACCGTCCAGGGGCACGGCTCCTCGTAGAGTATCGTCTGCCACTGTTCGTCGCTCAAGCTGCGCAGAGTTTCCAGGGTTTTTTCGATTCCCTTGCGCAGTCGCGCTACGAGGTTGTTTACACGTTCGCCCATCGATCGCCTCCTCATCGAGTCTCCAGGAGGATAGCACGAGAGGAGCGCTGTGTCAAATTTGACAATCTGTGCTACTGATGCCATACTTGGGTTAGGGTTCCACGACAGGTTTGCGAGGGGAGCAGATTGGACAATATCTATGCTGATGGTGTGCTTGCCTGGCGGTATCAAATCTCTCAGCGGCAGCAAACCTCCGCTGCTGCTTTTCCTTGAGATGTGCTGGCCCTTGCGGCTGGTTGGGTTCTGGTTGTTTGCACGGCAAGCGCTAGCTCGCCGTGTGTTGCTTCTTCGTCCCGTAGATTGGTCATTTGTAGCTGAATGAGGAGGTAAGCGATGACTGTCAAGAAATCACGGTGGTTCTTGCCCTGGCTGGCGCTGGGGCTTGGGGTAGGGTTGCTCATCTTGTTCCTCCCTTCAGGGGGGAAGGCTCTGTCTGACGCCGCTGCCCAGAGTGGCGCACATTGGGCTGGCGAGGC
>DAOUDX010000107.1:0-15548 GCA_034430835.1 Anaerolineae bacterium
ACGCTCCCCTGACTGGCCGTTCACTTGCGAGGTAGAGCTGCGCAGGTCCGAGTACGGCAGTGCATGGACCGGTGTCGCAGGGCATCTCCAGGACCTGGACGGCAATCCTCTACCGGGCTATCTCATCAGGGTAGAAGGCCCGATACCCAACCTGCCTCCCATCCGGGCAGGGGCAGATCCACGCATCAACGCCATCTACGGAAGTGACGCAGCCTGGGAACAACCCTTCAACCCTGGTGCTTATCAGCCCATGGAAGTTCGCGTGCAGGTGTTCGCGCCCGTAGGAGAGAGCCTGGGCGAGGCGGTTTCCGACGTGGTCGTCGTGGAGCTGCGAGGTTACGCCAGCAGTTCGTTAGGCTACGTGATCTGCACCCTGAACTGGGAGGACTGGCCATAATACAACCCTGGCCGTTGGAATCACCAGAAAGCCAAACGAGGTGACATATGGCAGACAAACGCGTGACGACTGGAGTCAAAAGCCTGGACGAAATGCTGGGAGGAGGGTTTTTACCCGGCTCAATGGTATTGGTGCGCGGCGCACCAGGCACAGGAAAGACTTCCCTGGCACTTCAGTATCTCATCCACGGCGCAACGAAGCACAACGAGCCGGGACTGCTCATCTCTTTCGAGGAATTCCCCAGCTCCCTCCATCGCGACGCCGACTCACTCGGCTGGGACCTGCGGGGCCTGGTGACCAGGGGACAATTGCACCTGATGTTCACTTCGCCCGAGGTATTCCTGGCCAGCCTGGAATCTCCCGATAGCCCTCTCAACCAACTGATTCTCGATGCCAATATCCGGCGGTTGGTGCTCGACAGCGTCTCCCACTTTGATCGGCTCACCGGCGATGTCCAGCAACTGCGCAAGTTGTACACCTCCGCAGTCAACGGTCTGCGTCGGGAGGGCATAACGGCGATGCTGCTGGGCGAAAAAGGCCGCGTCGATTACCGATACGCTTTCAAGGGCGGCCTGTCGTTCATCGTGGACTGTATTATCCTAATGCGCTACGTCGAGATAGAGAGCACGATGCAGCGCGCAATCGTCGTGCTGAAAATGCGCGGCTCCCATCACGCAAAGGAGATCCGCCGCTACGAAATCGGCACCGGGGGTCTAAAGGTCCTCGATGTCTTCGAGGGCCGCGAGGGGATTCTCAGCGGCATGCCGTATCGCGCGCTGACATAGCCGATGATCTCTACTCCAGAATCAGGAAACGAACACAGTAGGTCGGATTGACATCCGACCTACTCATTTGTCATGGAGTAGTCATGTTGGAGCTCTCCCCCGAAGAACGAGCTTTACTGTCCGGCGAAGCCGGCCCTGGCGCGCGCAAGGCGATGGAGATCGTCGTCGCGTTGGGACAGATCTATGGCGCAAAGCGGCTGGTAGAGGTGAACTCCGTGCAGGTGGCGGGGGTCAGCTACCGCAATCTGGGGGAAGCTGGCCTCGAATTCCTGGCCGATTGGGCCGGCCAGGGCGCGCGCGTGCGTGTCCCCACGACGCTAAACCCGGCAGGGATGGACCTCCGGACCTGGCAGGAACTGGGTTTTTCAGAGACCTTTGCCCGCCGCCAGTTAGCCGTCATCGACACCTTCGAGCAACTAGGCGTGCGCGCGACCTGCACCTGCACCCCCTACCTGGTGGGCAACGTTCCCTGTCTGGGCGAGCACGTGGCCTGGGCCGAGTCCTCGGCGGTGAGCTACGCCAACTCGGTGCTGGGGGCGCGCACCAACCGGGAGGGAGGGCCGAGCGCGCTAGCCGCCGCCATCACCGGGCGCACCGCCGCCTACGGTCTCCATCTGGACGAGAACCGCCGCGCTACGCTGCGGGTTGACGTGCGTTGCCCCGTGCGCGCCCTCGCCGACTTTGGCGCGCTAGGGTACCTGGTGGGGAGAGTGGCCCGCAACCGCGTGGTGTACTTTGTGGGATTGGCCGAAGCGGAATTACTCTATCCCTACCACGTCTCGTTGAAAGCCCTGGGGGCAGCGATGGCAGCCAGCGGTGCCGTGGCCCTGTACCACGTCGCGGGCGTCACTCCCGAGGCAGACCGACCGGATGTCCTGGCCCCCGATTACGAGACGCTCGTCGTGGACGAGCTGCAGACCGCCTACGCCGCGCTCAACACCGATGCACGCGAGCCTGTGCTGAGCGCGAACCAGAGGTCCGCAGTCGAAGCAATCGACCTGGTTTGGTTCGGCTGCCCGCATGCAGGGCTGGAGGAAATAGCCAGAGTGGTGCGGCTGCTGGACGGGCAGCGGGTGAAGGCGGCACTGTGGATCACGGCGGCGCGGGAGGTGCGGGAGCAGGCCGAGGCGCAGGGTCTGGTAGCCGCGGTCGAGGCCAGCGGCGGGCGCGTGGTAGCCGACATGTGCGCCGTCGTCGCGCCGATGCAGGAGTTGGGCCTCCGCACCGTGGCGACCCCCTCCGCCAAGGGCGCGACCTATCTCCCCTCACACACGGGGCTGATCGTGCGCTACGGCACGGTCGAGCAGTGCGTCAAGGCAGCGGTGAGCGGCGTGTGGGTTGACTGTAAATAGCATAGCGATATTGACTTTCACCATTTGTTCATGCTATAGTGGGATTGCGTAGAACGTACGCGCACTTGCGTGAGGCCTTGAGCCGCCTCAGCAAAGAGGAGGAGAAGCATGCGCTCACGACAGACTCTGCTTATCGCACTGGCGGTCATCACGCTGGTCAGCAGCGCGCTGGCCTGCGGGTTGCTGGGAGGGGAGCCGACGGCCACGCCGGAGGAGGAGAAACCGCCCATCGCCACGCCGACGCCGGAGCCGACTGCCACCCCGACACCGGAGCCGACTGCCGTCCCGCCGATACCCTGTCTGACCGGTGAAGTGCCGGAGGGCGCGCGGCTGCGCCTGGGGGGAGCGGGCAGCATAAACGAAGCCGCCTTCTCGCCGGACGGGGAAACCCTGGCGATAGGAACGGACACCGGTGTCTACCTGTGCCGCGCCGACCTGTCCGGGCAGGTGTGGGGCAATGCGATTGATGATGAGGTGTACAGCGTGGCGTGGTCGCCGGACGGCGCGACGCTGGCCTCCGGGTCTTGGTACGGCACCATCATCCTGTGGGACGCGGCCACCGGCGAGCCTATCCGCACCCTCGAAGGCGAAACCGGTAATGTGCTCAGTGTGGCGTGGTTGTCAGACGGGGCGACACTGGTCTCCGGGTCGGGACACTCCGTCGTCCTGTGGGACGCGGCCACGGGCGAGCCTATCCGCACCCTCGCAGGCCACACCGATTTGGTGAGCAGCGTGGCGTGGTCACCGGAGGGGACCACGCTGGCCTCCGGGTCTTGGGACGGCACCGTCATCCTGTGGGACGCGGCCACGGGTGAGCGCCTGCGCACCCTCGAAGGCCACACTGCACAGGTGCTCAACGTGGCGTGGTCGCCCGACGGGGCGACGCTTGCCTCCGGGTCGCAGGATCACACCGTCATCCTGTGGGGCGCGGCCACCGGCGAGCCTATCCGCACCCTCGAAGGACACACCGGTGACGTGAGCAGCGTGGCATGGTCGCCCGATGGGGCGACGCTGGTCTCCGGGTCGGTTGACGACACCATCATCCTGTGGGACGCGGCCACCGGCGAGCGCCTGCGCACCCTCGAAGGCCGCACAGGTAGTGTGACCAGCGTGGCGTGGTCGCCGGACGGGGCGACGCTGGCCTCCGGGTCGGGGGGTTACTACACACTCAGCGACACCGTCATCCTGTGGGACGCGGCCACGGGCGAGCGGCTGCGCACCCTCGGAGGCCACACAGGTAGTGTGACCAGCGTGGCGTGGTCGCCGGACGGGACGACCCTCGCCTCCGGGGCGTATGACGAGATCGTCGTCCTGTGGGACGCGACGACCGGCGAGTGGCTGCTCACCCTCGAAGGCCACACCCATGGGGTGCTCAGCGTGGCGTGGTCGCCGGACGGGGCGACGCTGGCCTCCGGGTCGGAAGATGACACCGTCATCCTTTGGGACACAGCCACGGGTGAGCGGCTGCGCACCCTCGAAGGCCACAACAATTATGTGCGCAGCGTGGCGTGGTCGCCAGACGGGACGGTGCTGGCCTCCGGGTCGGAAGATGACACCGTCATCCTGTGGAACGTGGCCACGGGCGAGCGGCTGCACACGCTAGAAGGCCACGACGGCGGGGTCAGCAGCGTGGCGTGGTCGCCGGACGGGACGACGCTGGCCTCTGCGTCGTTTGACAAGACCGTCATCCTGTGGGACGCGGCCACCGGCGAGCCTATCCGCATCCTCGAAGGCCACACCAATTACGTGTTCAGCGTGGCGTGGTCGCCGGACGGGACGACGCTGGCCTCCGGGGCGGGGGAGTTGAGAACCAGCGGCACCGTCATGCTGTGGGACGCGGCCACCGGCGAGCCTATCCGCATCCTCGCAGGCCACACCAATTACGTGTTCAGCGTGGCGTGGTCGCCGGACGGAGCGACGCTGGCCTCCGGGTCGTGGGACAGAACCGTCATGCTGTGGGACGCGGCCACCGGCGAGCGCCTGCGCACCCTCGAAGGCCACTCCGAGAAGGTGATCAGCGTGGCGTGGTCGTCCGACGGGGCGACACTCGCCTCCGGGTCGCGGGACCATACCATCATCCTATGGGACGTATCCGGCCGGTGACCTCAGTTCTCCCGCCCAGCGCGCAGCCACCCTCCCGCAAAGCAACGCCTCGCTCCCAGCAACCAGGGGCGAGGTGGTTCCGTCACTCTCCTTCCGAATCCGTTGGCCTGCCTGCGCGTGCTTTCTCCCACAAGTCCCGGTACGCTTCCCGCACCGACGCATCCAACCGATCCGCCAGCGTCAAGGGAAGCTCCAGGCGGACGATCAGGTCCTGTACATCGGCCAAGTCTCGCAGCCGATGGGGGGCGCTTGTTCCTGACGCCAGCTTCAACTCAATCAGCTTCTCCAGGGCTACTACGCGGACGCCCTCGACCTCCACCGTCACCTCTGGGGTTGTCGGGTCGGGGAAAGCGACCGGCTTGGGTAACCCATCGCCTGGATACTCCCCAGTGGTCACGATCTCAATGCGCACACCCGTCTCGGTATCTCGGAATGCTTTCCGGGCTCCACTGAAAGCCAATCGGTATCCCCGCCCCACCAACCGCTCGTGGAAGCACTCCAGACCAGCGGGGGTCACCAGCAAATCAATGTCCTCGGTCAGCCGAGGGTACCCGTGTTCGGCAAGGGCCAACCCGCCCAGCAAGGCATAGGGGATGCCTTCCGCGTCCAATCGTTCGGCCAGCCGGCGCAACGCGCTGTGCAACCTTCCTTCGCCTGCAAAATAGGCGCTCGCCTCACGGAGCATCCGCTCTCCTCCCCAGCGCAGCACCTGCTCGTAGGTCGTGTCCTGCTCTTCTGCCATCCTGCCCTCGATCTCATTATAGCACCAAGCCAGGACGAGAGCAACGTTTGACGCGGGCGCTACAGCCAGAGGTAGAACACCACCATCACGCACACGACCGCCATGCTCCACCCGGCGATCACCTGGGACCAGGTGTGTCGCTTGAGCCGCACGCGCGACCAGCCGACCAACGCAGCGGGCACGGTCAGGACAAGACCGGCGAGAAAAGATGGATAGAAAAGCATGACCGCGCCACCGGCAGCGACCATCGCGTGTATGCTGATCTTGGAGAAACGATTGACCACTGCGCCGACAGCGGTGGCAAAGACTGCCGCATAGATACCGGCACGACCGACGAGTGGAGCACCGCCCAGGGTGAAGATAACGACCAAGAGGATCAGGCCAGTGCTGGCCACCAGGTAAAGGCCGTGCCTCTGCTGCCGGATCGAAACGTCGAGATCACTGTAGCGCCCGGCGCAGACCATCACCAGGATAAAGACGGAAAAAGGCAGGAGAAACGCGGCCATACAGATGGAAGCCCACAGGGCTGCTTCCCACAGCAAGCCAGTCTCCAGATAGATGGACAGCAGCAGAGCGAGCACCGATATGACAAAGGGGTGAAAGACTATGGAAAGCCACTTTGCCAAGTGCTCGTTGCGGGTGTTATTAGCTGTGCTATGGTTGATCATCGTAATTTAGCCAGCGCCGCCCGGCCCTTGCCCTCTACCAGCCAGCGGTACGTCTTTTCGATGCGGTCCCAGTTCTCCTCGCGGTCGAGGCTCCAGAAGCGCCCGATGATCGAGACCAGCGCAAAGCCACCTCCCAGCCGCTCCACCTCCCTTTCGACCTCCTCGGTGTAGATCGCGCCGCTCTCCGGCCGCTCGCCCCGCCGGCCCAGCATACCGTGGATGTAGACCTCGGGGACGCCCAACCCATGCGCCATCTGCATCAGTGCCTTCAAATGAGCGATCGAGCCGTGGGAACTGTAGAAGGAAACGATGCCCAGCAAGTGTAGCCTGGTGCCGTCCCGCTTGGCGCCCTCCATCGCCCAATGGAAGGCATCGTTCTCGAAGAAGGAGCCATCGGCGATGGCCTCGTCGATGCGCACGCGGTCGGATAGCACGCGGCGGCCCGCGCCGATGTGCGTGTGCCCGGCCTCGGAGTTGCCCACGGTGCCAGCGGGCATTCCAACTGCCTCGCCCGCCGCCGCCAACCGCGTCGTCGGCCACTCCCGCTGCAACCGATCCATCACCGGCGTCTCTGCCTCCAGGATCATATTGCCGTACGGAACGTCGCGGGCGCCCCAACCATCGGCGATGAGCAACAAGACCCGACGCCGTCCCTGGCCGGCGCCATCCGGCAACAGGCTGCGCCCCGTCATCTCGTCGGGTTGCGGCAGATCGAGGAGCTGCAACAGCGTCGGAGCAACATCCGTCAGTGTTCCGTCTTCCCGCAGCGTGGCACCCTTCAGCGCCGGATCGACCAGAATGAACGGCACCGCGCTATCGGTATGGCCGGTGTCCACCGTGCCTTCGGGATAGAGCCACTTTTCCACCGTCCCGTGATCGGCTGTGACCACGACGGTCACACCCCGGGCCTGCGCCGCCGCCACCACCTCGCCGACGCGCCGGTCCACCTCCTCCACGGCCTGCAGCACGGCGCCGCGGTCCTCAATGTGGCCAATCACGTCCACGTTGCAAAAGTTAACCACGATGAAATCGGCCTCCGGGTCATCCAGTGCCTCGATGGCTGCCTGGGCAACCCCCGCCGCACTCATCGCCGGCACCTCGGCATAGTTCTTCGCCTCCGGCGAGGGGATGAAGACGTGATGCTCTCCTGGGAAAGGCTCCTCCTGCCTGCCGTTGAGGAAGTAGCGCACGTGAATGGCCTTCTCCGACTCGGCGACCTTGACCTGCTTGAGGCCGTGGTTGCTGACGACTTCGCTCAAGGTGTTGCGAATATCCCGCACGGGCGGGAAAGCGACGTGCTCCACCAAGTCGGCGGCATACTCGATCATCGTGGCGAAATGCACTTGCATCGGCGGGCGCGAGAAATGGGGGAATTCGTCCGCCACGAAAGCACTGGTCAACTCGATCTCTCGCTCGCCTCGGATGTCGTAGAAAATCACATAGTCGCCGTCACCGATGCGCCCTATCGGCTGTCCGTCACCGTCCACCAGCACCAGCGGCTCTAGCGCCTCGTCCTCCTCGCCAGCGCGGTAAGCGGCCCGCACCGCCTCGGCCATCGGATAACGCTTCGATGTCGTCATTCGTTCCTCCCGGCACCCATGCCGTCTCTCCTGGGAACCCGTTCTCTCAGGACCTTACATTGTACCGCACTCGACCCAAACGCGCAATGTAGAGAGGTGACCCAAGACGCATGACGAACGACTCTGCCTTCTGTCGTCATCTGTGTCGCATCGTCCACCCTTCATATCTCGTCAGTAGACGACGCTTTGCCCCGGATAACCCCGATGGTATAATCGACTCGCAAGGAGTATGATATGAAAAGAGCCGTCAGCGTCAGCCTGGGAAGCTCTGCCCGCGATAAGCGTGTCGTCGTCACGCTTGGAGGCGAGCAGATCGCCATCGAGCGCATCGGAACCGACGGCGACGTGGAGAAAGCCCAGCGTCTGTTCGCGGAACTGGATGGGAAGGTCGATGCCCTGGGAGTGGGCGGCGTCGATCTGTATCTACGGCTCCACGGCCGCGAGTACCCGCTGCACGCTGCTCTCAAGCTGGTGAAAGACGTTCACCAGACACCCGTCGTCGATGGGCGCGGGTTGAAGCACACGCTGGAGCGACGCGTGTTCGAACTGGCGGCTGAGGAGATGGGCGGCATCCCGCATTTTCACTGCGGCTTCGTGCCGGTGGCCGTCGATCGGCCCGGTATGGCCGAAGCCGCGACCGACGTGGCCGATCGGGTGATCTTTGGCGACCTCATGTTCGCCCTTGACGTCCCCATTCCCCTGTGGGGGCTCAGGCAATACCGCCGGGTCGCGCGCGTGCTGCTGCCCTTCGTCAGCTACTTTCCCATGAGCATGCTCTTCTACGGCAGCGGGGGATACGAGCCACAGCCCAAGTACGAGCGGTACTGGGATCAGGCGGACCTGATCGCGGGTGACTTTTTATTCATGCGCAAATACATGCCCAACGACCTCACGGGCAAGACGATCGTCACCAACACCACCACGCCCGAAAACGTCGAGTTGCTGCGAGGGCGAGGCGTGCAGGTGATGATCACGACGACGCCCCGGTACGAAGGGCGCTCCTTCGGCACCAACGCAACGGAAGCCTTGCTCACCGTCTATGCCGGCAAAGGACGTCCTCTCACCGACGCCGAACTTGACGACCTGATCGATGAGCTCGGTCTCCGGCCCACCGTGCAGCGGCTGAATGACTAGCGCTGCCTTCTGCCTCTCCCCGTCAGACGAATGTCGTGATCTCTTGCAATGGCTTCCTGTCCAAATCAGGGACAACCGCACCCTCCGCCGGATAGCCCACAGGCAGAAGCAGGAAGGGGCGCTCGCTGATCGGACGGTCAAGGATCTCCCGCAGAAAGCCCATCGGGCTGGGGGTGTAGGGAAGCGTCGCCAGTCCGGCCTGATGGAGCGCCGCGATCAGCATCCCCGTCGCAATCCCCACAGATTCGTTGACATAGTAGTGCGCGACCTTGTCGCCCTGCGGCGATAGCCCATACCATTGCGCCAAGACAACGATCAGGTACGGTGCAGTTTCCAAGAAAGGCTTGCTGACCCCCGTCCCCAAAGGGGCCAGCGCGTCCAACCACTCCTCCGGCGCGTGCTTCTCGTAAAACACCCTCTCCACCTCCTCGGCTGCCATCCGAATCCGCTGCTTGATGCCAGGGTCGGACACCACGACAAAGTGCCACGGCTGCATATTCGCGCCGCTGGGGGCCGTACCCGCCGCTCGCAGGCAGTGCTCGATGACCTCGCGCGGCACAGGACGGTCCGAGAACTGGCGCACCGACCGCCGCCGTTGCACGTCGGCGTAGAACGCAGCCGCGCGCCGTTTCACCTCCTCTGTGGGATACTCCCGATAGTCCAGTTGAACGAAACGCGATTCAGCCATATTACTCTCCTCTTTGGGCTCCGAAAGGATTATATGCCCCCCATCTGGCACGGTCAAGCGGGCACATTGCTCCCAGACGCAAAAGGGCTATAATACCCCGCGGGAGGTGCTGGCATGAAAACCATCGATCTGCGCAGCGACACTGTGACCCACCCCACCCCGGCGATGCGGGAGGCGATGTACCGGGCAGAGGTGGGCGACGACGTCTTTGGAGAGGACCCGACCGTCAATCGGTTGGAAGCGATGGCAGCAGAGCGGCTGGGCAAGGAGGCCGCACTGCTCGTCGCCAGCGGCACGATGGGCAACCTGGTGGCGCTTCTGACCCACTGTGGGCGGGGCGACGAGGTCATCTTGGGCAACCGCAGTCACACGTACCTCTTCGAGCAGGGCGGGATGGCAGCGCTGGGAGGTATCGCGCCGCGGCCCGTTCCCAATCAACCCGACGGCACGCTGCGGCTGGAGGACATCGCAGGCGCGATCCGGGGAGACGACGTCCACTTTCCCCGCACGCGCCTGATCTGCCTGGAGAACACGCACAATATGTGCAGCGGCACCCCACTGACGGCGGCGTACACCGCCCAGGTGGCGCGGCTCGCGCACGAGCGCGGCCTGCAGGTGCACCTGGACGGGGCGCGCATCTTTAACGCAGCAGCGGCGTTAGAGACAGACCCGCGCGAGCCGGTACGCCAGGTAGATTCGGTGATGTTCTGCCTATCGAAAGGGTTGTGCGCACCGGTAGGCTCGCTCCTGTGTGGCAGCGCTGACTTTGTCGCAAGCGCGCGGCGAGCGCGCAAGATCGTCGGCGGCGGCATGCGGCAGGCAGGGATCATAGCTGCGGCAGGCATCGTCGCCCTGGAGCAAATGATCGACCGCTTGGCAGAGGATCACCGCCGGGCGAAGCGGTTGGCGAAGGGCCTGGCAGAGATCCCGGGCATAGCGGTAGAGCCGGTGGCGACGAACATCCTGTTCTTCCGACTGACAGACGAAACGTCGAAGGTACCGGAAGAGATCGTGAGTGGGCTGGCAGAACGAGGGATCTTGCTGCTTGGCCGACTGGAAGGCAACTTCCGGGCAGTGACGCACTACTGGATCGATGACGCAGACGTAGAGAGCACCATCACGGCGATGCAGGAGATTATGTAGATCGATCCTGCCGCGCAAGACAACCCAAGCACCTCCCCTGGAACAATCAATGACGAGAGTCAAGTAATTTTGCAGCAGGAGCCTAGGCACCAGGGAATCCTGCAAACAGCGACTGGTACTAAAGTAATAGTTGTCGCTGTCAAATCGGTATGGTATAATGAGATGGAGTTTATCCTCACATCAAGATGGCATACCAAGCCAGAAATGACGTGGGACAGCGATGAGCCTCACCTTTCGCTGTGCCTATGATCAGTATAAGCTATCCGTTTACCCTTTCGCAAGAGCACGTATAGCTACAACAGTTGCCTTCATTCTTTCTGTGCCCGACACACAGGGGTCCCAAGGAGGGATGTGATGAAAAGACTTACAAAAGGTCAAGGGTTAGTCGAATTCGCGCTGATTCTGCCGATCTTGCTGGGGATTCTCCTAGGCATCGTCGAGGCCGCACTGGTGATCCAGGGCCACCTGACCGTACAGCACATCGCCCGAGAGACAGCGCGGTTCGCCGTCACATATCAGCCGCTCCAGGGAGCTTGCCTGGACTGGGACAACGACGACGTGATTACAGACGGCTTCCCCCCCGAGGACGATGATGACCGCCAACCCTATCCCTACTGCCCGGATCCGGGCATGCCCGACCCAGCGGAGACGGACGCGCATTACTATCAACGACGCGTCCTGCTGATCAAACAGAAGGCACGAGATACAGCGGCTGGCCTGCGCATCCGGAACGACGAGCTGGCGCTAGGCATAGGCCAGACGGGGATAGACGAATTCGACGCCAACCTCGACGATGCCGGGTTCTTTGGCGTGCGCATCTGGGGTTTCCCTGCGTTCGATGTCGATTGCGCAGAGGCTGGCGCTGGTCGGATGGAAACCCCGTGGGATCCCGCTAGCCATCCCGACGCATGCCTCGACCACCCCGGCCTGGAGGGGTTGCCAATACAGGTGCAAGTCGTGCACAACGTCGAGATCGTGGACCCACTGTATCGCGTCATTACCGAATACGTCACAGTGCAGGCCACCTCGGAGATGATCAACGAAGGCGTTCAGGTTGGATTCGGCAACCAGGCGCCACCGAGCTTTGGCGGTTCGTTTGATCCGGGCGTAACAACAGGTGGAACACCGCAGGCGACAGTAGAAGAGACACCATTTGGAGGAACAGCACTACCCACCTTCACCCCCCCACCCACCTACGACATCTCCTTGACAGCCTATCCCGAGGGAACGTATGCCGTAACCAATCTAATGCCTGATGATCGCTGTCACAGATTCCTGGCCGTGGTGACCTACGACGGCAATCCCGTGCAGAGTGCCTGGGTCAGTTTTTCTACAAGCTACGGCGCGTTTGACGTATCCGGCATAGGCGAGCCATACACTGAGGCGCTGACCAATGCGGACGGTGAGGCTCTGGTCATGCTCTGCGGCAACGGACCCGGAACCGCAGAGATACGCGCCTGGATAGACAATCTCAACGACGATCTGTGGCTCGGCGAGATCTCTGACACGGCGGAAAAGACGTGGGAGTTTGGTCCGGGTCCATATATCATCGTCGGCGATCACGACGTTGTCGCCCTTGATGAAGACTCGGCCAGCATTATGAGCCACCCGATAACAACGACAACCTCCTATGGCTTGTGGTGGTGCGTCGATCCCACCTCCAGTATCACAACTGTGGAAAACAGTCAGTTACTGATGACAGTCGATGTGGACGTGAACGGGAATGCAGAGAACCAGATCTTTACCGTCCCCGAATACAGCGACGGCATGTACAGGCTAGAGACCCACCCATCCGGCGGCGGTGGCTGCGGCGCGGTCGACCTAGTCGCCTACTCAGCCTCAATCCAGGCCGTGGCAGCCCTCCCAGATCTCACCATTGCCTCAACCGAACCATTAACCGCCTGCCCGCGATCCGTCTTCACCGTCTCGGTTACCGTTGATAACCTCACCAGTGGTAGAGCCACCGAGTACTTTGACGTGGACTTTTACATAGACGCGGAAGGCGAGCCAACCCGCCCCATCGGCGTGACGAAACAATGGGTGAGCGGCATCGATCCCAACGGCAGCGCCGTCGTGAACGCCGTGCTGTGGATCGAGTCCTCCGGCACCCACGAGTTATGGGTGCGGACAGACACGTCGGACTACGTGGAGGAGGAAGACGAGGAAAACAACACCGCGATAATCCCCATCGAGGTCTCTACCGGATGCAGGTTTTGTGAGGATGACGGGATGGTCGTGATCCCTGCGACCGAGTACAGCGAGAACGTGGCCGGCGCTGGCGGCTGCGGGGCCAACAGAAGCTGGGTGGAATCCAGTGTCAGCGGCGTGCCCACCATGTACGTCGGCGGCTCAGGCCAAGAATGCACCAACTCTTGGAACGCCTCCAGCGCGCCCGTCCTTAGATATACGGTGAATTTCACCACCACAGGCGTCTATCGCGTGTTCGTGCGTGGCGAGTCTGCAAGCCAAAACGACGACACTGTCTGGGTCTCGGTGGATGGGTCGCCTCCCAGCAACTGCTACCGGCTTGATGGAAGCAGCACAAGCGCCCTCGTCTGGGACAGCGCCATATACAGCTCGCCTGGCGGCTGCCCAGGCGGCAGCGACCTCGCTGTGCAAATCGGCACCCCCGGCGAACACACGATAGAAGTGCGCATGCGCGAGGATGGCTACGAATGGGCCAAGCTGATGCTGATCCACCAGAGCCTGGTCGGTAGGGGACCATCTGGAGGAATCGGAGCGCGCGCGCTCATCATGCCGGCGGCTCGCGCACTCCCGCAGGCTCAAGCGCTGAGCTGGGTCGAGGACTTTGAGGACCTGAGCAATGGCACGAGAGAAGACCTGGGGCCCACAGAGTGGCACACCGACATCAGCGATCTTACTCTCTACAGCGGCGATTACTTCGAGGTGATGAATAACGAATTCAGGGCGCGGGACATCGATGGCGTAGGCGTCTGGTGGACGGAGGATATCGATATCTCAGGAGAAGCCGCTGTGGACGTCTCTGTAGACATCAGAGAAACCGGCGATCTGGGAGACGGCGACTGCATCCGGCTCTACTACCAGCTCGACGGAGGCAGCGAGGTCCAGTTCTATTGGGACTGCAACGACTTTGGCAGCACATACGAGACTCACAGCGTGTCCGGCTTGACCGGCAGCACACTGCGAGTCATCATTCGCGCTGAGAATAACGGGTCATGGGACACCTACTACTGGGACAATGTCACCGTCACCGGTACCGGCCCGCCGCCAACCGCAGGCCCAACCCCGCTCCCAACCGCAACACCGACCCCGACCCCAACGCCGATGCCCACTCCTGGTGGGAGCGATGACCCGCCCGCCACCTATTGCCCGGCAGCTTGCCCGCCGGAAGAGCCTTCCCCGTGGGGCACAGGGCCCGATAAGCCGCCCGGCCTGCTAGAGTGCGAGCAATTGCTGCAGTACGGTAATTTCGAAGGCAGCGCCGAGAATCTGTTCAATTACTGGTACGCGGGCGCTCCCGGCGCGTACTACCGGGGATCGACCTACTTCCACGACGGCACGCTCTCCATGCGGCTGCACACCACGCTGGGGTTCTATCCCACCTGCAGCGCGGTGCCCAATCCCTACCTCTACCAGACCATCACGATCCCTACCGAGGTCTACACACAGACGACCCTGACTGTGAGCGGATATCGGCTGGTCGCGGAAAGCGAGAGCAGTTGTTGCAACCCCACGACCGACCCTGGGGATCAACTCTTCCTGAAAATGAGGGATGGTGCAGGCGCGGACCTGGGTACCGGCAACGGGACGCTCGTAGTCGATGGTGGTACTCCGCTGCTCAAGACGTGGCAGCGTTTCTCGATAGACGTGACCGACGTCGTCAGCCCCGCCACCCGCGCCGGGCAGGACGTACAGGTCTACTTCCACGGCATACAAGAGGTCGATACGGAATGCACTTTCTTCTACTTAGACACGCTAGAGTGCGAGGCGTGTACTGAGTGGCCCATCCCCGACCCGGTTGCAGGCACCTCCTCCTTCGGTGGGCTGATACAGGTGTTCGTGCATCACGGTATTCCACAAACGTTCAGGGGCATCGACGTGTGGGCTTACAGCCCTGGAGGGGAAGTCTATCACACGACGACCATCCACGATGGGACCTACCATTTCTACAACGTGCCGCCCGGAAGCTACACGATCTATGCCGAGTACTGGGAAGGAGGTGCAGGAGGCACACTTCACTTTGGCACGTGGACGATCACAGTAGAGGCAGATGAACGGATCTACAACGTCAACCTGTATATGTCGTAGCTCCGTGGAAGAGGGGACGGAACTTGCAGGATGGAGCAGATATAGGCGGTATGCGGCGGCTGCGGTGGCAGTCGTGCTGGCAGGCGGGGTGGTGGTAATCATGCTGACGACGGTGGCACGCAGCGCTTCTGCTGGTTTCCTTCACATACGGCTCAACCTTTCCGCTACGAGCGACTACACATCAGCCGATCCTGCTTTAGCGATCAGTCCTGACCATGACCGGGTGGCCATAGTCTGGGTGGAGGGATACATCCAGAGCAAGACAGACAGCAGGGGGCACGTTTACCTCCGCGCCGCCTCAGAGTCCGCAGGCGGACTCGGCAATCGTATTGCAGTCTACACCGGCGACGAGAGTGCTTGCGCTTTCGATAGAGCGGCCGTGGCCGTCACAGGTACGACGGCCCACATTGCATACACCGTATACAATCCCTGCAGCACTCCCCAATACACGCGCCTGTACTATCAAACGTGTTCCCTGACCAGCGGGACGTGTGGATCGAGCGAACTGATCACTTCTACCGCGGCGTCTCAATACCCGATCACCTGGGTGGACCTGGCCGTGGACGAAAATGGGAACCCCCACGTGGTGTTCGCCCGGTACGAGGGGGCCCCACGGGTCGGCAAGATCTTTTATGCGGCTCGCACCGGCGGCGCGTGGGGCAGCAG
>DAOUDX010000108.1:0-1665 GCA_034430835.1 Anaerolineae bacterium
CTCTCGCCGAATTTGTAGCCGATACCATAGACGGTCTTGATGTAGGCCGGCTGCTTGGGGTCCGGTTCGATCTTTTTGCGCAGATTCTTCACGTGGACGTCCACTGTGCGCTCAAAACCCTCAAAGTCGTAACCAAAGACCCGATCCAAAAGCTCCAGCCGGGTAAAGGCCCGCCCGGGTTCACCGGCCAATACCTCCAACAATCTGAACTCGGTGGGAGTAAGACTCACCGTTTCGCCTTGCAGCCGCACCTCGTGGCGGACGCGGTCGATCAGCAGGTCGGCAAAGCGGATCGCTGCCGATCCCCTCCCAGCCTCTTTGTCGGTGCGGCGCAGTACAGCCCGCACCCGGGCCATCACCTCACGCGGATTGAATGGCTTGGTGACGTAGTCGTCGGCGCCCAACTCCAGGCCGCGCAGCTTGTCTTCGTCGGTGGTCTTGGCTGTGAGCATGATGATCGGTATCTCAGACTCGGCCTGTATGATGCGGCAGACGTCAAGCCCATCCATCCCAGGCAACAAGAGGTCTAGAAGGATGAGATCGGGCTGCTTCTGGCGGGCCAAATCCAGGGCCTCCAGTCCATCGTAAGCGACGAGCACCCGGTAGCCATCCTTCTCCAGGTAGAGCCGCACCAGTTCCACGATTTTTGGGTCATCGTCAACGACCAGAATTCTGCGCCTAGTCATTTCTTGCGCATCCTCTCTTGACTTCAGATGGCCTCCATTGTACAAGGGAATTGTAAAAAAGTTGTAAAGAAACCATGGAGGTCCCATGTAGACTGCCGGGACGCGGCGTCTCTCGACGGCTCTACAAACACCTGGAGGGGAACGCCAAGGGCGCTCCCCTCCAGGCATTCTCATAGCGCACCTCCGGGTCTCGGATCACACGATCACTTGCCCTCGGGACAGGGGCGTCCACCCCACCCAGGGCCAAAGCCCCGCCCCATAGGGAAGAAGCCTTGCTCGATTCCCTCGAGCATCCAGTCGGCCTGTTCCTGGCTCATCCTACCATCTTCGACGGCCTGCTCGATCGACTGCCTCGTAGCCTTGCTCTGAGCAGCATTCATGGCGTCTTGTACCGCTGTCATCTCGACGCCCTGCTCTGTGGCGATTTCTTCCAGGGTCTTGCCCGCGTGCAGCTCTGCGAAGAGCTCTTCGGGGGTCAACCCCAGGGCCTCGGCCACTGCGTCGAATGTCGTCCACTGGTCACCGTGTCCCCAGATAGGGCCAAAGCCGCCACGGCCACCGCCACGTCCTCCAAAGGGAACTTTGGCTCCGAGTGTGGATGTCGGAGGCTCGGGTGTGGGTTCTTGGGCGGCTACGATGCCTACTCCGACCACGCCCGCTGCAAGCAGCACGACGAGCGCTCCGACACCCAGGATGAGGATCTTTTTCTTGTGCATCTGATTCACCACCTTTCTGTGCGAGATCGTTGGTTTTCCCAACCTGCCTCCCGTTATACCAGAAGGGCGTAAAAGGGTTATGAAGAAGCGATGAGGATTCGGTATGACTCGCTTCCCGCTCTCGATATGTGTGGTGTCTGTTCAAAATTTGGGAACGTGTTCTGTATTCCCCACTGGGGCTGCAAAAAGACATACTTTTGGTGCAACTCGCCCCACTTCGATGCTATGTATGGCGCTATTTAGGGCTGACGCCCCACCAACAA
>DAOUDX010000109.1:0-2495 GCA_034430835.1 Anaerolineae bacterium
TCTGCCTCATGGTGATGGGATGCGACACAGCGGATCACTGCCTCTGAGACACCGTAGCGCTTGCAGATGTCGGCGCCGATGTTTGCGTGCGTACCTTCCACTTCAAAGTCCACTGCCTTGCCGATGTCGTGCAGTAGCCCGGCAGTACGGGAAACATCGGCGTCGGCCCCCAGTTCTTCCGCCATCAATCCCGCCAGTTTGGCTGTTTCGATGGCGTGGGCGTGCTGGTTTTGGCCGTAGCTGGTGCGGAACATCAATCGCCCCAGTAGCTTGATGATCTCAGGGTGCAGTCCGGGGACGCTAGCCTCGTAGGCTGCCCGCTCTCCCTCTTCCTTGATGATGCGCTCGATTTCCTTCCGGCTATCGGCAACGAGCTTCTCAATGCGTGCAGGGTGGATGCGTCCGTCCACTACCAGTCGTTCCATTGCCCGCGCGGCAATGGCCCGGCGCACCGGATCGAAGCACGAGACAGTAATAGCCTCAGGCGTGTCGTCCACAACCACATCGACTCCCGCGGCTTGCTCGAAGGCACGGATGTTGCGCCCACTGCGGCCGATGATACGCCCCTTCATGTCATCGGAAGGCAGCAAGACAGTGGCGACGGTGAGCTCTGCAACTTGCTCGCTGGCCATGCGCTGTATGGCGTATGTGATGATCTTGCGGGCACGTTCATCGGCTTCCTCGTTGGCCTCAGCCTCCACTTGGCGGATCACCCGTGCCATGTCCTGTCGGCTCTCCTCTTTCATGGCTGCCAAAAGCTCCTCTTTGGCCTCCTCTCGGCTTAGTCCTGCCACTCGCTCTAGCGTGGCAATCTGTTCCTGGCGCAACTGTTCCACTTCGTTACGCTGCCTGTCCAAGGTGCCCTGGCGTTTGTTGAGTCCTTGTTCTCGTTGCTCCAGCCGCTCTTGGCGCTGATCTATCTTCTCACGCCGTTGCTGTAAACGTTCCTCTTCCCTGCGCAGGGCGTCGCGCCGCCTTTCCAGTTCCGCCTCAGCCTCATTCCGGGCCTTGAGCGCTTCATCCTTGGCAGCCAGCACGATCTGGCTGGCATTCTTTTCAGCTTCCTGTACTTTCTGTTCCGCCTGCTGCCGCAACTGCTTGGTCTTTAGTTGAACGGCGTAGTGACGCAACAGGAAACCCAGCCCTCCTCCCACAATGACTCCAAGAATTGCCGCGATTATGATCTTGAGCTCTTCACCCATAACATTCCTCCTCGACTTCTTCAGTGTCAAATAAAGCCTCGCACCAGGTCTCGATCATCTCCTTGACCAACGGCTCTATGACTGCGAAGGAAAAGCCCCTGCGCGCCATGTGCGACCGCAACTTGCGGCGGAAATCGCGAGGCTCGAGATGTGCCAGCCGACGCGCGCCCTTCTCGGCTACCTCGCGGGCGGCAGTCTCTTCGTCGAAACCTGCCAGCACCTGGGAGATAACAGCGTCGGGCACGCCTTTCTCCCACAGTTCCTGGCGTAGCGCCCGCGCGCCACGGGGCTTGAACTGCAGCCGATTCTCCACCCAGTAACGGGCAAACTCCCGATCATCCAGCAGCCTGGCCCGCGTCAGGCGCTCGACCACGAGGTCGGCGATTTCCTTTTCCACGTTTTTCTTGGATAGATTGCGACGCACCTCGGCCTCGCTGCGAGGACGATATGAAAGAAAGTTGAGCGCGCGCTCATACGCGCGCTCGACTTCGTCCTGCTTCTGCAGCCGGGCGATGTCGGCATCGTTCAGCGCCTGGCCTACCTCCAGACGTGCCGCCTCGATGGCGGCCAGCCCAAAGGTAAATTGACCGTCAAGATAGACGTTGACTCGGTCCTTGTTGCGCTTTTGAAAGCGCAGTGCCGTGATAGTTCCTGCCATTCCGTATCAAAAGAAAAGCCGTGGCTGGAGAGCCACGGCTTGCACACCGACGCGCAACCGTCGGCGTTGATCTCATTGGAACCAACAACATCCCCTTTTCAGGGAAACCCTTTCTCAACGAGGAACACCAGGCTCGATCACCTGATGCAATCGCTCTGCTACCAAGATCTGCTCGTTACGGCTATGCTCACAACACGTATTTGGAGATTTTGCTTAGCTTGCAGTTCTATCGGTGGAACCGCAGTTAAGAAAAGCTATCTATCTCCTGGATGAATTCCAGGCAAAGCACTTATCGTTAGAGAAAGGACCGATTCTATCTGGCGCTCTCGTGCCCAGCGCCAGTGGTTGAGATCAACCCGTGGCCAGTTTCAGCCGATAAAACGATTAAAGTTGATTAGTCAAGCTCGTCGCCTGCCTCCTCAGCGGCCGGCGCGGCATGCACGATGGCTGATTCCGAAGCCAGATTCTCCCGAACAGCAGCTTCAATCTCGTCGGCGATGGTGGGGTTATCGCGCAGGTACTGCTTCGCGTTCTCTCGCCCCTGCGCCAGGCTCTCGCCCTCGCGGTAGTAGTACGACCCCCGCTTCTCCACCACCCCCACCTCCGCCGCCATGTCCAACACGTCTCCTGCCTTG
>DAOUDX010000110.1:0-4253 GCA_034430835.1 Anaerolineae bacterium
TGCCTGAACCGTCCACGCTGCTGCCAACAGCCCCCACAGCGCCCGTTCCCACCAGGTTCTGGAGGTGGCTGCCAGCCCAGCGCAGAAAAGGACCAATCCCAGGTCGAGGATCCGTCGGATCGGTGGCCGGCGCAGTATAGTACGAAGGCGGGTCTTCTCTGTGCTGGCGACCCAGTGAGCCCAACTGAGCGTTGCCAGAAGGGCGGCCAAGCCCAGTATCCACAGGCTATTGGCTATGACTCCCCAGACGTCGATCAATGCCCTAGTTTTCCCGTTTCTCGTCAGGCTGCCACCATTCCAGGAAAAGGGCACACCCCGCTCCCAGCATCAAACCCACTGCTCCCGCCAGAACAGTGTTGGTTAACCTCCGAGGGCCGGTTGGTCTTGAGGGAGGAGCGGACAGACTGGCCACGCGCACCTCGGTGCTTCCACTCTGGACAGCTATCTGTAGCTCGGTTTCCTTCTTCGCCAACGTCTCGTAAGTGCTCCAGGCAAGATCTCGCTGGCGCTCCAGGTCTTGCAGATGGGCTTCTTCAGCCGCCAGTTCGGCCTCAAGGGCTTGTTTCGTAGCCATTAGTCCCTCGATGCGGTCCTGGATCTCCTCACTTGCCTCTTCGGGCAGCTCGCTTTTGAGGGGATTCAACAGGGTTGCTGTAAGCTCTTTGACCTTGGCCTGGGTTTCCGCTATGCGGGTCTCCAGTGTTTGGATCAAGCTTTCCACGTCGGAGACTGTGATGTTCTCCGCTGCCAGAGGAGTCTGCAGCTCTAGTGAAAAGGGAGTAGATGCGTCTGCAAAAGCGCGACTGCGTAGAAGAATCAGGGCTAATGCATCGCCAAAGGCAGCAGCGGGCGAGCTTCCTCCAAGAGCAAGTTGTTGTTTCAGCGCCTGGGCGTCGTCCAGCAGGAGCTGGAGTGTGATCAGATCCTCATAGTATGCATCGAGTAGTTGCTGCCGATTCTCCAGTTCTCGACTGCTCACCAGTGACTTGGTCTCTTCGAGCACGTTCTGATAGCTATCGATCTGGACTTGCAGCAAGTCAATCTGCTGGTTAAGGCGCGGGATGGGGTTGCTGGCCAAATACGTTTCGAGTTCTTTCTGGGCGTTCAAGTAGTTCTGATAGGTCTGCACGCTTTGCTGCTTGACGTTCTCAACGTCTTGGGCGCGAACGCCAGTGTACAGTTGGTTGATCTGCTGTGCGTAAGCCTGTCCCCAGGCATTGGCTACGTCGGAGGCCAGTTGTGGATCGGAAAGCGAGATGGTGATCACGATCAGGTCGCTGTCCTTGCTCTCTTCGCAACTGACGTGCTCCAGGAAGCGTGCTGGATCGAGCAGCCTCTCGTCGAGTGCCCGCAAACGATCCTCAAACTGGGGCAATACACCCTGAGCGATCTGGGGAGTGACGGCCAGCGTTCGAAAGGCAGATAGGCGGGATGCACGGTCGATCAGAGCTCCGGCGCCGGCCGCTGCCAGTTCTTCTTCGGTGAGGGTCTGGATTTCGGAGCCGAATTCCACTTGTGTTTTTAGCTTGGTGGCAGCGATGTAGACTTTCGCTTCATAGGTTGGCGATTGAATGAACCCCACTATCAACGCCACGATTGCTGCTACGATGGCTGGGATGACTACGATCTTCCAGTGACGAAGAAGCGCCCCAATGGATTTCCTCAGGTCAACTGATTCCACGTGTTTCCTCCATAACTTGTTTTGAGGGGAGGGAAAAGAATGGAGATGGAAAAAGGGTAGGCCTGTTCAGTCTGCGTTAGCGGCCCGGTTCAATTGGGTGAGGCTGAGAGTGTTGCCGGGTTCAGTGTCTGGTTGTTCGTCCGCCATCTCCAAGCGCCGATAGTCTCTCCCTTCGTGCCTAGCATGCGCCGGGTTATTTTAACCGCAGTCCCTGGTAACGTCAAGTCACTCCCAGCGAAGACGCAGCGCTGGGTCGCCCAGCACGGTGTAGCCCCAGGTCACATTTTGGGAATTCCCTTTCTGCAGGGCCGCCAGCCAGGCGTCGCCCAGCCGTTCTTCCTCTCGCAATGCCGTGTAAAAGGCCATTGTGAAGGGTAGCTGCTCGCTCGTCGTCGTCTCTCCCACCGGCCCCAGGAAGGCCGCTATCCCGCCCTGGGGTGCGCGCATCCACGCCTCGCCTATCGAGGCCTGCTCCGGGTGGATAAAGTGTGCTGCCAGGCACGTCCAGGCGACCATGACCGCTGGCTCGCGCCAGGTTTCGCCGTCCTCCAGCTTCAGCGTGCCCTCGTTGCACAGGATGGTCAGGCTGCCATGGCCGGTATAGTTCACCCACGTCGGGCCTTGCCTCAGCGTCTCCAACGCCTGTGTCCGGCTCCCTTCATCCCCTGCGTCCAGCCGCTGTATCGCCACTCCTTCTGGCAACAGATCGACGATATCCGCCGATATCGATGCGAACCCGGGTTCGTCGTCGCTCAATATCAACGCGGTGGGCGGCGACTCGTTGCTCTCCCACTGGATTGTCTTCTTCACCATGGTGCGCACCTCTCTGGCCGAGGTGGCCGGGAAGCGGCCGACCGCCACGACAGGGCGTCCCTCTCCGTTTGTCCCCAGGAGCACGTCCGCAGGAGTCTCGCCCAGCACCGCCGTCCGGGTCAGTGGAACCACCACGCGCAGCGCGCCGGCCTCGCCGTCGTATCCATCGATCTCCGCCGTTCCGTCTCCCACCACGAGCAGGTAGTGCAGGGTGGGCAGTCGCTGCACCAGAGCGCGCACGGCCTGCGGGTCCGGCTGTCCGGTTCCGAAGGTATCGTAGACGGCCTGGATGTCCACTACCTCTGCCTCGAGTCCCTGGCTGCGGCGGTGCTCCAGCAAGGGCTGCAAGGGGGCGTGGAACTCGAGCGGTGCCACCGCCAGGTAGGCCACATCGGCCAGAACGTCCGTGTCCAGCTTGCGGGCAGCTCTCACGGTGAGCGGCTCAGGGGCCTCTGTGGGGTTCCCCACCCAGTAACGATGGCCCGGCACTGCCTCTGCGGCGCCGTCCGTTGGAATCGCACCCAGATCCCGAGGAGCGAGGGGATCGGTCACGTCCAGCAGGCGTGATCCCTCGCTGGCATCTTCCACTTGTAGAGCCACCCCTTCAGCCTGCCAGATGTTTCCGTCTGCGTTCACTAGCCGCCGGTAAGCGGTGTCCCATCCGTCCACCCAGACCATGGCAACCCTGACGTCGGGGAGTGTCGGCGTCTCTATCTCCAGCGTGTGCTCACCCTCAGGGCGCGCCTCATCCCAGGACGCGGTCAGGCGTTGCATCCCTTGACCGTCCCATTCCCACTCTCCCACTGTCTGCCCATCCCACTTCAGACGCAGGAGATGGTCGGGATTGGCTGGGGAGGCGGTGTGGCTCCACACGTGCAGCGTCACCGTGATCGGGCCGGGTAGAGCGTCGGGGAGCGTCAGCGTGTGGGTGACCGCGTCGGGGGTGTATAGCCGTTCCCAGACCCAGGGGATTCCTGTGTCAGCCTGTGGCAGATAGCGCAGGTCTTCTTCCCAATGCTGAGTGAACAACCCTGCATCGGAGGGCCCTGCTGCGGTCGGGGGTTCTGCTGCTGCCATCGTCTCGCCGGGCTTGCCCACCTCCAGACGGAACGTCGTTCGGCGGGTATAGCGCGTGGAGCGGTCGGCAGCAAAGAAGAATACCCCCCATCCTTCGTCCGTGCGCAGCGGCAGGTGGCCTACCACCTGATCGGACCAAGAGAGGCGCAGCGCAGGGGGCGAATCGGCCTGTGGATCGACGTCTAGCGACCGCAGGATCTCTGGTGGGAGCCAGTACCCACCTTCTCCCGCCACCTCTACGATCCAGACGCCTGGGTTCGTCGCTGGGACTGGGATGTTTGGACAGGCGCCCGCTATGAGGAGCAGGGGCAGCGCTACGACGATTTGCCAGCGCCTCACCGCCTGCCTCGGGTTCGCTTAAGGTACCATACTCCCCAAGCGATCAAGCCGGTTCCCGCCAAGACCAGTAGGAGCAACGATCCACATGGCAGCGCCGTGCCCTCGTTATCCTCCATACCTGGGTTAGTGGAGGGGCGGTGCGTGGGGGCCGGGGTTGGTGAAGGGGATGGCGAGGGGGAGGCAGCCCGGGCGGCGGAGAAGGGTGAGGAGGATTCTGTGGCACTGTGATTGGACGCGGATGGTGTTGTAGAGGGATTCGAGGAAGAGGCAACGTCGGTAGCCGCAGGCTTGGAGGTGGCCGCAGGCGCTGGAGCGGCGGTTGACGCCTGCCTGGATGTGGGGG
>DAOUDX010000111.1:0-2814 GCA_034430835.1 Anaerolineae bacterium
GTAATCAACCGTTTTGAATTTGCGGGCCATAAACGTCACCCCTTGCCAAGAGTTTTAGACGTGTTCAATGACCGCAATTTTACCGCCAATTGTGTTCGGAGAGAAGTCCTCTCTCCGACAGGCTGCTAGACAATAGCCAGGGTTGAGGATTGTTGATCATATTTACTAGCTTGCCGATGACGTGATCGTATGTTTGGTGCAATTCCTGGCTGACCTCAGAAGAAAGATAGCCACACTCGACGGCGAAACGGAGCCACGTTTGCGTTTCAGCAGCTTCTGTTTCGGCGTCGTTGAGCTTGCAGACAAACGCCGCTTCGTAGCGCCGCTTGTGCCAGGCTTCAGTGACGTTAGCGCACACCGAGCGCGAGGAGCGCCGAATTTGGTCGGTAAGCGAGTAGGTTTCCTCGCGTGGGAATTGCTTGGTCACCTCAAAGATCCGCATCGCCGCTTTGAACGCCAGCTTGTAAGCGTCCAACTCCTCGTGGCTCTGAATCAACTCACTCCTTTCCGCATAAGAGTGCAGGGGTGCGGAGGTGCGGGGAAGCGTCTCGTCTCTGCTCCCCCGCTCCCCTGCCCTCTTGCTCCCTTGCTCAAGACGCGCTCCACAGCTTGAGGTACCCCGGCAGGTCCACCGCCTCCCGTGGGCCGACCTGGATCTCCCAGCCGGGCAGTTCTTCTTCCAGCTCGCCCAGCAGCACCGACACGTGGCCGGGGATGATGAGCTTCTTGTGGCTGAGCTTGCTCGCCATGTCGTTGGACTTGACCGCCTTGGCGATACGCTCAGCGTCGAACTTGCCCGCCGCCCAAGCGGTGAGCACGCTCATGCCCTCGGCGTCGGCCACCAGCAGCCAGCCGGGTACCCCGGCGCCATCGACCTCGTTGGCCACGGAAAAGTAGGTGATGGAAAAGTTGGTCGTCACCATCAGCGGCGAGTCTTCCTTGGGTTCGTTGATCTCGTAGACGCCGGGCTGCACCTGGATCGGCTTCTGCGGGTCGGTGTAGATGTTGGCGCGCAGCACCAGCAGCGGATAAACGAGCGCCGGGCTGAATTCATCCAGCACGACAAAGCCGCCGTACTTGGCGATGACCTGCGTCGCCGCGATGGATACCATCCCGGCATCATAGTCACCGCTTGCGGCGAACGCCATCTCGCTGGGGAAGTTGATGATAGGGAAACCCAGTGCGCGGAACGTCTCCTTGATCGCCATACGGCGGACCAGCGTGTTCAACGTCAGCAGCGACTTCAAGTCGCGCACGCCGGGGTCGAGGACGATGTCTTCGACACCGGCTTCCTTGACCTTGTCCGTCAGCTCGGCCAGCTCGTTGAGCGAGTCGGCGCGGATGGCCATCGGCGCGCCGTGTTTCTTTGCCAGTTCTGCGAAGGCTTCCCAGTTGTCCGCTGTGGCCCCGTAGACTAATGGCTTTACACCTTCTGCTGCGTCCAACCCCTTCGCCATCACGGCTGGATCGGCGGCGATGAGGATCAGGGGTACCTGAGCCGTCTCCAGCACGCCCTTGACTGCCGCTGCGAACTGCTCCCCCGCTCCCCCGCTCCCCTGCCCCTTGGCCTCGATCGCTAACCCGTCCAGTGTGAGTTCCATGCCGACATATTCGACCGAGTAATCCGTCGCTTCCTTCGCCTTGGCCTTGAGCGCGTCCAGCGGTTCGCTATCGCGCAGGCGGACGAAGAGGCCGCATGGGTTGAAGAACGTCTTTTCGTGGCGGAAGAGCACGATCTCGTTCCCCGCCTTGACATCCCGGCCGTCGGCGCTGAGCGTCACCAGCCGGACGGGTGGGGCGGCCGATTCGGCCAGTTGCTCCCGCGCCTCGTCGGAGACGTGGGGGCACTTGTCCAGATCGGCCTGCTTGGCGGCCAGCTTCATCGCAAAGGCCAGGCAGGTCGGGAAACCGCAGTCCTTGCAGTTGGTTTGTGGTAATAGCTTGTAGATTTGGATACCTGAAAGTGCCATGTTATGCCTCCTCCCCTGCCAGTTCGTCGATCATCGTGTGAATCCGCCGCACCGACTCCGGGTGGCGCAGCACGACGATATCGGCAGCAGACTCGACCAGCGCAGCCGCCGTCATCGTTTCCCAGTTGATGGCCCGCTCTTTCCACTCGCCCCATGCCTCGGGTACGCCCTCGCCGACCTTGGTCTCCTTCTGCCGCCAGGCTTCGTAGCCCACGGTGACGATCATCGGCATCTGGGTCATGCTGTCGCCCTGGAGGGCCGAAAGCCGCAGCCGCTCCATCACCGAGTAGCCGTACTCCATGCCGTAGCCCACCGCCGCGCTGGTTGGATCCATCAGGATGCGTTCGGGCGGCAGACCCATATCGCTAATGAGGATATTAAGCTGCTTAGCCAGGTTGACGTCCATCGCCGTGCGGGCGATGACCAGGTGGTCGCTCGCCAGCGCCGATGCGACGATGGTGCGATAGTTCTTCTCTTCGCAGAGGCCCAGCACCAGGCGTTCGCCCTTGGTCGCCTCGGCTACGGGGACGAGTAGCTCGTTGTCAGGGTCCACCTGCCCCGGTCCGAGCACGACGAGGGGCAGGCCGGTGGCTCCAAGCACCTTCTTGACGGCAGCGACGGCGTTCTGCGGTGTATTGGGGTTGCCGTCGGCGTTCGTCAGGCTGAGTTGGAGCATGATGACGTCGGATCCGGCCTTTTCGGCAGCCTTGGCCCACTCGCTCGTGTCGTTCATCGCCTCACCCCAGGCATCCATCAGCAGCGGGGACCAGTCCTCGGGTCTGCGATCCTGTATCTCGATGGCGACCAGTGGAGCGTTGGGCATTGCGCCTTCGAAGTCGAGGAA
>DAOUDX010000112.1:0-5940 GCA_034430835.1 Anaerolineae bacterium
CCCCCCCCCCACCCCCCGCCTCCGGCTTATCAGGTTGTAGTCGATGCTGACCGAAGCATGGAGCATATCGCAAATGAAACTGAGGAAGGCATAATTGAAATAAGCCGCATCGGCGCGCACGACCGGGATACGCATCATGATACGTTCATTAGGGGTATAATACCTTTGGGGCTCTCATAGGCGCCCCCGGCGTGAAGTTTGCCTATGACAACCCCCTGTTCCGTCACGGGGTTAGTTTTGCGCTACTGCAAAAAGCTTATAGGGGAATCAATCGGGTGTGTTTCGTTTCAGCTATCTTCCCAAAAGCTGCACCGTGACTGCGCTTTCAAATGCCTGCCGAACTGGGTAGGCTTGTTGTTTCTGAGGCCTACCTTTAGCTTTTGGGAAGATTAGCGCTCTCCCTTCTGGTAGGCACTAGGCGACACGCCTACCTCACGCCGGAACACTCGGGCAAAGTAACTACTGGTGGAAAAGCCAACCTCGAATGCCACCTCAGTAACACTCTTGCTACCTTCCTCCAATAACGCCTTGGCCCGCTCGATCCGATAGCGCTTGAGATAGTCGATGGGCGTAATGCCAATCTCCTTTTGAAAGCTCCGAATCAAATGCTGCTCACTCAGGCCAACATAGGCGGCCAAGTCCTTCAACGAAACCTGCCCCGCGTAGTGCGTATGTACGTAGGCCATAGCCTTCCGCATAACCTGTTGCGTCTCGACGCTCAACTTGCTTTTGTGCGCCAGCGTCGCTTCGATATGCCCAAGTGTTTCCTCCACGCTGAACAAGCCTTTCCCCAGCACCTTCGCCACGCCGCGATTCAGACGCGCCATATCCTCTTCCATCAGTGCCTGCCCGGTCAACACGATCACCGGGATGTTGCGGCTCATCTCCTCATCACGCATCGCCTCCAATACCCCGAACCCGTCCAACTCCGGCATCATCAGGTCCAGGAGCACCAGATCGGGATGCTCCTCTCGGATGATCTCCAGTGCCTCCCGCCCATTCCGTGCCCGCAAGACGCGGCAACTCGGCAACTGTGATTCCACGATTCGCGCGTGCATCTCCAAGACCGTAGGCACGTCATCTACCACCAGTATCTTTTTCCCCGCATCCTGGTCTTTGAGCAACCCCTGGCCCTCCAGCGCCTTCATCAGCTCCGCCGTGCCCATCGGTTTCGCCAAATAGTCGATCTCCAGCATCGAGCCGTTGCCTTTGTCTCTAGTGAGCGTGTAGAATACCACCGGCACATACTGCGTCGCCGGATTCTCCTTAAGCGCCTTCAGAATCTCCCATCCCTGCTCCGATGCCATTTCCCCATCCAACACCACCGCCTCCGGCGCTCCGGCCAGGAGCCACACGCGCCAATCTTCTTCTTTCTCTCCCACCTGATGCATCGTCACCTCAAGACCTTGCCGTACCAGGTGATCGCGCAAATGATCGCCACCCTGCCTATCCTTCACCAGCAACAACACCTGGCGCGTCCCGATCACTGGGATCTCGGCATCGGCAAAAGCCGGCTGACGTTCCATCGCTGGCAGTGTGAAATAGAACACCGAGCCTCCCCCTTCATTCCCGGAGGAGCGCACGCCAATCTCGCCTCCGTGCAGCTCCACCAGCCGCTTGCAGATCGCCAGCCCTAATCCCAGACCGCCGTATCCCCGCGCCGCCGTACGCTCCGACTGCCGGAACTCGTCAAAGATCGCCTCCTGCTCCCCCGGGGGGATGCCCAGCCCTGTGTCTTGCACCGACACGACCACGCGGTCGCCCTCCGCCGCCACGCACAGCGCCACCTCGCCCTGCGCCGTGAACTTGACCGCGTTGCTCACCAAGTTGAGCATGACCTGTCGCAAGCGCGTCCGATCTCCCCACACGCGCGGCAACTCATTCGGCATCTCGGCCCGCCACACCAACTCCTTGTCCCGCGCCAATTGCTGACCTAGCGCCAACACCGGCTGCAGAACTTCCGTCAGATGCAGCGGCTCACAGACCAACTTCAACTGCCCCACCTCGCTGTGCGCCAAATCCAACACGTCGCGGATCAACCCATCCAGGTGTTGCGCACTGGCGTAGATGTGCTCCACGTCCTCCCGGTTGACCACGCATCTCGCCGAGCCAACTTGCTCTCCTTCTCGCAACAGCACCGCGCTCAGGCCGGTGATCAGGTTCAGAGGTGTGCGCAACTCGTGGCTCACAGTGGAGAGGAAGCGGCTCTTGAGCCGGTTCGCCTCTTCCGCAAGCCGCTGCCCTTCAAGCGCGTCACGGTACAACCGACTGGTGCGCAGCGCCGAGACGAGGTTATGCACGATCGCCGCGCAGGGTTCAAGATTCGTCGCGCTGAAGGCCACAAAGCCTGTAGTGCGGTCGTCAATCACCAGCGGCAGGATCGCCAGTTGAACGGTGGAATCGGGCGGATACAGCCCTGGCGGCGGGAACTCGCGGGCGGGGAATTGGAGCCCCACTTCATTCTTGGACAGGCCTGTGCTGAGCAAGACCGTGCAGTTTGCGAGGGGGTCGCCCTCACGCGACGGGTACAACGCGACGAGCGCGTGTTGAATCCCCAATTGAGGTAAATGGTAAGCCAGAATGTCCGCGCTTTCGGAGGCGCCGAACGCGGCAAGCAACTGCGAGGTCATCAGTCCCAGGCGATTCGACATCTCCATGTGCCGCAGCAGCTCGTCGGTCGCCTGACGCTGCACCTGTTCGGCGATTGCGAGGCGGGCGCGGTCGATCATCGTGTCGGCGAAGACGAGGTTCGCCCCAGGGGTCAGTGATACCAGGTGGGACAACCCGCGACGCAGGGTCGAAAGGGCAGCTTGCCACGCGTACGCATCTTCGCCGTGCACTTCGAGCCAATCGAAGAGTTGCTGCAGCGCGGTGTCGAATAGCGCCGGATCGTTGCGGGATAGACTCGACGTGAGCGTGCGGGTGAGATTCAAGCACAGGGTTTCAATTTCTTCGCGCGTACTGCGCCGCGCTTCGACGAGCGTTGCCTCCGCCATCGCGCGAGCGAGAGTGGTTTGTGTAGTCTCGAAATCCGATGGCATCGCAGGAACGAGCGTCGTGACCGGCGTACTCTCTGGGCGACAGCCGCACGATTGGCGAATGACGAACTGCGTCGGTACGCGCGTGTGCGTCTCGCCTATCTGCTTTCCCGCGATCGCGTCGAGCAGGAAAAGCACCGCCTGGTAACCCAGCGTGAACGTCGGATGCCGAACGGTGGTGAGCGGCGGGAGATGCGAGCGCGCGTCGAGGATGTCGTCAAAGCCAATGACTGCGACGTCGTCCGGGATGCGCCGCCCCGCTTCGCGGAGCATCTCTATTGCGCCAAGGCAGGAGAGATCGTTGCTCGCCAGCACAGCGGTGAACAGCGCGCCCGACGCGAGGATCTGTTGCATCGCGGCACGCCCATCCTCGCGCCGGTGTTCGCCGAAGGCGATCAGGCGCGCATCCTCCTTGATACCTGCGTCACGCAATGCCTCGCGGTACGCGGACAGGCGTTCCGCGGTGTCGCCTCCGTGCCCCGATTTACCCGCGATGAACGCGATGCGCCGATGCCCGTGCTGCAAGAGATGGTCAAATGCCTGGCGAATGCCGCCCGCGTTATCCACGGCGACCAGCGGCCCCGGCTTCTCGGCTGTGGTCAGGATGACGGGGTAGCCCGAACGGACCAGATCCTGCACGTACTCGAATTGCACGTCGGAGAGATCGTCGGGAATGACGATCAGTCCATCGGTGTTCCAGGGGCCCACCGGGACAAAGTCCATGCCCGCGCCCGGCACCGGCCAGACGGTCCGGCTTTCGCGCGGACTCGCGGGAAGGCTGATCCCACAACCCAGGAGTAGGTTGCAGTCGTGCTCACACGCCGCAACGCAAATCCCCTGAAGGAGTACGTGAGTATAACTATCGATGGTCGTGCCCTCGTAGACCGACCAGGTCGAGAGGAAACCGATGGTGGGACGCGCGCGAGCTTTTTGATGCATGCCCTTTCCTTGAGTTTGGACAAACGGGAGAGTCTTTCATCATTGGTCAGGTGTTAACGCAGGTCAACACCTTGAGGTGAAGTCGCTAGTCTGGCCGTTGACAGTGGGCAGCGATGAACGCGACAATCAAACACGTCACGCCCAGCAATATTAGCCCTCTTTCGGTTCCTTGTCAAATAGTTATCGTTGGGGTGAGACTAAACTTGGTTGATCGCCTCATAAGGCATCATCAGTTCTCTTGTTGCCCAGGTCACCACGACTCCTCTTATCCTCCCCTACCAACGTTTTGCCTGGTTAGAGAGTTATAGTACAATTCAGCCCATCAAGGAGGAGCAATCGTGCACTCACAAAAGATGAGTCATACTTATGCTCAGATTGTAAACGCCTGGTGCATGTACGACTGGGGCAGCTCGGCCTTTTCCACCACGGTGGAGGCTGCCGTCCTGCCGGTCTACTTCGAGCAGGTCGTGGCGGCCGGCCTGGGCGGCAACACCCCCACCGTCTACTGGGCCTACACCAACGCCATCGCGCTGATCATCGTGGCCTTGCTGGCTCCCGTCTTGGGCAGCGTCGCCGACTACACCGGCGGGAAGAAGCGGCTGCTGACCGTCTTCGCCGCCATCGGTATTGCTGCGACGACGCTGATGGTCTTGATCGATTCAGGAGACTGGCTCCTGGCCCTGGGGCTCTTCCTGCTCGGCACCATCGGGTTGAGCGCCTCGTATGTCTTCTACGACTCTCTCCTGCCCCATGTCACCCGCGCGGACGATATCGACTACGTCTCGTCCAAGGGGTACGCGCTGGGCTATGTGGGCGGCGGCATCCTCCTGGCGGTCAACGTCCTGATGATCCAGGTCGTCTGGGCCGGCAGCCCTCTAAACCTAGGGCCACGCCTCTCGTTCCTCACCGTGGCCGTGTGGTGGGCCATCTTTACGATACCACTCCTCCGCCGGGTGCCGGAGCCGCCGGCCAACACCACCGGCATCGGCGCGGGGGTCAACCCGTTGGCCGCCAGCTTCCGCCGCCTCGGCCAGACCTTCCACGAGATACGCAAGTACCGCCAGCTCTTTTTCTTCCTGCTGGCCTTTTGGCTCTACAACGACGGCATCGGCACGATCATCAAGATGGCCACCATCTACGGCTCCGAGATCGGCATCGGCATGACCGACCTGATCGGGGCGCTGCTGCTCACCCAGTTCGTCGGCATCCCCTTCTCGCTGCTGTTTGGCAAGTTCAGCGGCAAGATCGGCACCAAGCGCGCGATCATGCTGGGCCTGGGTTGGTATGCGCTCATCACCGTTGGGGGGTATTTCATGCAGGCGCCCTGGCAGTTCTGGGTGCTGGCCCTGATGGTGGGCATGGTGCAGGGCGGGACGCAGGCGCTCAGCCGCAGCCTCTTCGGCGTGATGGCCCCCAAGGCGCGCAGCGCCGAGTTCTTTGGCTTCTACGACGTCTCCAGCAAGTTCGCCGGGATCGTCGGGCCGGCGCTCTTCGGGGTGGTGGGACAACTGACCGGCTCCAGCCGGTTGAGCATCGTCGCCCTGATCGTCTTCTTCATCGGCGGCATCGTCCTGCTTGGCCGCGTGGACGAGAGAGAGGGTATCCGCGTGGCGCAACTGGAAAACGCAGCGATGATTTATCCAGCAGAGCCTGCATAGCACAAGCATATGGCCCGATACGACCCAGATAAGCATCACCGCCGCTCAATACGCCTCAAGGGATACGATTATGCGCTATCTGGGGCATATTTCGTTACGTTGAACACTCAGCATGGAGAGCATTTATTCGGTGAGATTGTTGACGGCGAGATGCAGTTAAACGAATACGGAGAAATCGTACAGGCTTGCTGGGACGAGACTCCGGCGCATTTCGCACGCGTTGAACTGGACGCTTTTGTCGTGATGCCCAATCACGTACATCTGATTGTTATTCTCACTGATGACGCCAGTCGGGGCACGGCATG
>DAOUDX010000113.1:0-5658 GCA_034430835.1 Anaerolineae bacterium
GGCAGTCGTGCCGTCAATCATCTGCTCCTCATCCCTGGAAAGGTAGATCTGCGCGTCGGGGAACGCATCCAGCCCGCCAGCGTGGTCCACGTCGGCGTGGGTCAGGAAAAGATGCGTCACCGATTGCGGGACTACCGGCAGGCGCTTCAGCTCCTCAAAAAGCACGTCACCGGCATAGGCTGCGTCAATTGCAACGGCGTGCTTGCCGTCAGCGTAGATGAACATGTTGACGTCCTTAACCCTGACCGCGTACACATGCTCCACCACCTGACCGGTGTCCACTGGATACCACATGGCGTTATAGAGCCGCCAAACCCTGGGGAAAAGCGCGCTCACACTCCTGGCATACTCAAGGTACGCTTGGCCGAACTTTTCCCGTAGATACGCTTCCTCCCGCCGGACGAGCAGCCGGGCCAGGACGACCATCGCCACGGGCACGGTGAGCAACACCCACGAGCGAAAGAACAGCAGGATGCCGGGGATGACGAAAAAAGTGGCACTCCCGTAAATGGGGTGGCGGCAGAGGGCGTAGACGCCTTGTGTGGCCAACTCGCCGGCCTCGAACGCCCGGTCCACCTCCTTTGAGGCAGCGATCCATATTGGGACCCCGATGGAGATCAAGGCCAGGCCAATAACTACCAAGGCCGCATACGGCATCCTCTGGATAACGAACAGCGGATACCAAACGGTGTGCACGACGAGCGCCAGAACGAGGCACAGAACTGAGATTACTGTGAACTTGGGACCGATGCCCCAGATTGTCATCTTCTTGCCCATCTCAGAACTCACGCCTCGAACCGCCACCAAAGAAGGCTCGAAGAAAAGCTCCCCTCCCGCAAACTCGACCGATCGACCAGTTCCCTGGCCTCGTCCAGCGTCAAGGCTGACTTGAAGGTCTTGTCCAGTAGGCCAATCCAAGAGCGCCGGATATCGGCGATGAACAGGCACCCGTCCGGCACGAGTATCCGCTCGATCTCGTTCAGCATCTGCACAGGATCGTCGACGAGATGCACCATGTTGGTGCTGATCACCGCGTCGAACGCGCCGTCGTCATATGGGATTTGGCGCACATCCGCCTTCTCGAACCTGACCCTATCCCCCAGATCGGCTGCCTGGGCGGAGCGGTTTGCCAGCCGCAGGAGGGGATCGGATAGGTCGATGCCGACGATCTCGCTATCGACGAACCGATGGGCGAGGACGATGTTCATCGCCCCGAATCCACAGCCGACGTCGATGATCCTGCCCTCGTAGAATCCACGTGAAACCAGTTTCTCGGCATACTCGTGCCCGAACCTTTCGGTCATTTTCCGGTGGCGCTCCGCATACCGCTGAGCGAATTGTTCGTCGTCAAAGACACGACCGTGCGTTAACGGTGATCGTTTCATCTCACTACTCCTGTGTATTCAGCCACGGTGGGGGCCAGCCGCCGGGTGACTCACCCTTCTTGAACCGAAAATCGCACTTCTCGCACCTCTCGGCCAGCGTCATCGTGCGTTTCAGTTCAATTCCCAGCGCGCCGAACAGGGCATAGTCGGTCAGACATAGATAGGGCGTCAACTCGTCCGCCCCCTGGCTGTGCAGGAATTTGACGATGCCACACTCAACATAGTCCCTGCCCCACTCGAACGTCTCTCCATCCCCCTCGACGTATTCAAACACCCAATCGCCAGCGTATCGGCGCTCCTGAGAAAGCGGCGCCCTCCGCCTGGACCGGCGTCGGTTGAGCTTCGACATGTAGTAGTATCCCATCAGACGTCGGATGAAGCTTGGGTAGCGCCTGATCCACGCTTCCATAATCCGATACAGGAGTTCGCCGATCTCTTCGACGCTCGGATGTTGTTTATCCGCCTTGCCGTGCTGCTTCATGACCCGGTAGAACGCCAGCGCACCGGCCGAAAAGACGAGGTTTCCGGTGAGCGGGTTCTGGTCGCCGCCGATGTAGGGCAACTCTGGGATCAACTTCTCGAACTCTACCAGTGACTCGCGGGTGATGGCAGCGATGAAATCCGCCTTGTATCGCGTGGCCATAATCTCTCGGCTTATTGTCGCCGCCCTCTGATGCTCCTTGGGCAGCCTGGCCTCGTTCCTGGCGTAGTGTCACGCCGCGGTCTTCTCGGATCGCCGCTTGCCGCCCAGCCGGATCATCGACAGGCCCCCCAGGACCAGGCCGCCGACGAGAATAGAGATCCACTGCGTCCATCCCAAGAAGCTCACCTCAAAGTGGAACCAGTAATCCTTGTAACCTGCCAGACCCTCCGTACCCGGAATCACGATAAAGTCCGGCTGAATCGTGACGAAAATGAGCCAATCGAGGATCAGTAGATCCCACACGGCAAAGAAAAACGCGATCAGCGCACTGTTGGCGAAAGCCGCCGGGAAAGACAGCTTCCCATTATTCTGCCGCCGCAGTTTGGCGTTCGAGTAGAGCGGCACGCCAACGACAATGCAGAGAAGGAGCACGCCCACGACGAGCTTCTGGCCGATGGGAACGTCAACGGGACCCACCGCCTCCTGAATGTCCGGCGGATAGTCACTGACCCAGAACAGCGGGTTGACGTAGATGGACCCGTAGACGATAATCGACATCAGCACGTTCAAGATCGTGCCATCGACAAGTACGCGTTTCGGCGAGAACTGCATATCCCTACCCTTCCTTTCGTGCCTGCCAGATGAGCCCCATATCGCAACACCTCCCCTACTCGGCAGAGTCACCGCAGTGCTTTTCGACGAATCTGGGCGGCCACGCCTCCATAGACTCCCCGTCACCTAACATACGAAAATCGCACTTTTCGCAGCCCCACGATAGGGTCATCGTGCGGCGCAGTTCCACCCCCGTTGCCTGATACACGAGATAGTCGAGATTGCAAAGATAGGGCGCCAGCTCATCCGCGTCCTGCGCCTGGAGGAACTTGACGATACCACACTCGGTGACATCCATTCCCACATCGAATGCCCTACCGTCGCCCTCGACGACCTCGAAAACCCAATCACCCGGGTATTCCCGCCTCTGTGAACGCCGGGCGGCATTCTGCATCATGCGCACAGCCCACCTGGAAAGCCTGAGCTTGCCCTTCAAGCGGCGCAGAAATGCAGGCTTTCGATTGACCTCCGTTTCCAAAGCGCGATGAATGATCTCACCCGCTTCCTCTACCGACCCTCCGTGACGCCAGATCACGCGATACAAGGCCAACGCCCAGGCAGATTGAACCAGGTTCCCGGTAAAAAGGTTCCCTCTGCCGATGTAAGGAAGGTCAGGAATAAGCCGCTCGTACTCATCCAAAGTCTCCCGGTGCATGGTTGCTGCTTGCACCTCCCCGTAGCGCTTGACCAGGAGAGTTCTCGATTGGGTCAAGAACTTGTCAAACTGCTTGAGCAACTTGCGGCTCCGCGATGTGTAATAGTCACTCTGGATTACACTCATTCGTTATCTCCTTTATCGTGAACGCCATCCGTTCGCTCTTGATCTCGGCCATGAGGCTGCACGCTCGAATGCCAACCTCCACCCCCTCCCTCCTCAATGCCTTCCCGAGACTAGATGTACCTCCTGACTCTGTTTGTATACGCATCATACGCAGGGCCATATTTCCTCAACAAGAAACGCTCCTCGGACAAAACAACCCTGTGGTGAACAAAGATGCCCAGCAGCCCTGCACAGACGTTCACCGGATGGGGCACCGATACCAGCGAAGCCAGCGTCACCAGGTAGAACCCCAGATACATCGGGTTCCGGCTGACTCGATAGATTCCCCTAGTCCTCAGCCCGCCCGAATCGTCGGATACGCCAAATCTGGAGTCGCTTCCCAGGTGCAAGAAAGCGGAAACGACAAAAGCGATCCCCAGCAAAAGCAGAACAGCGGAGACATATTCGAGAGCCACGGGAATGAGAAAAAGGTTCAACTGTATCCCTGCCGCCTGCACGAACAGAAACCCCCACGAGATGCCCATAGAAAGCTTGCCAGCTACAAAGAGCAGCGGGCGAATAGGGAACTCTCCCAGCCGCTTCTTCCCACTGAACCTCTGCAAGAGGTTATAGCCTACAACGAAACCCGTGAAAACAAAGAGCTCGATCAGGATCATCACATGTGCCAAGGGTATCCTTCCCCTCACATTGGATTGGCCTGCTTGACGGCCACGCGGTAGAACACCTTCTTGCCCCACGCGAACACGCCCAGTTCCTCGTGCGTGATGGCCAAACCGGCCTCGGTCAGATGGGATGGATAAAGCGTGTACTCGCCCTTGGCCAGGTGACGACGCAGCGCGTTGTTGGCGCGTGGCCCGAACTCGGCCGAGATGTAGCGTCCGCCGGGCTTTAGCACCCGCGCGATCTCGGCAACGGCCTGCCGCTTCTCCGCCAGGTCGAGATGGTGGTACATGATGTTCGTGATCACTACGTCAAAGAAAGCGTCGGGGTAGGGCAGGTCGGTGATCGAGCCGACGCGAAAGTCAACCGCCAGGCATTGCATCTCCGCATCGCGGCGCGCAGCCGCGATCATCTTGGGCGAGAGATCGATGCCATGCACCGTGCAGCCGGGATACCACGCCGCGATGCGCAACGCCATTATCCCTGTGCCGCAGCCAGCGTCGAGCAGACGTTCATCACCTTTTAATGCAGCCAGCTCGAGCACGTGCTGGCGAAACGTCTCATGTGCCTGCCCGCCGAGCACTTTGAAACCCCAGTTGTATACGGGGATCAGTGCGTCTGTGAAATGTGTGAAGCGATGCCGGTACAGAGATTGCTCGGATTTCATTCGAACTCCTTAACAGTGCTACGATCCGGCCAAAACCAACTTCACGAAGCTGCCAAGGTCCTTCAACCTGGGGAAAAACATTGGCTTGCTCCTGATGTACGTTTCAAACGACGCCCCGTACCGGCGGATCAATTCCTTGTCCTCCATGCGCGCTATGGCGTACAACTCCAGGAGCATCATAAACGCCATAATGAAGCCCATCCAATTCTGCGCCAGGAATGCCAGTGCGATTCCCATCCAGATACCCTCCGCGTAGTGAGCGTGGCGGACGTATTGGTACATCCCGCCCTGAATCGGGAATGACTTCTCAGGATGGATGATGTACAGAAACAGCTCGGTGTCGCGGTCGAAGCCGCCGTTGATTGATTTGCGCATTGCCAGTACCGAGAAAACAAGAAGAATGACGCCAATCGGCACGAAAACCCACCACGGCGAAAGCGTCTGGTATAGCACGTGATCGTAAGGGTAGAGCGCTGGGAGAAACGAGCTGTTTTCCACAGCCAGTATCATCAAGAAACCAATCGTGCATGGGCCGATGACCGGCACGACGTAACGGTAGAAGAACCGCTGGTATGCCCGGTCGCCATATGCCGCCCGATAGCGCTCACGGACCTTCTCCGCGTTCCGCGGCATCCTCGACATCAGGTAGAACGCCAACACGTTCCACGCCGCCGTCGAGACCAGTGGCATCCACCAGCCAATCAGGTTGATAAGATGCGCCAGGGCAAGCGGCGCAAGGGAACAGACCGCGATATACACGATGCTTCTGAAGCTGTAAAGGTCTGGGACGTAGGCTTCGATGAGCTTCATCCCTGTTTTCTCTGAAGCTTGTGCAGCGCTTGAAGTCATAATCGCCTTCCTCTCATCGCCCGCGCCGACATGCGCGGCGCAACGCAGAGCTCCTCATGGC
>DAOUDX010000114.1:0-2241 GCA_034430835.1 Anaerolineae bacterium
GTTGAAACTGAGGGCGGTGGGGCGTAACCCCGGGATTTCGCCATTCTGCACACCGTAAGTGGGGCGAAAAGCACATCTTAGGCCCGTTTTTTCGGCCCCAGTGGGGCGCGCCAGACTCGTTACCAAAGTTCGAGCAGTCACGTAGTACTATTGGGGGCGTCGAATATTGGGATAAGGTTGGGATAACAGGACCTCCGGTAGAGTGGCTGCGAGGCCCAAGTCATGTTATACTGCGTACCGAGGAGTCGGGAGGTGAAATGAGGATAAAACGATTGTGTTTGGGAGTGGTACTTGCTCTCGGACTGCTATGTTTCTGTGGTTGCTGCCCGCAGACACCGGACGATGGAGAACTGGCGAACCCCGCGGCTGCCTATTGCGAGGGGCAGGGGTATACAGTGAAACTGCGCACGGACGAGAATGGTGCCTATGGCGTCTGTATCTTCCCGGATGGGACGGAGTGTGAGGAATGGGCCTTTTACCGGGGGGAGTGCGGACCGGGCGAGGAGGTGGGGGTTACTGACGCTCCTGCGGACACGCCTGTGCCGGAGACGTGGATCAATCTGGTGGAGCTGGCGGGATTAGCGGAAACGGTGGATATCGAGATTCTGGAGTCTGCCGCGGTCGAGTTCCGTGGCTACGTCCACCGCCTGACGATCTCTGCCCCCGATGTCGTCGCCCGAATCGTCGCTGCACTCAATGTAGAGATCCGACTCCGCCCGGTCGTCGAGGACGCTCGCTGCCCTGGGTGGTACTTGTTGCGCTTTCGCCTGACCGATGGCGCGGTTCAGGAGTTCGGCTATGGCTGCGATGCTGGGGATACGAGCGTTCTGCGCGGCTTGCAGGGCTTTTGGCAAGGGCAGGATGCTGAGCCTCCAGCTCAGTTCAGCATGTTAATTCAGGAGCAGCTAGCCGCTTCCCCGGTGCAAACTATCATCGTAGGCTGGTATGGATCCGTCACCAGCATCCCTGAGGGTGGTGAGTACGACGACTATTTCTCCCTCGTGCCTGAAGGGGCCGGCGAGTTTGGCGTGGCCGGTGCCGACGCGGCAGTCGAGGCCCAGATCGTGGCTCTGCGTGACAGGGAGGAGCCCGGCAAGTACGCGCACTTCTGGGGTACACTGATCTGCGGTGTGGACGATTACAGCGGCTGTCAGCTCGTCGTGACCCGCCTGCGTGTCGATGGGCCGGGAGGGGGCGACCCGTCGGGTCGCCCTTACGATCCCGACCCGGTCGAAGGATGGGAGGGGTTCGTTGTTAGCAATCCACCGATGGCTCAGTACGACGATCACTTTGTCCTGTCTGGCCAATACCTTGTGCTCTATGGCATCGACAGCGCTGATCCCACGGTCGCTGCCCAGTTGGAGCAGGTGCGCGATACGTTGATGCCCGTCCGCGTGTGGGGGGAGCTCACCTGCGGCGTCCCCGATACGAACGGTTGCCGCATTGAGGTGACCCGTATCGAGCCTGTCGAGGAATCGGTAGCGCCGGAGGCGGGCGAGTGAGTGGCTTCAGCCTCCGGGGTTTCACAGACCCTGGGAGCTTGGCTTTGAGGGTTTGACACTGCGTGTGTTCTCTGCCACATTCAAGGCGACTGCAGAGGAGGAGGAAAGACGATGCGCAGGTGGGTCTATCTGACGTTGCTGGCCGTGGTGCTGGCACAGACGCTGCTATGGACCGTGCCGGTGCGTGCGCAGTCCAGCGTGGTCCACGTCGTTCAGCGCGGCGAGACGCTGTATAGCATCGCCCGGCGCTATGGGGTGAGCGTCAGGGCCATCTGTGTGGCCAACTCCATCGCCGATCCCTCCCGCATCTACGCCGGGCAGCAGTTGCTGATCCCCGTTTCCGGCGGAGCACCTGTGCCAGCGTCGGGCGGGGGCACGCACGTCGTCCGCCAGGGCGAGAACCTGTACCGCATTGCCCTGCGGTATGGCACCACGGTGACGGCCCTGGTCCAGGCCAACTCCATCACCGATCCCAGCCAGATCCGCGTCGGGCAGACATTGATCATCCCCGGCGTCTCGACGCCGTCTCCGGCCCCTGGCTCGTCGCAGCCCTCGGCCAGCACGCACACTGTGCAGCGCGGCGAGACGCTTTCGGCCATCGCCCGGCGCTACGGCGTCACCGTCCAGGCGTTGGTCTACGCCAATTCCATCGCCAACCCATCGCTGATCGTGCCTGGGCAGGTGCTCGTTATCCCATCTGCAAGCGACCCCTTGCCGGCCCCTGCTGGCGGTGCGAAAC
>DAOUDX010000115.1:0-9506 GCA_034430835.1 Anaerolineae bacterium
ATCCTCCTTGCCGGAGACTTGTTGCCTCATGACAAGGGTACCGGATCGGCGAATTTGGTCAACGAGGGTGATACGACTTTTCGAGACTCTTGTTAGAGTGCAACTGGTATGACTTTACGGGACTCGACAGATCACTCTGCTACATTATAGTTCTTTTTGCGCGCCGCCGCAATTCGCTGTTCACGTGACAGTCTCATCCAATTCCATTCCCAAGAGTTCGTACAGCCCTTTGCGATCGACTTTGTCGCTGGCCAGTATCCGCTGCGCGTGCTTGCTCACAACGACGGCGATCTTGCGGGGAACGACGATGACGCCGTCGCCGTCAGCCACGACCACGTCGCCCGGATAGACCACCACGCCGCCGACGGCCACCGGCACGTCCTTGGTATCGAACTGTGCCCGGCCCTGGCTCATCGTCTGCGAGGCGAACTGGCACCAAAGGGGGATCTCTTGCAGGACGATCTCGTCGGTGTCGCGGGCACCACCGTTGATCACGTAGCCACGCGCGCCTCTGCGGACGCCATCCAGGCTGTTGCAGGAGCCGATCAATCCTGCATCCAAACCACTCTGGTCGATGACGACAAAGTCGCCATCCTCAATGTCTTGTATCCACGGATATGTGCACACCTCCCGGTAGTACCAGTCAACCCACTCGGTGTACTCTTCGGGCGTCATCTGGGGAACCGGGCCCTGGAATGGAAGGTAGCGGGCGGTGCGCGCGATGCCGCACGCGCGGGCGCGGAACAGAGGACGGATGTCGGGCGACATGGAGCCGTAGTGATGCATCATCAACCAGTCCATCCCGTCGCGCACGTCGGCCACGCGCAGGTGCTTGTACAGCTCGATCAGTTGGTGCCGTTCGTTCTGTAGTTTGGGCATTAGCTATGACCTCCTGCTTCTGCGGATTCTTTCCATCACGAAACCATGTGAATAATGAGCAAAGCGTCCCGCCGTGCAAGGCGAGTTGTCTCGACCCCGAATGGGCGGGGCGCGGCCAGGGGCTAGACAGTTCCACGATGGCTGCCCAGCCACCTCTTGAGGTCGATCGCAAGAAAAACGAGCCGTTTGGTTCCTTTGCTGTATTTGGTCTGATAGTTCTTGTCGTAGAAGAGCTTCATGGCGTCGTAGAAGGCATGGTAGGCTCTCTCTCTTGCCTCCTTACCTGCCGCCGACCAGTCTTGGCTGTGCTCTTTTAGCCCCGTCGTCACGCCGTGGTAGTGCAGGGCCAGAGCTTGGGGATAGAACATGACCTTGTAGCTGAATCGCTTGATCTGGTAGCACAGGTCGATGTCCTCACCGAACATGAAATAGGCCTCGTCCCACTTTCCTGCCCTCTCAAAGATCTCGCGCCGGACGAAGAAAAAACAGCCCTTGATCGCATCTACCTCGTGCTCCGTGCTCAGGTCGCGGTCAAGCAAGTGGTACTGGCCAAACCACCTGGACAGTTGTCTCGATCCCCTGAAGAGCCTTGCCAGCTTGGTAAAGTACGTGAATGCAGCCCAGGGCGTGGGGAAGCCCCTGTGGGCTCCCCAGTCGATATCGCCTGTGGTCGCCAGCTTCAGAAAGGGGGTGCAGGCCCCCACGTCGGGGTTTTGATCCATCAGCTCGATCAGCGTCGGCAGCGTTTTCTGCGTCACTTCGATGTCGGGGTTGGAGAACAGGAGATATCTGCCCGTGCTCGACTCGAATCCGATGTTGTTGCCGACCGCAAAGCCGCCGTTTTCGGAGAGGCGAATCAGGCGTGCTTCTGGAAAGTGTGCTGCGACGGCGTCGGCCACGCCGTCCTGGGAAGCGTTATCCACGACGATGGTCTCGTAGCTGTGGCTGGGATCGGCGGCCAATGCTCTCTTGTAGGCGTCGAGTGTCTTGAGCATGACGTCGCGCCCGTTGTAGGTGACGATGATGATCGAGAGATCGGTTTTCATGTCACCACCCGGCGGCGTAAAAGGCCAGGTACTCGCCCATGCTCGCCGCCCACAATCCATCAGAGTGGCTGCCGGGGTGCACGGCGAACTGATTGGCGATACCTCTGGCGTCCAGCGCCTCGTGCAGCGCCTGGGTGCGCTCCAGCGCCCAGTCGGTGTCGCCGGCGTCCAGATAGATGCGCAGGTCGGCGATCCCGGGCTGATCCAGGAGATGGAACGGGTCGTAGACGGCGGGCGCTTGGTTGTACTTGAAGGCCGGGCTGTGACCGCCGACGGCTGCAAACATGTCAGCGTGGCGGAAGGCGATCTCCAGCGACCACACCCCGCCTCGCGATATGCCGCCGATGGCCCGTCCCTCGCGCGCGGTCTGCGTGCGATAGGTCGCGTCCACGTGGGGGATCAGGTCGTTGACCATTTGCCCTTCGAGGGAGCGGTCCCCTCCGGCAGTGGTGACAAAGATGGAGTCGGGGGCGGCGCCGGGCATGACGATGATGAAGGCAGGCAAGGTCCCTGCCTGGATACCGGCGTCAGCGACCTCGTCCGCTCCCAGGTTGTCCCAGTGGGACTCGTCGTAGGGCAAGCCGTGGATCAGGTAGAGCACCGGGTAGCGCCTGTCGGTCGAGTCATAGTCGGGCGGCAGGTAGATACGGTAGGGTTCCTCCTTTCCTGTGACGGCGCTAAAATAGGTGTGCTGCTCCACGCGGCCCGCGAGCTCGGTGCCGGGGTGTGCGATGGGGGCTGTGATGATGCCGATGGTGGGAGTGATGAGTCCCTCTGTCGGGCTGAGCGCCGGCTCAAGGGTGGGGGTGGAGGTCGGCGTGGGAATACGCGTAGGCGTGGGGGTGTGGGTGGAGGTGGGTGTCGGCGTAGACGTGGGTGTGTGTGTAGGTGTGGGTGTAGGCATAAGGGTGGGGTGAGGCGGCTCGGGTAGCGGGCGAACCAGCACCCATAGCGCGGCAATGGCCGCCAGGACGATCACTGCCAGCCCGCGCAGTAGCCACGGCATCAGGCGCCGCCGCATGGCCTACTCCTCGGCGCCTCGCTGGCGGCGGGTGTCCTCAAGGGCACATGTGTCGCTCATCGTGGGGCGTATTTTACCCCATCGAATACCGGCTGGCAAGCAGCGGCCTCTCCATGCGATGGCCAAAAAAGGCTATTGAAATCATCGGTGGTCTGGTGTATCCTATGAGGGTAATTGCTTAATACACTGGGGAATGATCGCAGCTTCCCCCCTCAGTCCCCCCCCACGAGGGGGAAAGCGCTCCCTCCCCCCATGGGGGAGGGCTGGGGTGGGGGCAAGTCCGAAGTATTGAGAAGATACCTATGAGGGCATAGACTGCCGCTGAAGGAGATCAAGTGCGAACAGCGAAACGAAGTGTGCCGATTTTGGCATCCGGCTTGGCCGTTCTGACGTTCTTGGCCATATCTGCGATGGGGGTGAGTGGCGCGCCCAGCCTGCCGCTCGATCTCACGCCGACCGCCTACGTGTATCTGCCCCTCGTGTTCAACCAGCAGTATACCTGCCCGGAGACGTCGAGCAATCAATACAGCGGCGGTGTCGCTTTCCAGTATGACACGGACAACCCTGTCCGTCCAGCCGATTTGCACGCCGACAAGAACCTGGCGCTGCGCAGTTATACTCCCACCGTTCCGGCCCATCAGGAACTGGTGAGCTATGGTTCCGAATACCCCCAACCGCCTCAGTTTGCGACGCTGTTCAACCCGTACCGTGTCCCGCCGCTCGTCGGTTTCTACAGGGTGCATCATTGGAATTGGGCTTTTCCACCCGACCCGGGCACCCGGGGCGATCCCATCACCGACTACGACGTCACGGCTCTGGGCCTGCAGACGACGCCGGGAGAGGTCTTGCGTGTGCCTGCTTCCGGCTACGATATCGGCGGCGGCCCTCCGCCTTGCGAGGTTCTGGTCATCTTTGCCGACGAGGACTCGATTGCGCTGCGGTATACGCGGGAGGATAGTTCTGGATCGGCTGGCTACACCGTGCACATCGACAACATCTGCACCGATCCGAATCTACTGGTACTGTACGATTCGCTCGATGATCCCAACGGACCGCGCTATGTTTACGTGCCGCCAGAGAATCGACCGTATGGATACAGCCTACCCAACTTGCGCGCCGGTCAGCCATTCGGTGCCGCCCGGGGTGGCGAGATCGCCGTGGCGATTGTTGACAGCGGCGCGTTCATGGATCCGCGCTCGTGTAACGAGTGGTGGCAGATCCGGCCCGGCTATACTGGGTCCTGTCCTGCGCCGTGAGTGTTGCGGCCAGAACGGGGGATTTCTAATGGCTGGGGGTGGTATGGCTACCCTTCAGTCGGATAGGAGACCCGGCCCGCATCCGAGGGTGAACGGCACTCAAGCTAGTCCGAGTCCAGTTGAGGTAAATAGATCTGTGGGTCTTGTGGCACATTATTGTGCCGAATCTCAAAGTGTAGGTGAGGCCCGCTCGACCAGCCAGTGTTGCCGCAGGTACCGATCAAGTCGCCTTGGAAAACTGAGTCTCCACATTGTACGGTGACGCTGTCAAGGTGACCATAGCGGGTGACAAAGCCGCTGCCGTGATTGATCTGGATCATGATCCCGTACGTACCATATCTTCCCGCCATGGTAACCACGCCGTTATCTGCAGCGTATATGGGATCACCCCTCCTGCAACGATAGTCGAGCCCGATGTGCATTCGGCGACGCGGGTCACGGAAAACCCACCCTGAGATCCGAGAACTACCCGTTGGATAGGTGAACCAGCCGTGACCGCTTGGACCACTGACCATTACACCGCCACACCCCTTGTGACTGTACATGGCAAGTTCATGGGTACTGTATATGATCAGCGGTGACCAGGCTAGCTGCTCGCCCTTGCCGCCAGGCACGACGAGTTGTTGCCCCTCGCGTGGTTGCTTGCCCCAGGGAAGATCGTTCCACTCGTTGTACAGTTTAGTGGGATCTATGTCATAGCCGGCTGCGATACTTGCCGTCGTCTCTCCGCTGCGGACGGTGTGATATGCACCATCTACAGGGAGGATACAAAGCTCGGTTCCCGCCCTGACGAGCCAGGGGACGTCTCCAAAAGCTGCGCGGTTGCTCCAGATGACTGTAGTTGGTGACAAGTCGAACCGGGCAGCGACGCTGAATAGGGTATCACCTCGTTGAACGACGTATGTTATGACCTGTGCACGTGGTCGCTCCGGGATGATAGTGTGAGGGTTTGGCCACCGAGAAATGGCATCGATGTCTGAGAAGTGAGGCGAACTGCGAAGGGTGGGCAGCGGCTCTTGCTCTCGATGTGTTCCCGAGGAGCTTGACGCGGCAGGAGACGCCTTGTCGGCGCCAAGCAAGCCGCTGGCAGCAGAAGCACGCGCGTTTCGCCCCGGGATTTCTATGCTGATGGCAAGGACGGCGGCGAGCGCGATGACGATGATACTGAGGTGCGCGGTGATACGCGTCAAAGAGGGACGCTTGATGCGCCAGTCCGCGCTTGTGGACCAGATCTCAACGGCGCAACGGACCATAAAGCGTAAAAGAGAGGAACGCAAGAAAGGGGATTTAGCGGACTGCCTGTGATTCTCTCTCCTATCGGAGATAGGGAATGATGACAAATTCAGTGCATCCTTCCCGCCCGGCGCATACAACGACGGTCGCACGTCCGGTTTGATTTTATAAGAGTAATGGTCTATCGTCAATAATCCGATGGTACTAGGGTAGAAGGGGCCATCAGTGAATCACCCAATACGGGCGAGCCTCACCAGCGGTCTTTTTCACCAGCCCGTCGGTCTGAATCGAGCTCTCTGAGTATGGCCGAGCGTGCTCCGGTCATGCTTTCTCTGCATCCTGGGCAGGCGCCCCTGGATTTGACGAAATGCGACCATCTGTGATAAACTCTTGCAGGCATGTGGTTCGCTAACCCGATCGACGAGGAGGATGCTATGTCTTCAATTGCGATTATCACCGATACCGATTCCAGCCTGCCAGCCGACGTCGCGGCGCGCTATGGGATCCGGCAGGTGCCCATCGCCGTTCTCTTTGGGCAGGAGACCTTCAAGACGGGCGTGGATATCGACGATGCCCAGGTGTTTGCGCGCGTGGATCGGGAGGGCAAGCTACCGACGACCTCTGCGCCTGCCCCCGGTGATTTCGTTGAGGCCTATCAGGCGGCCTTCGACGCAGGGGCGAGCGCGGTCATCTGCTTCTGCGTGAGCGGTGAGGTCAGCGGTACATACAACGCCGCGCTCAACGCACGCGACATGCTGCCCGGCCGCGACATCACGGTGGTGGACTCGCGCAGCCTTTCTATGGGGCAGGGATTCATCGTGCTGGCGGCGGCCGAGGCGGCCCGGGCGGGCGCGTCCAAGCACGAGATCGTCGCCCGCGCCCTGGCCGTCGGCGAGCGGACGTATCTCTACGCCGCGCTTTCGACACTCAAATACCTGGCGATGAGCGGGCGGGTGGGCCACCTGGTGGCAGGGATGGCCACGCTGCTGAACATCAAGCCCATCCTCACGCTGCAGGATGGCAAGCTGGACCTGCTTGAGCGCGCCCGCACGCGGAAAAAGGCGTGGGCGCGGACGATCGACTTGGCGGCAGAAGCACTGGCCAGCCGCCCGGTGGAGCGCATGGCGATCATCCACGTCAGCGTGCCGGAGAAGGCGCGACAGTTCGAGGAACAACTCCGCGCCAGCCTGCAGTGCCCCGACGAGGTGTTGATATGCGAGCTTACACCCGGCTTGTCCGTTCACTCCGGGGCCGGACTCGTCGGCGTGGTGGTCGTGGCTGAAGAGGCCCTCGATGCTGCCAAGAGCCTCGACAGCAACCGATGGGTGGCAATTGCAGCCCATAGGGCGCTGAAGGCAATAGCGGACGGGCAGCACGGGGAAGGTGATAGCAGGAAGATGAAAGGCATTCGAACACTGGAGGAACTGTGCACAAAGCCAGGAATCGTGTTCGAAATGGAGTATGTGGACCGTGCGGTGGAAGAGCTTGGACGGGAAGGAGCCCATGGCTCACGCGCGTTGGCAAAGCTGATCAACGAACTGCTGGACTGCAGGAATCCCAAGCTCTCCTTTGTTCTCAAGGCGGCGGAGCGATTGGAACCCACCACGGAACTGGTGGAAGCTGTCCGGTCTGTGAGCGCCGCACCCAGTCTGGCACCGGAACCGGCACGGAGCCGTTTCGCACCGGAGATCATTGGAGGGGGCAACATTGGGTGGACAGACGGGACGGCTGATCGGATCAAGTATGCCGCAGCTCAGACACTCGAGAAGTTGACAGAGGCTCGCTCGGCAGGCCCCCGCAGCTCCGAGACGACTGGGGAAATGGCGGGCGCCGTGTTCGATGTGGTGATGGCTGAAGCTGGCCCCAAGAAGATCGGGGTCATCAAGGCTGTTCGTGCCCTGACTGGGCTAGGGCTGGCAGAGGCCAAGGAGCTGGTCGATAGCGCCCCCTCGACGCTCCTGGAGGGGGTCTCGGAGGCGGTCGCCGGGGATGCCCGGAAGGTGCTGGAAACTGCGGGCGCAAAGGTCGAGATCTGGCCCTCTGATGCGGGCCAATAGGCACCCATAGCACGCTGTGCTGAGCCACGAGTACATCATCGCGTGATGCTGGAACGGCTCCGGCCCCGACGACTGCCCCCTCCGCTACCGGCCGGGAGAGTCGTAGGGGATGTTTCTCTTTTCTAGCTTCAGAGCAGATCCTTCGGAATCGTCAAGACCGAACCCGCTGAGGGGAGGAGCACAAGGAGGAGACAATGACAAACCCAGCGACTATCTCGGAAGCCGAGTTGGAGAGCGTGCTACAGCAAATGGCTGAGAAACTGTCGGAGGCCTGGCTTGTCGGTTCATTCTGGGGCCGGACTCGTCGGCGTGTTGGTCGTGGCTGGGAATTGATCGGGCCTGTGTGGGGGAATGATGATTGCTGGGACGGGCTTTGACAATGAAAAGTACCTGAGAGAACAAACCGCTGCCATCATCGAGCGGGTGGACCGTTTCGGCAAGCTGTATCTAGAGTTTGGCGGCAAGCTTTTGTTCGATTACCACGCCGCCAGGGTTCTTCCGGGCTTTGATCCCAACGTGAAGATGAAGCTCTTGGGGCAGCTTGAGGACAAGATCGACGTACTGCTGTGCATTTACGCCGGAGACATCGAGAGGAAGAAGGTCCGGGCGGACTTTGGCATTACCTACGACTCGGACGCGCTGAAAACCATCGACGATCTGGCTGCGTGGGGCATCGGTGTGAGGGCTGTGGTGATCACGCGCTACGACGGCCAGCCGGCCGCTACGGCGTTCAGGAACCGGTTGGAGCGCCGTGGCGTGAAGGTCTATGCGCACCGGTATACGAAAGGCTACCCCACAGACATTGATACGGTCGTGAGCGATCAGGGATATGGAGCGAACGATTACATTGAGACCGAACACCCCATCGTGGTAGTGACCGGCCCTGGGCCGGGCAGTGGGAAGCTGGCGACCTGTCTATCGCAACTGTATCACGAGCACAAGCGTGGGGTCGATGCCGGTTATGCCAAGTTTGAGACGTTTCCCATCTGGAATCTGCCTCTCAAGCATCCGGTCAACGTGGCCTACGAGGCCGCTACCGCCGATCTGGGGGACGTCAACCTGATCGATCACTTCCATCTGGAGGCGCACAACGAGCGGACGGTCAATTACAACCGCGACATTGAGGCTTTCCCGCTTCTCAAGCGCATCATTGAGCAGATCACCGGCGCGCCATCGTTCTACAAATCGCCGACCGACATGGGGGTCAACCGGGCGGGCTTTGGCATCGTGGATGACGATGTGGTGAGAGAGGCAGCCACGCAGGAGGTTATTCGCCGATATTACCGATATGCCTGCGAGTACGCTATGGGTCTGGCCGCCAAGGAGACGGTGCAGAGAATAGGGCTCTTGGTGGAGGAGCTCGGCGCCAAGCCTGAGGATCGAAAGGTGGTTGTCCCGGCCAGACAGGCGGCCGTGGAGGCGCAGGAAAAATGGAAGTGTTGGGAGCAAGGGGTGGACGAGGTGGAGGGCTGTTGCGGTGCGGCCATCGAGCTGGATGATGGCACTATCATCACCGGCAAGAGCTCTCCCTTGATGCACGCGGCCTCCAGCCTGATCCTGAATGCCACCAAGTACCTGGCGGGAATCCCCGACAGTATACACCTGCTGCCGCTCAATATCATCGAGTCATTGAATCACCTCAACAAAGACGTTCTCAACTCGAGGACGGTGAGCCTTGACCTGGGGGAAATCCTGATCGCTCTCAGTATCAGCGCGGCGGTGAATCCTGCTGCTCAGGTAGCCGTGGAGAAGTTGAAGGATCTGAACGGATGTGAAGTCCATCTGACCCACATCCCTACTCCCGGCGATGCAGCGGGCTTGCGAAAGCTGGGAGTGAATCTCACCAGCGATCCCGACTTTGCCACCAAGTGTCTTTTCGATAGGTAGGCCGCAGGAAGAGCCATCTCTCCGGCATTGACAGATTGGGAAAGGCTGAAAATGGCTATGGCCTTGAAAAAGTCCAGATTCCAATATCCGCGTCGGCGTGTGCTCCGTGCTGCGCTGCGCCAACTGG
>DAOUDX010000116.1:0-3879 GCA_034430835.1 Anaerolineae bacterium
ATGTCCAAGGTGCGGAATTGACTCGGTCATCGGTTCCGGGAGTGGCTTTCCGATCAATGGTAGATTCCTAGCCAAGATGCACAGACATTGGTTCTGATGGGCTCTGAGAGTGATTGTTCGTCGAGATCCCGCAAGCCGCTGCATGTTATTGTAACAGCGGTGGTGCTTCTTCTGGCCGGTCTGGGGTGCGTCGTTTCGCAGACAACGCCTCAGCCGATATTGACTCCTACCGAGGAGGCCACGCCGCTTCGCACCCCTGCACTCACGCCGGTGCCCGCGCTTCTGCCAAGCCCGTCCGCCACGCTGGTGCCCACGCCGCCAAGGCCTGTCGAAAAAGGGCCGACTCAGCTTGGGCAGATGGAACGAGGCACACTGCTGGTTCTCGGGACCGACGTATGGCGCTTTGAGGCGTCAGCGGGGCAGTACGTCACGATCCGTATGGACGCCATCGACTCAGGTGCGCTGGATACCTACCTGGAGCTTTACGACAGGGGTGGGGAGTTGCTGGCAGGGGATGACGATGGCGGTCGGGACACGAATTCCGCTATCCTGGAGTATCCTATCGTCGTCTCGGACACTTACGCCATCCACGCGCTGGCTTACAGCGGCGCGGGAGACTACGTGCTCAGCCTGGAGGTCGCCGATGGGCCTTCCGGCGGCGGCGCGATCGTGTATGGAATCCCAGTGACAGGGGAGCTATTGGCCCTCTGGAGCCGTCACCCGTGGACGTTCGAGGGTGAGGAAGGGCGGGTGGTCACCATCGCCATGAATGGGACCGATGGCGTGTTGGACTGTTACCTGGAGCTGTACGATCCTGAGGGCGCGTTGCTCACCGACGACGACGACAGCGGCGAGGGGCTAAACGCGCTGATCGAGACCTATACGCTGCCCGTGGCAGGTGCCTATCGCATCATCGCCCGCGGGGGCGAGTTCGGTCCGACGGGGACGTATATGCTCACCGTGGCGCGGGCTGAGATGGTGGTGCAGGGCACGTTAGCCTACAGCGAGACGGTGGAGGCTGTTTTGCCGTCCGGCACGCGCCACCACTGGCTGTTCGAGGGAGAGGAGGGCGACGTCGTCAGTATCTCGATGGTCGGCGTGGATGAGGGCATGGACGCCTATCTGGAGCTGTTTGCGCCCAACGGCGTGCGGGTGGCGACCGACGATGACAGTGGCCCCGCCACCGACGCCGCTATCTCCGAGTTCGAGCTGCCGGTGAGCGGCACGTATCGCATCGTCGCGCGGGGCCACAGTGACGAGGATATAGGCAGGTATCGATTGGCCCTGGTCGGGCCATAGGATCGTGATGGGGAGGAGAGGGATGGCGCGTACCAAGATCGTCTGTACGTTGGGTCCGGCCTCAGAGTCGCCGGAGGTGATGCGTGGCCTCATCCGGGCGGGGATGGACGTGGCGCGCATCAATTTCTCGCACGGCGATCAGGCAACTCACGCCCACTCGATCACCGCCCTGCGACAGGTGGCAGAGGAGGAGGGCAAGCTGGTCGCCGTGATGGCCGATCTGCAGGGACCCAAGCTCCGGGTGGGGGAGATCGAGGGTGGGGCGGTCGATCTGCGTGCGGGAGGTACTGTCACGCTGGCGTCGCATCCGCGCCGGGGAGTGGAGAGCGATATCCCCGTGCCCCATCCGCAGTTGCTGCGCGACCTGCGACCCGGCCAGGCGGTGTTGCTGGACGATGGGCAGTTGGAGCTTGTTGTCACAGAGGGCGCTGACGGCGGCCTAACCTGTCGCGTGGTGACGGGCGGCCGGCTCGCCTCGCGCAAAGGGATCAACGTGCCGGGTGCGACGCTGCGCATCTCGGCCTTGACGGCGAAGGATCGCAAGGATGCAGCATTTGCCCTGGAGCAGGGGGCGGATTTCATCGCGCTCTCCTTCGTCCGCCGTGCAGCCGACGTGCGTGAACTGAAAAAGCTCTTGAAGCGAAAAGGGGGCGACGTGCCCGTCATTGCCAAGATCGAAAAGCCGGAGGCGCTCGATGTCTTTGATGCGATTCTGGCTGAGGCGGACGGTGTCATGGTGGCGCGGGGCGACCTGGGTGTAGAGACACCCGCCGAGGAAGTGCCGTTCCACCAGAAGCATATCATCCGCGCTTGCAACCGGGTGGGCAAGCCGGTCATCACCGCAACGCAGATGCTCCAGTCGATGATCGAGAGCCCGCACCCGACGCGGGCGGAGGCGTCCGATGTCGCCAACGCCGTTCTGGATGGCACGGACGCGGTGATGCTCTCCGGCGAGACGGCGGTGGGGCGCTATCCCGTGGAAGCCGCAGGGGTGATGGAGGTGATCTGTTCCAACGCGGAGGCGCATCTGCCCTACGGCCAACTGCTGCACGACGAGGCGGGCTGCCACGAGACGATCACGGAGGCCATCAGTGGCGCTGCCGTCCAAATCGCGGACGAGGTGGGGGCCAGGGCCATCGTCACCGCGACGATGTCTGGCACGACGGCGCGTATGGTGGCTCGCCACCGGCCCTCCATCCCCGTCGTGGCGGTGACGCCCAACGAGGCAACGTTGTTCCAACTGACGCTCGTGTGGGGTGTGGCGCCCGTCCGGGTGGAGGAGTTTGACAGCACGGACAACATGGTGCGCGTGATGGTGCGGGCGGTGCGCGAGGAAGGGCTGGTGAGCCTGGGCGATCGGGTGGTGCTGATCGCGGGTATCCCCTTCGGCAGCATGGGGGAGACCAACATGCTCAAGGTGCACGTCGTGGGTGAGAGCGAGGCGCTGTGAAGGGACTTGGAACCTGTGCTGTGAACGCAAAAGCCCTCGGACTCGCCGAGGGCTCTTTTCATACACGGGTCGCTGCAATTAGGAGGCTGATTCCTCTTCTTCAGTCTCTGCCGGTTTCTGTGTGGATGCCCTGGCAGGCACGGGTTCCAGCACCTGTGGTGTGACGCTGGTGCCGCAATAGGGGCACAGGGCCCAGCGCAGATGCAGCGGCTGGCTGCACGATGGACAAGGGCGCTTGAGTTTGGTGTGGCACGACGGGCAGAACAGGTACTCGCCTCTGACCCGCTGTCCACATCCGGGGCAGACCTCCGGCTCCTCAATGGCTTGCAGCAGTGCCTCTTGCTCCAGCGAGCGCTCGTAGGCGTCGGATAGCGTCTCTTTTGGGCGCAGCATCAGGTATACCATCAGCCCGACGACGGGCAGCACGGCTACCAGCACCGTCGCCAGGATCTGGGCCAGGATATCGCGGGAACGGGAACGGATGTCGCGGAATGCCCAGATCGCCATCCCGCCCCACAACGCAGCGGTCACAACGCCGCAGGCGGCGAACAGAATGACCAGGTAGTATTGGATGCTATCCAGGATTCTTTCCAAGATGTCCATTGACAATAAGCTCCTGTCGGTTGGTGTAGGGGGTCAGCGGGCCGTATTATACCATCGGCTGGTGTGGGGGCAAATCTGCAAAGGGCCTCCGGAGAGGTGGATGGCCGTCAGTGTCAGGGGGAGGGGCAGCATTTGCCTTCAAGGTGAGTTTCTGCCATAATACCCCTACGGCCAAGGCGCGCGGTATTTGCGCCCGTGAAATGGCCACAAGCTCACCAAGAAGAATGCGGAATATGATGTTGCCCGGTGAATTGAAGAAAGAAGATTATGATGCAAAAGATACTAGACTTTGAAAGAGAAGATAACAACTTTGCTGAAGCGGCCAGCAGTCGAGCCAAACGCGCTGATCTGATGAGAAGGCTAACCACGGCGCGGAGGTGGGGCAAGGGCTCTTCTTCTGTCGAGTCCCGTAAAGTCATACCAGTTGCACTCTAACAAGAGTCTCGAAAAGTCGTATCACCCTCGTTGACCAAATTCGCCGATCCGGTACCCTTGTCATGAGGCAACAAGTCTCCGGCAAGGAGGAT
>DAOUDX010000117.1:0-13451 GCA_034430835.1 Anaerolineae bacterium
CACGTCCCCTTCGCGAGAGACGTCCACGTGCATTGCTTGCGCGCGCCTGTGGGCCGCCGCGACCTCCTGTGCTCCCTCGGCGTTGATGTCCGCCACGACGATGGCAGCGGCTCCTCTGCGCCCCAGTTCTTCACACAGCGCCCGCCCGATGCCGGAAGCGCCGCCGGTCACGATGGCAACCTTGTTCTCAAAGTAGCTCACGGGCTCTTCCTTGCGAGAAGATAGTAGTTTACCGGCGTGGGGTGGAGTACGTCAGTTTCAACGCCGGCAAACGCGCATCGCTCAAACAGTTGACGGATGTCTTCCTTCCTATAGTACCCCATGAGTAACTACTCAGCCTACCATTGAGCTACCGCCATATGTGGCAGAAAGCGAGGAAAATGGCTTCTTCTCGCCACATATAGCCGCCCCATGAAAGGAATGATACCTATCAGGTTCAGAAGTCTCTGGATGCCAAGCCCTATTCTGAAAGGCAAAGGAACGGGTTCGGCATAGCAATCTGTCGCGCTGACCAGGTATCCGGAAGGTTTGAGCAGTCTGTGTGCTTCGTGGAGGAGGGCAGTCGGCTCTTTGACAAAGTGGAGTACGTTGAACAGCAGGACGGCGTCAAAAGTTTGATCATCGTACGGGAGCGCATAGCCATCGCACACGCGAAACTCGATGTTGGAGATCGAGACGCTCTCGGCTTTGCTTTTTGCGACAGCGATCATCTGCGGGGAGATGTCCGTGGCAACGACGCTCTCCACGAAAGGCGTGATGCCGAGAGAAATGATCCCGGTGCCACATCCGATTTCCAACACCTTCTGATCGGATGAAAGGACGGCACAGGTCTTTTGGATGGATAGATCGTAAGCATTCTTGTATACCTTGAGATTGCGTTTGTCGTAGCCAGGCGCTTGTCTGTCCCAAAGAGACCTTTCTTTTTCCTGTCGAGTCACGTCGTTCATTGCCTTTTCTCTTTCTGCGCGGACCGAGTGAATATCACTGCTCCGTCCTCCTCAAAGTCAACCGACCACCCCGGTTGACGCCGGAGGGTTTTGACCAGCTTTTTATCCTGACTTTGACTCAGCACGACGAATTGGACGTCTTCTTGGTCGAATCGTCTTAACCAAAAGTCTTGCTCACTGTGGTTCATTGATTCCGTGGCCTCCATCAACTTACTGGCCACAGTATAGCAGGCGGATGGGGGAGTCGTCATCCCCTAATGGGGGATTGAAGTGGGGGATTCTGAACTGTCTATACCAACTCGAGTTCCCTGGCCCGCTCGACCGCTTCGTAACGGCTGTGGGCGTCGAGCTTGCCGTAGATGTGCTTGATGTGCGAGCGGACGGTGCTCACCGCGATGACGAGTTCTTCAGCGATCTCAGGGGCAGAGAGATCGGCGGCCATCAGGCGCAGGACTTCTATTTCGCGGTCGCTGAGGGGGTCAACCGGAGGTTGAGCGACGAGTGTGGGAGTATGAGTGCGTGGAAGTGTTTCCCCCATACTCCCATACTCTGGCATTTCGAATGCTACGAGCAATTCGTCCACGAACTCTGGCGCGACGTGTCGCGCGCGGGGAAGCAACTGGGCCACCGCGGGGTCTTCGTCCAAAAAAGCGCGGATGTAGCCCTCCGGCGCGGCTAGGCGTAGGGCTTGTTCCAGGTATTCCAGCGCTTTTGCCTCGTTGCCCAGCCTGCGCTCTGCCAGGGCCTGCTGGATGTGGATCGTGAGGAGGTGGCGGCGCCGCCCATTCTCTCGTGCGGCGTGTTCGAGCCTTGCCAGCAGGGTTTGTACTTCTCTTGCTCTTCTCAATGCCAGGAGCACACGGACATAGTTTGTGTATTCGTACTTGCGCGTCTGATCGAGGGGATCAGCGAGAGGGAGATCTGCGCTCTCGGCCCACTGCCGGGCGGCTCGGATGTCCCCTTGACTCAAGTGCAAATGGGCCTCGATGGCAGCTCCTGCCCCGCGCCACTCGAACTCGCCGGCCTGGTTGGCGAGGGTTTGAGCCTCTTGGATCGTCGCCAGAGCCTCTTGTCCGTGCCCCATCGCATACTGGACTTGGGCCAATGCCTCCAGGCTGTACAGAATCACCAGCGTCGTCGCCGACTGCTGGCCAAGCTCAAGCCCTGTTTGGAGATACTGGTGGGCCCCTTCGAGGTCGTTTGCCTCGTAGGCCAGTTCGCCCAACACGACGTAGAGGAGGCCAGCCACCGGGAGTGGATTGCCGCGCGTGTCTGCGTACTGCCTGGCTCCGCATTGGCAGATGGCCAGGGCCTCGCGCTGCCGACCTTGGTAGTTGATCGATATGGCGAGGTGGGCCAGCGCGACGGCGGCTATGATCTGATGGCCGTACTTGTGGCCCAGGTGATAGGCCTCCCGGAAAGTCGCGGCAGCTCCGGCCACGTCACCCACTGCGTCCTGCGCATCGCCGAGTATGAAGAGCGTGCCGGTGCGGGATAGAGGATCGGCGTCCCCGATCAGTTCCAGGGCCTGGGGGGCCATGCGGAGGACGCCCTCGGCGTCGGATATGGCACAGCGCAGGCTGAGGACGCGGCCGCGATCCACTGGAGAGTCGCCGTGCTCCAGAGTGGCCTCGGCCGATTGAATGTAGGATAGCGCTATCTCCGACTGGCCGGTCATGAGGAGACACCAGGCCTTGAAAGAGGCGAGCCAGCCGTCGGCGCGCACGACCTCGTCCGGCAGTGCGTCCAACCAGCCCAACAAGGTGACGAGCGCACCCTCGGACAGCGCACGGCTGCCTGCCAGGGTGATGACCCGCACAGCCTCGTCCGTGTCCCCTGTTGCTGCGGCGTGTGCCAGGACGTGGTTGACGGCCTCTGGCATCAGGTCGTGCGCTTCAAACCAGTGAGCCGCCCGCAGGTGCAGGGCCGCTGATCGCTCCTGCGCCAACTCGGTGCGCAAAAAGTCGGCGAAAAGGCGGTGGTAGCGATACCACTCGCGCCGGTCATCGAGGGGGACGAGAAATAGGTTCTGGCGTTCCAGGTGTTCCAGTATGGTCTGTGAGTCGGCGTTGGCCTCTCTCACGGCATCACAAAGAGGGGCACAGAAGCGATCCAGGATGGACGTGCGATGCAAGAAATCGCGTATCTCCTCTGGTTGCTGCGCGAGTACCTCTTCGGTCAGGTAGTCGATGATGTGGCGGTTGCTGCCGCTGAAGGCCGCGACGAAGCTGGCGACGTCTCCCTTGCCTCGCATCGAGAGAGCCGCCAGTTGCAGGCCGGCGATCCAACCCTCGGTGCGCGCATCAAGGGCCGCGATCTTTTCGGCATCAAGCGCCAGTCCCAGCGCTTGGTTGAGGAATGTCGCAGCTTCTTCCTCCGTGAACCGTAGGTCGTCCGCACGGATCTCGGTCACCTGCCCGTGCACGCGCAGGCGAGGCAGTGGCAGCGGCGGATCGGTGCGTGTGGCGATGAGCAGGTGCATCTGCGGCGGCTGGTGATCCAGCAGAAACGCGAGCGCGTCGTGGATGAGCGTGTTGTGGATCAACTGGTAGTCGTCCAGCACGAGCACGAAATGCGCGGGGATGGCAGCGATATCGTTGACGAGCGTCGTTGCCAGTGACTCGGCGGGTGGCATCTGCGGCGAGCCAAGCAGGCTTTGTGCGGCTTGGCCCACACCTTCGTCGAGCTGTCGAAGCGCGGCGATGAGGTAGATGAAAAAGCGCGCCGGGTCGTTGTCTCCCTCGTCCAGAGAAAGCCAGGCGATGGAGCGGGAGGAGACGTCCTTGTCCTTGCTGTACAGCCACTCGGTGGCCAGCGTCGTCTTGCCGAATCCCGCTGGGGCGGCGATGAGGGTCAGTTTGCGGCCCAGGTGCAGTCCTTCGTCCAGTCGCTCGACCAGGCGTGGACGCGGAATCAGGTTGGGGCGCGGCGGCGGGATGTATAGCTTGGTGGTCAGTAATGGTGTGGTCACAGCAATGTAATCTTACCACGTTTTCCCTGCACCCTCAAATCCTACGACTATCTTGCTACCCTTCCCCAGAAAAGCGAATAGGTGATGAAAGCATAGTAGTGAGGCAGATTCAGGATGAAATCCCGCGACTCTGGCCAACAGAGCCGCTGGAACTGGGCCCAATCCTCTGGTGTGACCTCCGGCTCTGCTTTCCCCCACAGCATCTGGAAACTCCTCGTCAATGCGTCCCTGGCTGCGTCATTCGACGGAGCGTAGATATCGGCTACAAAGGTATGAGCTTGAGGGGCGTTCAGGCCCATCTCCTGAAGCCAGCGCAGGGCACGCAGAATGTGCAGCTCTGGCCGCGTATCGTCGGTGTAGGGAAAGTTCGCCGCGCAGGTCGCATTCAACCGGGCTTCCAGCAGGGGATATCCGGGGAGTAATCTCTGGGAAGACCAGAAGAGAATGGCTACGATTCCTCCGGGCTTGACCACCCGCACGAGCTCTCTCACCAGCGGCAGAGGATCCTTGCCGGCAACAGGCCACAGCGTATCCGCATTCCATGCCCAGTCAAACACGTCGTCGTCAAAGGCGAGATCCCCCATGTCTCCACCTTGGAACGAAACCTGTGCCGCCAACTCGCTCTTGCTGGCGGTCTCCTCTGCACGAGCCAGGCACTCTCGTGAAATATCAACCCCTGTGACGTGCCCTCCGGGCGACGTAGCCTCCGCCAGCCATAGGGTGTGCGTGCCGATCCCACACCCGGCGTCAAGCCCTCGGCTTCCCACAGGGAGTCGTAGGGCGTAGATCGCCGAGCGCACAGCAGGCTCTGTCACGCGATGCATCCAAGCTGCCATATCCAGATAGTTGACTTTGGCTTTCACGTTCTCGCCCCCTACTCTCGAACATCGTTCCCTCGTTGGGCTACCAGCCCAGGATCTTGCGCAGCGCCCGCGCCTGTGCCCGGCTCAGCTCGACCTCCGCGCCAGTGGTCAGGCGCAGTTTGTGGCTGCCCTTGAACCAGGGGACGATCTCTTTCACCCGGTCGAGGTTGACGATAGCAGAGCGATGGGCGCGGAAGAAGCGGGTCGGGTCAAGCCACATCTCCAGATCGGCCAGTGTTCGCCGTGTGAGGTAGACTTCGCTCCCTACGTGCACGAAGGTCTGCTCGTTCTCGACGCCGATCCAGTCAACCTCATCCACGTTCAGCACGCGGATGCAGTCGCGGTCGCGCACGGCCAACCGGGTCAGGTAATGGCCCTGGCTGGCCAGGCTCTCCAACAATGGAGCAAGCCGCGACGCAAAGTCCTGCTCCTCGGCCTGCGCTTCCTGGGCGCGGTGGATGGCCTGCTCCAGCCGCTCTCTGCTGAAGGGTTTGAGGAGATAATCGAGTGCGTTGACCTCAAAGGCGCGGATGGCGTACTCGTCGTAGGCGGTGACGAACACGATCGGCGGTGGCTCCTCCAGCGCCTCGATCACGCCAAAGCCGTCCAGCCCCGGCATCTGGATGTCGAGCAGCACCAGGTCGGGCTGTTCCCGCTCGATCAACTCCACTGCCTGAGGGCCGTCCTCGGCCTCGCCGATGAGTTCCACGCCCTCGATATCTGCCAGTAGGCGCTTGAGGCGCTGGCGGGCCGGGGCTTCGTCGTCAACGACTAGGATGCGCATTTTACATCTCCCTGCCTGCCAGCCAAGCCGCCGGCACGAGAACTGCCGGCAAGATCAGATTCAGCGCCATAAGCAGTGGGTAGGTTGTCCAGCCCACAAGGATCACTTCCACTATGTGTACTACTAACCCCCCAAGCCCTCCCACTACCACTGGCCGGTAATCAGGTTGCCGTCTACGCCATACAACGACTAGCAAGGCCAGGTAAAACACGAGGCCAATTAGCGGCCCACCCGTGCGCACTAGAATCAGGAACGTCACATTTGTCGCCACCAGTGCCCCTAACAGGCCCAGGACGGCCCGAGCCAGCGGTGATCGTCGCTTCTTATTCACGATTCTCCCTCCGCTGGTATCTTGATGATCGCGGTGGTGCCGTGTGGTGTGTTCTTCTGGATCTCCAGCCCACGCCCATAGGTCTTTCGCAGCCGCTCGTTTACGTTGCGCAGGCCGTGGCCAGGACCGTCGCCAATCCGATAGCCTGCCGGCATCCCTGGCCCCTGGTCGGCGACGGTGATGCTCACGCCTTCGCTGACGGATTCGACTCGGATATCGAGGGCGATGCGTCCGTCGTCTCCGTGGCCGTGTTTGATCGCGTTCTCCACCAGCGGTTGAAGGATGAGGCTGGGCACGGGTACCGATAACGCTTGCGGATCGATCTCGCGGGTGACCCGCAGCCGCTCGCCGAAGCGGGCGCGCTCGATCTCCAGGTAGTCGTCCACGAAGGACAGTTCTTCTTCCAGTGGTACCTGCCCGCGCTCGCTGCCGGCCAGGACGTAGCGGAACATCTGGGCCAGCCGCTCGACCGACGCCTCGGCCAGCGCCGGATCGGTGTGGATCAGCGCGGCGATGGTGTTGAGGGTATTGAAGAGGAAATGGGGGTTGATCTGCGCCTTGAGAGCCTTGAGCTCGGCCTGAGTGGCCAGCGTCCGCAGCTCCTGCTCCACGCGTTCCTTTTCGCGCAGTTGGCGATAGTAGTCCACTGCCATCTCCGCACCGTGGAGAATGGGGAAGACCATCATGATGCCGACCAGGAGCAGCCACGAGGCCGTGGGCGTGACCTCGAAACCAAAGATATATCCGCAGGCGACCAGCGCCAGCAGCGCGCCCAAGAGGTGGCCGGCGACGGAGACGAACATCTCCATCTCCATGCGCAGCCAGTCCTGAGGTATGCGTTTCAGATGGGGATAGATGAACGTGCGATCCAGTTTCCAGAAGAGCGCCAGCGTGCCCGTTATCGCCAACCCGGTGCCGAGCGCCCTCAGATCCAAACGCCCGATTGCATAGGCGACAGCGATGGTAGAGCCGATGAGAGGAGAAAAGACCTGATGCACGAGCATCCTGTGGAACTTGTCTCCCTCTCGGCTGGCCGGTTGATTCCTGTTGGGTATCATAGTCCCCCTCCGGCCCGGCGACGGGTAGCCGGACTTTAAGCTTAATCATAAGCAAAGTGGAAGCGATGTCAAATCGATTGTGGATAGCTATTCATACCGCAATGCCTCCACCGGCCGCAGCCGCGTCGCCCGCCAGGCAGGGTAGAGACCTCCAATTGTACCTAGCACCACCGCCAGCGCCAGGGCCTGGGCCAGCACGCCGGTCGTGAACTGCATACCCATGCTGGCCGTGGCTGGCCATAACGCCATCAGCCTGAGCATCGTCCAACTGCAGCCTACACCTACCGCGCCCCCCAGCAGGGTGAGGGCCAGCGACTCGCCCAGGATCAGCGCCAGCACGCGCCGCCTGCGCCAGCCCAGCGCCCGCAACACGCCAATCTCCCGCGTCCGTTCCCTGATGGACATGCCCATCGTGTTCATCAGCCCCACTGCTCCTATCAACACCGCCAGCCAGAACATGACCCCTGTCGCCTGGCTCATCATCTGGATGTCCGGCGTGCTCGCGGAGAAATCCGCCGAGAGAGTGATGCTCAAGTTGGGAAAGCGCTCGCTGATCCGCTGCGCTACCTCCTCCACGTCGTCACGCTCCCGCACCTTGATAGCGTAGGAGGTCACCTGGCGTGGCCTGTTGAACAGGGTTTGCGCCTGGCGCAGGGCGATCACCCCGCCGCGCTCCTCGGCCACGTCTCCCGTCTCGTAGATGCCGACGACGCGATAGGCGCTGCCCAGGATCATCACCCGATCACCGACCTCCTTCCCCAGGACGTCTGCTGCCCGCCGGCCGAGAAGGATCTGCCGCCCGCTGCTCAATCCCTCTCCCTCCACGATCTTGAAGCGACGCATGGCGTACCCGGCCGGGTGGTAGCCGCGGACGCTGAACACAGGCATCCCCTCCAACGCCACCAAGCCACTGATGCTGCCTGAGACGTGGGCCACCTGGGGCAGGGCGCCGATCCAGGCCCCTACCCGCTCCTCGATGGCGCTCAACTGCATGTCGGCAATGTCGGCTTCGAGGGCCATCAGGTCGGCTTCCGTAGCCAGGGTCGACAACGCGGCATCGATGCCCTCCACCCAGGCGCGGATGGCGATGATCGCCGTTACGCCGACGGCCACGCCGACGACGGTGAGCGCCGTGCGCACCTGCCGCCGGAAAAGGCTGCCCAGGATCATCCCGCCGGGCAGGAAGCGCGGCAATCTCCCCTCACCTCCGCCATCGTAGCGCAGGGCCTCCAGCGGCACGAGCCGGGCCGCCCGCCAGGCCGGGTATGCCCCGCCCACCGCGCCCAACGCCAGGGCGACGGCCAGCGCGCCGAGCACCAGGCCAGGAGTGAGGACACCCGGCGCAAGGCTGGCTACACCCGGCACGCGGCCTGCCGCTTCGATCAGCACAACGCCCAGGACGATCCCGATCAGGCCACCCAAAACGCTCAAGGCCAGCGATTCGCTCAGGATCAGCGCCACCACACGGCTCTGCCGCCAGCCCAGGCTGCGCAGCACCCCAATCTCCCGCGTGCGCTCTGCGACCGACATGACCATCGTGTTCATTGTCCCCACCCCGCCGGCCAGGACGGCGATGATGGAGAGGCCCCAGACAAAGACGCGAACCATATCTATGCTTCCCATCCTGTCAATCACCTCGGATGTCTGGGAGACGGCAAGGTTCGGGAAGCGCCGCTCGATGCGCTGGCAGGCGACCTCCAACTGGCCGACGTCCTTGAGCCGGACCAGCAAAGCCGTCACCTGGCGCGGCTGCTTGAGCAGCGCCTGGGCCTCGTCCAGTGTCACCACTGCCCCGCCGTCCTCGAAGACGGCCCCGGTCTCGTAGATGCCGACCACCCGGTAAGCACTACCCTGCACCTGCACGACGTCGCCGACCTCCTTATTCAGGTTGTCAGCGGCAGCGCGGCCCAGCAAGATGGGCTTCCCTTGGCCCCTTGGAGCGCGCGCAGCCAGCCCTTTCCCTTCGACAATCTGAAAGTGCCCGATGGCAAACCCATCGGGGTCGTGGCCGAAGAGGATGAAAAAGGGAATGTCCGGCATAGGCACGAAGGCGAGGGCCATCCCCGCTACCTCTTCAACCTCGGGCAAGCGGGCGATGGCCTCTCCAATTGTCTCGTCCACAGCGCCCAGGCTGATAGTGGCGGCGCTCTCCCCGCCCCCGGCCTGGGTCACAACCAGGTCGGCCTGGCTGCTGCCGAAGGCGGCGGTGAATTCGGCCAGCAACCCCTTGGCCAGCGCACCCAGGGCGACGATGGCCGCGATGCCGATGGCGATGCCCGTGAGCGTCAGCAGACTTCGCGTTCTACGTCTGAGCAGGTTTTTGAAACCCACTGATCCTCCTGATAACCACTGCCCTTCCTATACCCACAACAAGTAATCAATACTGGTCAACAGTCCATCAACTACGTTATGCATCAGAATAGGACCGGCCAGGCTTCTCGTCTCTTGATAGATATAACTCGAACAAAGGCCGTACGCTGTGGCGAAAGCGAGATGCGGGATTAAGGAAAGCCAAGAGCCGCCGAAGAATACGTGAGGGCCAAAGTGCCCCAGGCCGAATACGAGCGCCGTAATCACCGAGCCGATGTGGAAATTCCACCTGAACAGGGTGACAGTTCCTCTCAGTTTGTTCATCAAGTGTGTCTGTACCAATCCCCTGGTTATGGTCTCCTCAAATGGGCCGACAAAGACCCACTGGAAGGACAACATCCCCAGCACGTTTGCCAGGGTGAGGGGATACGCGGGTTCAATTGGGTCCCCGGCCATTACCTGGGGGAGGTGATCGAGTAATCCCCAGGTCAAACCGAGTACCATTCCCAGGGCCGCGCTGAGCTTCAGCCTCAGGTTTTGATCTGCCAGCGTGAAGCCATATTCGCGCAATCTACCCTGGGAAACCCGCCAGATGATGAGCATGCCTACCGCAAATGCGATCGAGTCGCCGATGTACCTGGGGATCCAAGGCGAGTTCTCGGCGATGTGCCTGTACACAGGGATCGCGCCGAGAAGAGTGAGAACCAGGAACCCTGCGCCAAACGCAAGACCCAACCGCAAACACGCCTCACCGACTACGCGCCACCGTATTTCGATGTCTGTTGTCCTGATCACGGTCTACCTCCCCGCAACCGGTTCCAGATGCCGGCGAGCAGATTGAGGGCCGGCAGGTGTGATTGCTTGGCGCGCGCATCAATCGCCGGCTACACCTTGTGGGCGACGGCAGTGCAATAGTTCATCAATCCCACCACGGCCATAAACTCGCCTCGACCGTACGCGTAATGCTCCAGGCTCAGGCTGTTTTGGGCCAGGCTCGTGTGCAGCGCCGTCTCCTCCAGTTGGTCGAACCGGGGCAGCAACCGTCTTATCAGGCGACCGGCGCGTGGGGCCACGACCAGGTCGGTGAAGACGAACCATCCGCCCGGTTTCCCTTCGGCAGGCTCAGGGCCACGCAGCACGCGGGCTGTTTCCGCCACCGCCTCCCGCCATCCGCTGGGGATATGGTGCAGTACCCCGAAGGAGAAGACGGCGTCGAATTCTGCGTCGTCGAAGGGGATTGCCCGCGCATCCACGACGCGGAACTCGACGTGTTCGCCGAGGTCGGCCAACTGCCCCTGGGCCAGCGCCACCTGCGCCGGGTTGTAGTTGCTGGCGACTACCCGTGCGCCGTACCGTTCCACAATCAGCCGTGCCAGAGCCCCCTGTCCGCAGCCGATCTCCAGGCAGTGCGGCTGGGGCGGCAGGCTGACGTACTTGAGCAGGGCCAGAGCTGTCTGCTGCGTGTGCTGGGCATGCTTAGGGCTGTTGATGAGCCGCCTCTCAAAGCAGGTCAGCTTCATGATCCGCCTGAGGAGCCAATTGTCCAAGTGAGTCGCCGTCGTCATTTCACCAACCTCCAATTCTTGATCAGCACGATCAGTCCATAGACGCCGCTGGCAAAGAGGATGCAATCCTCGTAACAGTCGAGGGCGCCGAAGCACTTGGGTAATCCCATCAGCGCCCACGGCAGCAGGGCGATGAAGACCTTTTTATCCGTGTCAGGCACTGTCGCAGCGACCAGGGCAATGGCGAACACGGTGAGCGGGCAAGGGAACAGAGGCAACAAGACCTTTGGCCACGTGTGCCCCAGGGGCCACCCGAGCAGGGGATACAGAGCCGCCAGCAAAACCCAGACAATGGTAAGCCCTCTCATCCACCTGCCTTCAGGTAGTTTGAAGTGCGTTTTCTTGGCGAATATGTCCACGATGAGCAGGATGGATATGATGATGAACAGCGGCACGCCGGTGAACATAGAGATTGGGTTCCTGAGAAACACCAGGAAGAATACAATGCCATTCCAGGCGAAGGCGAACGCGAGAAACGCTTTCATCCAAACGTCCGTCCTCGGGCCTGGCTTGGCGAACACGCGGTATGTCAGGCACGCGGCCGCGATGATCGTCAAAGCCTGTACCGGCCACGTCGTCTCGTTGTACGTGGCGACTTGGGTCCAGAAAGTTGCTGTGTCCATTTGGTATCTCCTTCCTGTTGACAATTGGTTACCGCTTCGAAGATATGCTGAGCCAGAAGAAGTAATCCCTCAGTTCCCAGCTCTTCAGCTTGGATTGGCCCAATAGATCTTTTACTTCTCCTGGTGAATAGGAGGCTCTGAGGTGTTTGGAGAGAATGCCCAGCCAAGATCTCCTGAGGTCGCTTACGAGGAATACGCCCCTAGGTTTGAGAACTCGCTGGATCTCGTCGAGCATCCTTACCGGGTTCTTCACCAGATGAAGTGTGTTACTGCTGATCGCTAGATCGAACATGTCGTTTTCGAAGAGCATGTCCTCAGCGTCTCCTATTTCAAAGGAAACTCTCGATGACACTCCGCTCTCCCGAGCATTTTCTCTAGCCAATTCCAATGCCACGCCGGAGAGATCCAAACCGATGACTTCGACGCCGGGGATCTCTTTGGCAAATTCGATAGCTAGCCAACCGGTGCCGGTTCCCACGTCCAAGACTTTGCCGTCGGTTATTTCCCATTCCCTGGCCACGGAGGCAAAGCTCTTGGAAATGGACCTTGTCCGTGCTCTCGATTCTCTGTCGTATCGTCTCGCGGTGTCTACGTCTTCAAAGATGCCGCAGGAAATAGGGTTCCTTTTGATCATAGTATTCTCCTTCAACGAACTATTCCCACCAGAATGTCTTGACCGCGACGATCATCACGGCCTGTACCGGCCATGTGGCCTCGTTGTACGCGGCGACATAATTCCAGAAAGTCACTGCATTCGACATGCCTCTACTTATGTGCCTGCTCGCCGCGCGATCAGCCGGATGATGCCTGCTACGAAATTCACCCGTGGGACCCGCTCCATATATCGCCGGTATGCGTCGTCAAATTTCTCGACGAGACGCTGGTCGGCCTTCAGCAAGTCCAGGTAGACCACTACCATCGCTGGGATGCCCAGCGCGACGCTGACCCAATGCTGAGTGATGAGCATCAAGGCAAGGGACATCAGCAGCCAGGCGGCGCCCATCTGTGGGTGGCGGACGATGGCATAGATGCCGGTTTCAACCAGCCGTGTGGTGTGGACGTAGCTTTTCGCTTTGGCCACGCCGCCCCTTCTGCGGAGAGTGAAGATGGGCAGCCAGCCGAAGATGGCCGACGTCCACCACAGAATCCAGCCGATCCATCGCAGCGCTTCGCTGCCGGGTTGGCGGAGGACGAACGCCAGGATGATTTGGGCAACCGTCAGCGGGCCCGAGATGCAGCATAGCGCATACGGATGCAGGTTGTAGATGAACTCTCGAAAGCGTTTCATTTTGCACCTCCCTATCGATGTCTTTTACGACCCTATGATAGCAGAAGAGAGGTGTCAGAGGCAACGATTTCGCGGTGAACGGTCAGATCCGAGGGGTAAACGGTCGAAGAGTGTACACCAACCAGAGCTGTTCTCTCCTCGTGAGGATGCCGTGCTTACTTTCTTACCTTCGCGTGGGCGAGTAGTTCAATGCTGCTTACCAGAACCAGGATAACGGCCAGAGTCCAAAGGAAAACCCGGCCACCGGTTGGGATGCTGAGCTCGCCCAAAACCAGCCAGGCGGTCAGTACCAGGCCGCCGCAGAGGTTGATGGCGATGGCACAGTTGCTTCATTGCGTCTCTCATTCCTTACTCTCTTCCCGCCAGTATTGCATCGCGCGGGCATAATCCATCGTGTACCCCGTGTGTGCAGTGCACAGCAGGTCAATGCCTTTCAGAGAAGCCAGCTTCCTGATGGACTCGCTCTGCGTGGCTGTGTCCTTGTTGAGCAGACGATAGAACGGATACACGCGGCCGTTTCGCAAAGCCAGCGTATCGCCGCTGAACAGCACGCGGTCATTGACCAGATAGGACGTTGCCCCGGGTGTGTGCCCCGGCGTGGCAACAGCCTGGACTCTGATCGTGCCCACGGTAACGACATCGCCGTCGCCGAGCAGGGAATACGCGCGCGCCAGTCTCGGGCTATGATAGAGCCCAAAAAGCCTGGCAGTC
>DAOUDX010000118.1:0-5632 GCA_034430835.1 Anaerolineae bacterium
CCATTCCTTTAATGGGATAGAAGTTTACTGGAATTCCTTGCTGGCAGGCCACTTCAGTCACGATTTCGCTCAGGCTGATGACTCCCTGACCGCCGACACCCACGAGAATTAGGTCGTAGTCCACGTTACAGGCTCCTTCACAATTGCTTCGCGGTTGCAGACCTGAGAGCAGAGGCCACAGCCGTAGCACAATGCAGGGTCAATAACGACGGTGTCCTCACCGATACCGATGGCTGGACATCCGGTGCGAGTGATACACAGCTTGCATAGGTTGCAGTTCTCAGTGACCACCCTCACCTTTCCGGCCTGAATACCCCGGCGCATGGCCTGGATAGCGCACTCCTGGCGGGCGAGCACTACCTTGACTCCTGGCAACACCAGCGCCCTCTGGATGGTCACCGTGGCCCCCTCCAAGTCGAAGGGATCAATGACGAAAAAGTGTTCCACCCCCAACGCGGGAACGAGTTTGGCGATGTCCACCCTCCGGTTGCCGGACCGCTGGAAAGCCTCAGCCGTGCCAGGATTCACCTGCATCCCGGTCATACTGGTCCAGCCGTTGTCCAAAATAATCAGGGTCAGGGGAACCTGGTACTGGATGGCGTCGATCAAACCAGGGATGCCGGCGTGGAAAAAGGTGGAATCGCCGATGGTGGCGATGACCGGGGTCTGGATCCCGCCGTGAACGTAGCCCTGCGCAAGACTGACGCTGGCGCCCATAGAGACCTCGGTCCAGATGGTGTAAAACGGGGGATTCATCCCTAAAATCGTGCAGCCGATGTCCCCTGTCACCATCACCTCGTCCTTCTGGTATCCCGCTTTTCTGATGGCCCGGTTGATGGCCATAAACGTCCCTCGGTGAGGGCAGCCAGCGCAGACAGTGATGGGCCTCTTGGCTGCTAGCCGCTCCGTTGCCTCATCTCCCTGGAACAAGTCCTCCGGGATCGGCAGATCCAGCGCCGCGACGATGCCCCGCACCACCTGCTCCACGCCATACTCACCCAACCGCTCAAAGGGGCCACCCAGTTTGCCCACGATCCTGCCCGCAAAGCCCATCCGCTGGGCCTCCACGTAGGTACCTTCCTCGATGTATGGCTCCAGTTCCTCCAGAACCAGGATGGTACTACAATGGCGAAGCAGGGCCCGCACCTCCTCGGCTGGGAAGGGGTTGACCGCTGTTACCCGCAGCAAGGAGGCCGTGTCCCGCTCAAACCCAAAGCGGGCCGCGATCTCGAACCCCTCTTCTAGATAGGAGGCCGTCACCCCTGAGGCGACGATGCCTAGCCTTCCCGCCCCCCCCCTCTCTCTCTCCCCATTTTGGGGAATAGAGGGGGACAGTTGGAGTTGGTTTAACCCCATCTTGCCGATGACCTGTCCCGCCTTCTCCAGCCGGGCGAGCAGGCCACGATGTTGGGCTGTACAGATGGCGGAGCCAGCCTTAGTGAAGCGGGTGATGTCCCGCACCAGTTTTGCCTCCCGCTGGGGGATGGTCGCTGGCTTCTTCACCTCCACCGACGCTTTGGAGTTGGCGACCGCCGCCACCAGCCTGACGAAGACCGGGGAGCCAACTTGTTCGGAGAGTTCAAAAGCACTTTGAACCAACCGGTAGGCCTCCACCACCGACGCCGGCTCCAGCATGGGCAGATCGGACATGAGGGCATAGCCGCGCGAGTCCTGTTCGGCCATGCCCGCGTGAACGCCCGGGTCGTCGGCAACATAGACCACCAGACCACCGATACAGCCCGAGTAGGCGATGGAGATCAGGGAGTCGTAGGCCACGTTCAGCCCCGACATCTTCATCGTGCACAGGGCACGCTGGCCCGCCCACGAAGCGCCCGCCGCTATCTCCAGCGCGACCTTTTCGGTGGTGCTCCACTCTACGCGCACGCCTTCCGGGTTCATTGCCAGGAGGCTGGCAAGAGCCCCTGTTGACGGTGTGCCCGGGTAGCCGGTCACTACCTTGACGCCGGCGTGCAGTGCACCCAGAGCGAGGGCCTCGTTTCCAGTGAGTAATCTCGTTTCCAATCTACACCCCCATCAGGCGCTCAAGGGTTCCGTCTCCGACTCAAGCGTGGGCCGGAACCGCCCCTGTCCAGGTTGGGCCACGATTTTCCCCTGCCACAGGACGCGGTGCCCCCGCTGGAAGGACATCTCCGGCCAGCCCAGCACGGTACGCCCCTCGTAGAGCGTGTAGCGGGCGTTGGAGTACTGATTTTCCGCACAGATGGTAAACTCGCAGGTCGGATCGAAGACCACCAGGTCTGCGTCGGACCCAACGGCGATGGTCCCCTTACGCGGGTAAAGCCCGAAGATGCGCGCAGGGTTCTCGCACAACACCTGCACCAAGCGCACGACACTGATGCGTCCCCGGTTGACGCCGCCGTCATAGGTCAGCGGTAGCAACGTCTCGATCTGAGGGGAGCCGAAGGGCTGCTCCAGAAAGTCGCCGTGTACGTCCTTCAACTTGGGCGCGTGATCCGAGGCCACCACTTGCAGCGTACCGTCGCGCAGCGCCTCCCACAGCGCGGCCCGGTCGGCGGCAGTGCGAATCGGCGGCCCTATCTTGGCCAGCGCACCACGTTCCTCAATAATCTCCTGTGTCAGCGTGAGGTACTGGGGGCAGGTCTCGGCGAAGACCCTCCGTCCCTCCGCTTGAGCGCGGCGGATGGGCCGCAGTACGCGGGCGGAGGTGTTGTGAACGATGTACAGTGGGCAGCCTGTCACCTCAGCCATGCAGATGGCCCGAAAGGCCGCCTCTTCCTCCAGCGCGGCCGGGCGAGAGATATTGAAGTACTTCGCCGAGGCCTGTGGTCCTTTGAGGTACTTGTCCTCCAGATAGTCAATGCCGCCCCCGTTCTCGCAGTGTACCATCGCCATACCCCCGCGCTCCGCCAGGATATCCATCGCCTTGATCAACTGATAGTCGTCGGTGTACCAGCCCTGCTTGAGGTAGGTCAGGAAGAACTTGAATGTACGGACACCCATCTCCATCACACGGGATATCTCCGGCACCTGTTTGGGGGCCTCGAACAGCCCGCCGTGCAGGCCAAAGTCGAGAAGAGAATGCGCCGAGCCATCCTGAAGCATCTCGTCCACTTTCTGCACCAGGCTCTCCCCGGTGCGAGCGTAGGCGAAGTGTAGTAGCGTCGTCGTGCCACCGTAAGCGGCGACGCGCGAGCAGTCCTCTACACTGTCCAGGTAGACAGGGTGGACGTGCACGTCAATGACGCCGGGGAAGACGTACTTGCCGGTGACATTCACCACCTCGCGGGCGGCCTTGCGCGGCAGGTCGGCCTCGACTGCCGCGATTACCTCCCCCCGCACGCCCACGTCGGCCCGGCGCATCCCCGCGCCGGTGACAACCGTTCCTCCAGTCAGCAGTAGGTCAAATTGTTTCTCCAATGTCCCCATCTTACCCCTCACCACTCCTGACCCGGTCCAGCGCCGCCAGTACTTTCTCCGGCGTCAGCGGCAGGTCGTGGATGCGCACACCGATGGCGTTCGCGACGGCGTTGGCCACTGCCGGCGCAGCCGGTGTGAGCGACGGCTCGCCTATCCCCTTGGCGCCGAACGGCCCCACACCCGTTCCCGATTCCAGGATGATCGCCTTCGTGGTGGGGAGATCCTTTACCGTGGGGATCAGATACTCGGATAGCGATGGCGTCTGGATCACCCCTTCCTCGACCCGCACCTCCTCCATCAACGCGTAGCCGATCCCCTGAGCGCTGCCCCCCTGAATCTGCCCCTCGACGGCGGTCGGGTTGATGGCCCGACCCACGTCGTGGCAGCCGATGGACTTGAGCACCATGATCTCGCCGGTCTCAGTATTCACCGCCACCTCGATGGCGTGCGCGCTGAAGGTGAAGTCTGGGAAGAGGTCTCCCTTCAGGTTCTCTGGGTCGAGCTTGTCGGTGAAGGGGGCCGTGAACAGGGCTAGGTGCTGTAGCTTCATCCCGTCGGCGGCACACATCTTGGCCAGATCTGCCAGCGGAAGCGATCGCTCTGGATCGCTCTTGACAAACGCCTTGTTGTTGGCCAGGTCCAGGGCCTCGGGCTTCTCTTTGAGGTGCTTGGCCGCGCGTTCGAGCAGCACCGCGCGCACCATCTTGGCTGCCTTCAGTGTAGCGTTGCCAGACATGTAGAGCTGTCGGGTAGCGGTCGTCGTTCCCGCCAGCGGCGTCACCGCCGAATCCGAGTTGTAAAAGGTCACGTCCTCCAAGGATACGCCCAGCACCTCGGCCGCGATCTGACACAGGCTGTTGGCCTGCCCCGCACCCAGGTCGGGCGCACCGCACCGCACCACGACGGTGCCGTCCTGTTCAATGCCGACCCAGGAACGGGAGGTGTCGTGGAACCACATAATCCGACCGTAGCTCTGCATCGTGGTGGCAAATCCCTGCCCTATCTTGATTGCATCGTGAGAAACGGTCTCTTTCTCTCCCAACGCTTCCAGCGCCCGCGTGGCCTCCTCCTCTAGCCAGACAGCGCTCTCGATCTTTTGACCGATGGCGTTGCGGTCGCCGGTTCTTAGATAGTTGACCCGCCGCACCTCCAGCGGATCCAACCCCAGCGTCTTGGCGACCTCATCCATCTGCTGCTCGTAAGCCACGGCGGCCTGCGCGCCCCCGAAGCCCCGAAATGCGCTAGTGAAGGGGTTGTTGGTGGCGACCGAGACACTATCTACCTTGAGGTTTTCGACGCGATAAGGGCCGCACGACGTGACGGTGGCGTAGAGCAGGACGTAGGGGCTGAGGTAGGGGTAGGCCCCGGAATCCGAGACCATCTCAATCTCGGCAGCGGTGATGCGGCCATTCTTCTTGACGCCGGTGCGGTGGGTGATGATGAACGGGTGGCGCTTGGAGTGTGCCAGGATGGATTCCTCCCGCGTGTAGACCAACCGCACGGGGCGACGTGTGTACTTGGCCAAAAGGGCCAGGAAGATCTCGACGGTGATGTCCTCTTTGCCGCCGAATCCGCCTCCGATCAGGGTGCCTCGGACGTGTACCTTGTTGTGCGGCACCCCCACGGCTTGGGCGATCGAGCGAAAGTGCTCCACCACCTGGGTGCAGACGCGAATGTTGATAACGTCCTGATCGTTCATCCAGGCCACACCGGCCTCCGGCTCGATGTAGGCGTGGTCAATGAAAGGCACGCGAAAGGTGTTCTCCACAATCACGTCCGCCGCAGCGAATCCTGCCTCCACGTCGCCCTTGCGGATTTTCCAGGTAGAGACGATGTTATCCGGCTCGTAGACCACAGGTGCGCCAAGCTTCATGGCTTCGAGCGGGTCGAAGACGCCCGGAACCAGTTCATACTCGATCTCGATCAACTCCAACGCGCACTCGGCAATAGCCTGTGTCTCCGCCGCCACCAACGCGATAGGCTCGCCCACAAAGCGCACTCTGTCTGCGGCCAGCACCGGCGCGTCTGATCCCTTGCGGCGCTTCTGCCCGGTCTGGCCGGGCATGTCGGTAACCAATTTCCCGTCTGGCAAGTCATCCGCTGTCAACACACAGGCCACACCAGGCAGTTCCCGTGCCTTGGTCACATCCAGCTGCTTGATGCGTGCCGAGGGTTTGCTGCTGCGAAAAACCTTAGCGTGGAGCATGTTCGGCATTGTAAAATCGCCGGCATA
>DAOUDX010000119.1:0-20069 GCA_034430835.1 Anaerolineae bacterium
TTCGGCGCTGCAGGATTCACTTGATGTTACGGGCTGCTGCTTTGCTCCCCTTTCCCAGGGGGTTACAACGCTTCAGCACAGCCAGTCACCCGGCTGCACTGGTTGCCTGCTACGTGGCCTCCTGGTAGTTACCGCGACCGGACTTCCACCGGCTAGCAGACGATAGCTTTGCAGGGCACACCAGCGGTGGTTGGGCCGCCAGCCACAGGGCTCTGCCTAATCGAAGTCCCACATGTCTTCTTGTATTACCTCGATCTGCGTTTCGTTGGCAGAACACAGATACACGATAAAGTACTGTGGGTCTACGTCAGTCTCAGGGCAAATGCTGCAGGATGCTTCAAGGCAATCGGCATACCCCGGATTATCTGAATTCTTGAATTGCCATTCATCAAGACAATAATGGCTCATCTGTTCATCATAGTACTGCTGCAGGTAGTCTATGGACAAAGTGGTTGTATAGGTTCGCGTGCGGTAATGCCAACCTGAAGCCCCAAGAGCTTCATCGGTAGTGACAAATACACCAGGATATGGTCTGGGAGAAGGCCAGGCTCTACTCGCGAAAATGAGTATAACGAACGGTATCAGAATGCCAGTTCCCATTCCGCTCAGGATTCCGCTGCCTATTGAAACAAGAGCTCTCATCTTGTCAACAAGCACAGCGAGAAAGAAACTCAGAATCGCGCCAACGACCAACCCGCTGACACCAAAAACCACCACCCCATCCACCAGAAGAGGGGCGTCAATCAGACTTCCCCTGACTAGCAACACTGCCCACAGGGCTGCTACGCTTCCTCCAATCCCTGCACCGAGTGTTGCCCAAACTGCTACATTGCGTACCCGGATCAGAAATGCTTTCAACATATTATGGTCACGCTTGGCGGCTCAACACGTGATAGGTGATGCGCAAACGAAAGTCACGCCTCGCGTTTCACGTGCAGCGCCTCACACCGGCAGCACGCTCTCATTGACGAGCAACGCCAGCGTCGCCAGCCAGAAGAAGCTGAACGTCAACACACGCCGCGAGCGGTGCAACGCCCCGTAAAGCAGCGTCGCGGCGACCAGCCCCACCGCCAGGCGGGCCATCGCCAGCGGCTCCCGCCAGGTCGAGTTGGGCAGAAAAGGCAATACAGCCGCCTGGAGCAGCAAGACTGCCACCCAGGCGTGCCGCCGCCCGCGCCACAGATCGCGCACCGACACAATCAGCGCCCAGATCGCCGGCAACACGAACAGCGGCCCCTCAATGGCCAGCAGTATCCAGAACGCCTGCCAGCTATCCTGCGTCACCCGCAGCAGCCCCATGAAGGGAATCGCCTCGAAGGGCATCGCCATCGCGCCCCCGGCCCCCACGCCCGGCGCGCCGAGCCAGGCCCACAACGCGCCCTGCCAGGCGATAAACGGCACGCCCACGAGAGCGGCAAGCTTGACGGCCTCCCGCCAGCGCCGCTCCAGCGCCAGGTAGAGCAACAAGCCGCCCGCCGCGACCAGCGTCGTTTCTTTTGTCAATGCAGCGAGGGCCAACAGCCCTCCTGCCGCGCGGCGCCGCTCTCGCACCCAGGCCCACAGCCCGGCCTGCACCAGTCCATAGGCCAGCGGCTCGGCCAGGTCGAGCCGCAGTCCAGCCACCAAGCCGCCATAGAGGCCGTAGGCCAGCCCATACCAGCGGCTCACGCGATGCTCAACCAGCAGCCGCTCGGTAAAGTACGTCCCGCCGGCCAGCGCTGCCACGTTGATCGCGATCAGCGCCCAGGGAATCGTTTCCGGCTGGCCCAGCGCCAGCGCCCACGCCAGTGCCGGGTACAGGATACGCTGGTGGCGATAGGGTGGCACGTCACACTGCGGGCAGCGGCCGGTCGGGTCGCGGGCGATATAGTAGGCGAACTGGCCATCATAGCCCGGCGTGCCTCCCTCCTGGCCCTGGCTGTAGCGCGTCCCCGCCAGCACGAACATCATCGGGTCGCCGCCGTAGCGCGCCAGCGTCAGCCCGGCGTAGGCAAGCGACAACACCAGGACGAGCACCCAGGGCCGGAGCCACCTTCCTTCGACAGGCTCAGGACGCCGCTTCACGCCACCGTCTCCCGTTTTCGCGTTAGCACCAGGCCAGCGACGAGCACGACCAGCGCCACAAGGCTAAGCGCCCCACCCACGAGCACCGAGGTTGGGCGATAGAACATCTCCACCGTGTGCTCTCCGCCCTCCAGGCAGACGGCGCGGAAGGCATAGTCGGCCCGCAAGAGCTCAATGGGCTCCCCGTCCACCGTCGCCCGCCAGCCCGGATACCAGGTATCGGCCAGGACCAAATATCCCGGTGCGTCGAGCGCGGCGCGTATTGTAACCCGGTTGGGGCCATCCTGCAAGGAGAGAATCTGCGAATCGGCGAATGAGCGAATGGGCGAATGATGTTCAGAAAGAGACTTTTGCTCAAGCAAGACCTTGAAAGTGGGATCGAATTCAGGGTCTGAAAGAACGGCCGGCACTTTGTCGAAAAGCACCTGTGTGGCATTGGGAACGATCCATGCGCGGCCCAGAGCATCAGGCAGACGATACAACGCGGCCACGTCATTCGTGTAGACCGGCTCCGCCTCCGGCCAGGGCTGGTCGCTGGCGACGTGGGTCACGCCCATCACACGCAGCAGATCCGGCGACTCGATGGCAGCGCTCAAGAGATCGGCATACCGCCCCACCAGCAACGGATCAAAGTTATTGGCAGAAGCCACGCCGTCCAGCATGCCGGCGTTGGGCAACTGCACCTCGCGCAGCGCCCACCAGTACCTCACGTCGCGCGGCCCAAAGTCGTCGAAAGCCAGATGTCGAAACTTGACCCGGTACTCGGCCAGCTCTCGATTGCGCTGGGAGGGATCGGACGGCCAGTACACCCGCACAGCGTCGGAATCGCGCGCCAGGGCCGCCGATGCGCCCGTCAAGCCGCGGTACAGCGCCCGATCGACCGTCGGCACCAGCGGCCAGCCGAAAAGCAGCAGATCGATTACAATGAAAGCGATCGCCGCCGCCTGCCACCAACTCGCGTCGCGCCGCAGCAAAGTCAACAAACCCACCCCGATCACCCCCCCCCCAAGCCAGGCCGTCACCGGCCCAAAGGTGGATGGTATGGCAGGAACCAGACACGGCGCGAGCAGCCCACCGACGAGCAGCGCCACACCTATCACGATGCTCAGCATCCCGCGCCGCCGCCCGGCGTGACCCGAGGGCCACGACTGCGCACCCAGGGCCGCCAGCGCGGCCAGCGCGACGGTGGCTACCGTCAGCCACCGCGCCGGAGCCTGGAACAAATCAAAGGTGGGAACATGGCGGAACAAGAACGGGAAAACCGGCGTGTTGTTGCCCAGTGCCAACAGCAGCGAACAGACGACCACACCCGCCCAAAACAGCGTCACACCCCGTCGGTGCCCGGCATCGCTCTCCCTCTTGCACAGCGCGAGAACCGCGCTCGCCGCCAGCAGCAGCGGCAGCAGCCCCACGTACCCGGCGTCTTCCCAATAAGTCGCGTACCCCCAATAATCGCCCCGGCCCGGGTCACCGAAAAAACCGGGAGCCAGAAAGGTGATCAGCCGCCAGGGCCACAGAGAATAGGTCATCGCAAAGTCGTAGCCGACCCCGGTCGAGCGTTGAGACTGCATCATCAGTTCGGCAGTCGGCAGGAGTTGGATTGCCGCCAATCCCACCCCAATGAACAATGAGACAACGAACAATGAAAAACGCCCGAAAAGCAATCTCCAGTCTCTAATCTCCCGACCCGTCGCCTTTATCGTCCGAAACAATGCATAAGCCGCCAGCAGCACGCCGCCGTAGAACGCCGTCTGCGCGTGACCGGCCAGCAACCCCAGTCCCAGTGCTAGCCCCAGCCACAGCGCATCGCCAAGCCGCTTGCGCTGCACCAGCACCTCGCTGCGCCACAACCAGACGGCCAGCCAGGGGAAAGTGAACGCCATGCTGGGGAACAGCGCCACCCGCGCCACCAAGAAGCCGCTGCCCTCCAGGGCCAAGGCCCCTATCAGCGCGGAGAAATGATCCAGCCCTGCCGCCCGCTCCCAGCGGTACATCCCCCACCCCGCCAGTGCAAGGTGGAGCGCTGTCGTCCACGTCAGCGCGACCTCGGCAGGTAGCAGCAGGTAGAGCGCGTCCAGCGGATAGAAGGCCGCCGTCTGGTAGTTGGCCGCCAGCGGCGCGCCGCAGCCCACCAGCGGGTTCCACAGCGGCAGGTGGCCGCTCCGCCACATCTCCGCCGCCATCCGCTGCCAGGGGACGAACTGCAAGAGGGGAGTGCCCCAGTAGAAAGCCTCGCCGGCGAAGAGAGGACGCCAGAGTAGCAGCAAGGGAAAGAGGACAAATGAACAATGAACAACGAACAATGACCAATTCCTGCTTCTTGCTTCCTGCATCTTGCTTCCCGTCAATGCTCGACCAGGAGAATGGTATAGCCGCCCGTCCTGTAGATCTCATTCAGGTAGGGTGCGGTATGCGGGTCAAACCTTCCCACCCGCTGCTCCGCCGGCCCCCAAAAGACGTAGTCGATATCGTACTCCTCCAGCAATTCCTGTCGCCAAGCATCATCGGCCGCCGCGCCGAAGAAACGCTCCATCAGCGCCTTTTTCTCGGCAAAGTGCACGGTCTCAGGCCCATGACCCACAAAGACCCGCGCCCCGACGCGCGCCGGCAGGTAGTTTCCCGTCTCGTAGGACGTCAACACCACGTCGTCGTGCTCTACCTGCTCGTCCAGCCAGTCAAGCGCCGCGATCTCCGCCGCGTCCCGATAGATTGCGTCAGGCCTCCCCCGCAGCACCAGGCAGTTCCCCACCACCAGCAGTACGTTGGTAGCCGATAGAACGAACAACGCGACTCCCACAATCAGCCACCGCCGAGCCACCTGCCACTTGCCACTTGCCGGAGATTTGAGATTCGAGATTCTCAAAAGTCCCCAGGCCGCCAACAAGCTAAGGGGAACCTGTACCCCCTCCACCAGCCGCCGCTGCAGGTTGAACGGCAGGTAGACCAGGAGCGGCACCACGCCCACCCAGGCCAGCGGCAACCACAGCGGCTTCTCGCTGCGCCAGGCGTCCCGCACCGCAAACGCCGCCAACAGCAGCGGCACGCCAAACGCCGCCAGGTAGTGCAGCGGGTGCGGCGACAGGATCAGGTTCTGCGATGACCAGACCTCGTACACCGGATCGCTGGTAAAGACCCACGCGCTGTAGACAACGACGGGGGCAGAGAGGAGCACGGGCACGACTGCCACCAGCGCCTCGCGCCACAGCACCCGTCGGCAACGCATGCACAGCACACCCCATCCCGCCCCCATCACCGCCCACGCCACCGGGACGTAGAAGGGAACAACAAGACCCGTTAGCAGCCATAAGAAGCCGATTGATGCTGCCCGCCCTGCATTTGAGATTTGAGATTTGAGATTTGAGATTTGAGATCCCGCACCCCATACCTTCAACAAGAACAGGATTCCCCACAACAGTAGCGTGCGGCCCAGGGCAATGTGAGGGAAAGCGTACAGCACCAGGAACGTGAAGCCTTCCGGCAGGATAAAGTCCAGCGGTTGAAAGCCAAGCCAGTCCGATTGCCCCAACGCGACGAGCAGCCAGCCCAGCCCGCCGCCAAAGGTCACCATCAGCCAGGCCACTCGTCGCACCGCCACCTGCTCTGTGAAAGCCGCCAGGAAACGATACACGGTCAGCAGCAGCCCCAGCCCAAAGACCCATCGTGCCGCGTGGTAGATCCACACCATCCGCGCTGTTAGATCATCGCCCGGCAGCAACGCGGCGATCTTGCCCAGGAGCAAATGAAAAGGGAAGAACAGCGTGCCCATGTGCGGCTCAGGCGTGTAGGCGATGTGAAACAGCCACGCCCCGTCCGCCCCCTGGCGCATCTTGGCCAGGTAGGAGTAGCAGTCCTCCAGCGCGTAGACAAACCCGCCAAAGACGCGGGGCCCGGCCGCTTGCATCGCGCCAAAGGCGCATGGGATCGAGGTGACGGCAAGCGCGATGACGCCGACGGCCAACACAAAACCCCACTCACGCCCATCGCACGTCCCACACCGTCCGTCGCTCATTACAGCGTCCACCACGCAGCGATCACAAGCCCATCCCCCTCTCTTACCTCCTGTTTCCTACTACACTACTTTCGTCGCAGCCAAAAAGCGACCAGCGCCCCACCATACAACAGGGCGGCGATCACGTACAGGCTCTTGACACCCCACAAAAGCGAACCATACTCCAACACGCCGCCCACGACTGACCCACTCAAGTTCGAAGCCAGGGGGCCGGCCGTTTCACCCGCCCGCCGCAACGACTCGCTAAAGATCATACCTGCAAAAAACAGAGGCACAGAGAGCAAAACCATACCCCCGGCGGCCCGGATAACCACCGGTAAGCCAGACAGGGTGTCTAGAGGAAGGAAATAGACGAGAGTCAAACTGGCAAACAAAAATCCGTAAACCAACCGCAAATCGACGCGCGGTCGCCAAAGCACCACCAAGTTCGCCGCCAGAGCCATCAACAGCACACCGGATATCGCCAACGCATTGACGAGCCAGGTGGTACCAAAGAGCAGGGCAAACTCGGTAACACTCTTGAACTCGACCAGCAGAAACGCCGCGCCGAGCAGCCAGAAGTGCCAATCGGGACGCAACACCCTGGGGAAAGAACGCCTGAGCAAGATGAAGCACACCACGCCAACGACCAGCAGCGCCTGCCAATAAGCAGCCGGCACCGTCCGCGCACGCATGTAGAGATACGGCCAATCGTCGGTCGTCAGCGGCACGCGTTCGGCCAAAGAACCAGGCCGCCAGGCAGACATCTGGGCCTCAGCCAACCGGTTCGGCGAGACCGAACCTGCTACAAAGACTGTGTCTCCTCCTCCCACGCCCGAACGCACGTAAACCCTGTCCGCTCCAAAAACCTGGGCTAGCATTTGCCCTAACCGCTCCTCAATCCACGGCGCTCCTTCACCGACAGCAAACGTCACCGCGACCAAACCATCTTCGGTCAGGTGGCCCTTCACCTCCTCAAAACTCTCAAGCGTGTAGACGAACGAGTCCAGCCGAACGCTGGACAAGCCCGAAAGCAGGGTGTGAGAATCCAGCAACCCGAACGCGACCACGTCATACTGTTCGGTGCTCCTCTTGAAGAACGAACGAGCATCATCCACGACGAGCGTGACGCGCGAGTCATCGTAGGGGTGTTCAGGATGCAACTCCCGCCCAAGCGCCAGGATGGCAGGATCGATCTCCACAGCGTCTACGTGGGCTGCACGACTGCGGAGCGCAGCGGCCACATCGTTTCCCATCCCCGCGCCGACGATCAACACGCGTCCGCCCTCTGGCCCGAGGCGATAGGGCAAGTTGTACAGAAAAGCCCTATCCTCCAGTTCAGGAATCTCCCCCTGCAGTTTGGACAAAGCCTCTGGAGAAAGATCCACCGCCTGCTGGTAAAAGATCTGTTGGACGGTCAGGTTGTACCCCACATCAATCATCGCGCCATCACTTCGACGGGGCAGAGAAAGCTCCTTGACCTCCAGCCGTTGATACGGGGACCAGATTGCGCCTCGCCCAAAGATGGTCAACCCAATCAACACGGCCACAAAGATCACCACAGTGAGGCGCGACAGTGTGCGCCTGACCCCCATATAGAGCCCAACGCCAAGCAGCCCCAGGCCAAACCAGACCAACGGCGGCGATTGCAAGTACGACAGGAACGAGAACATCCAAACACCTGCCAAGCTGGCCAGAATGTTGATGATGTAGGCAGGCACTGGCGCATGGCGCGCCATTTCCTCACCAGTGGCCTGCCCCAGCGGGATGAAGAGAAACACCGTGCACAAAAAGAAAATAAGCACGATGCCAAGAAATAATGCCAACGACAACCAGTAGGCATAAGACACGCTGCCCCACAGAAACTCGTCGCCGGCCCCTGGATAAGCCAGGACGCCGGGAGAACTGAACCGACCAACGACAAGCACGAGCACAACAAACAACCCTAGCAAGGGAGCAAAGGCCTGCTTATAATCGCGCCCCTTTCCGACGAGAGCGTAACCAATAGACAGTCCAAGGAAAGCCGCCAATAAAGGTAGATTCTTAAAATACGCCATCAACCGCACCTCACCAGAGATCCAGCGAATGACGGCCAATTCCAGAAAAAGCCCCAAGCTGCTCACGAGAAACAGGCGCCACCAACGCAAAAAGCGGCGTTTAGAAACCTGTACGAGCTCCTTCATAGTTTCCCCCATGACAATTGCCTAATACCCGAGTCTGTAAACCTTCACATTCTCGCCTTCAGACACCAACTCCCACTCCCACGTCTCCGATTCCCAATCTTTAGTCTCCTGATCAAGCAACACATACCCAACCCTATTCTCTCGCAGAAATGCCTCCTGCTCCTCTATTCCCATCTCCCCAGCCCAATATGCCTCCACCTCTGCTTTCCGTCTTGCGGCGTTCACCGTCTCGAAGGGATGGCCGTAGACTACCGGCTGCCCGGCCCACGCCGGCACAAGGAGTCCCATCCGCGGCGAGCACAACACCACCGCATCGGGATCGCCTTTTTCGCGCAGCCACTTGAGCGCCGCCCACTCGCCATCGCTCAGGTAAAAGTCGGACACCGTCGCCAGGTGGCCCACGATCAAGAACAGGGGCGTCAGCGCGCAGAAGGCCACCAACAGCCCTTGCGCCAGCCCGCGTCTGCGAGCCTTGATCCGTGGGCGCACCGTCCGCCACCACCCCACCCCGGCCAGCAGGCCCAACGGCACGCCAAGCCCCAGGCTCAACCGGCGCTGGAGCGGTAGCGGCAAGTACATCCCCACCAGTGTCACGCCCACCCAGCTCAGCAACAGCCAGTCAGCATCGGAGCCGCGCCGCGCTGCAAAGACGGCCCCCGGCACAGCCAACACTAACACCAGTCCGTAGCTCAACGCCCAATCCCACAGCGGCGGTGAGTCGGTCACGTTTTGCGCGTCCCACACCGAGAGCGCCGGATCGGAACGAATCGCCCGCAGCATGTACGACGGGTAGGGCAAGGCCAAAAGGCCTGCGACGGCTATCCAGGCAAGCGCCTGCCACGGAACAGCCCGCTCGCGCACTGCCCGCGCCACCAGCATCACCCCCAGCCCACCGAAAACGGCCACCAACCCGAATGGCTGAATGGCTCCCAGTACGATTGCCGCTGCAATCATCCCCAACCCCAGGAGCCAATGTCGCCTACCGCGAATCGCCAATCGCGAGTCGCCAATCGCCGACCCACAACGGGCGATCCACATCATCAATGCCATGGCCAATGGAAAATGGGCATTCGCCAGCAACGAATAAACGGGAAACGCCTCCGGCACCCACAGGTCGGCGGACTGGTACCCAAAGAACACGACCATCCACCCCAGCCCGGATCCTACTGCCGTGAATAGGAACATCGCACGTCTCTCGCCAATGTCATCGCTCAGGCGGGTGGCTAGCGCATAGATGGCCAGCAGCATGGCCGCGCCGCCCAGCACCCGCGCCGCGTGATAGACGACGATCAACGGCAGACCCGTCCAGCGCGCCACGTGCCCCAGGAACAGATAGAACAAGTACACTGGCGCGCCATCTTGCGGTTCAGGTGTGTAGGGAAGACGGAATAGCCAGGGGCCTTCCAGTCCCTGGCGCATCTTGGCGATGTAGGAATTGCCGTCCTGGGGATTGAAGAGCAGCCCGGTGAAATGCTGGCCCTCAGGCACCTGCGCCCAGGCAGCGAGGTAGGGCAGGCAGCTGGCAACCGCCAGCGCCAGTGTCACCAGCACGACCCAACGCCACTCCTTGCGCTCGATGTGCATTCCCGTGCCATCCATGTCGTCTCGCTTGGGGCAAACCCAACCGGCCCCTGGTAGGGCAGGTTGGCGGCGGGGGAGATACCCGGATCGTCGTTTATCCGATATCGTCCTGATGCAACGTGGCCACCGCGATGCAATCCGTCAGCCGCCAACCTGCCGCCCGGAGCAAGGCCTACAAGAGGCAGGTAGGCCACTCTCACACTTCTTCGCCACGGCCTGCCTCTCCCGCTGCACTTGTGGACGACGTGGTCTCGCTCCCAAGCCGCGGCCAACCTGCCCTACGTCTGCTTCGTGTTTCCCCTTCGTGCCCTTCGTGTTTGGAGCTCAGGAATCAGAATGCGAGACGGGGGAGACGCACCGAAACCCGAGGTCGTCGCTCGAGAAGTCGGGACGGTCCCTGAGGCGGGCGGAGCAGCGGGCGTAGTACTGATCGCCGTCCCACGAGCCCCCGCGCACCACGCGCAACTCCCCGGACGAAGGCCCTGTGGGATTCACCTGCCGCCCGGCGGCATACGGCCCATACCAATCCCCCACCCACTCCCACACGTTTCCCGCCAAGTCCTGCGCGCCCACCCAACTGGCTCCTGTCGGGTAGGAACCCACGGTGGTCGTGCCGCCCACACACCCACCATCTTTGCCCCAGTAGTTCGCCAGGGAGCAGTCCGGCGCACTATTGCCCCACGGATACGCGTACCCCTCCGGCCCGCGCGCCGCGACCTCCCACTCCGCCTCCGTCGGCAGCCGTCCCCCAACCCATTCACAGTATGCCGCTGCCCCGTACCAAGTCACCTCGATCACCGGATGATTGGCGTACCCGCTCACTGGCCGGTACGCGCCCTCAGATCGCTCGATGCGACAATCCTCGTCCCCAATGTTCAGCCAGGTCGCACCACCCTCTGTCTGGTTGCCCTGCTCATTGAGAAAAGCCGCGAACCGGGCGTTAGTCACCTCAGTCCGGTCGATCCAGAAGCCATCCAACACCACCTCGTGCACCGGTTGCTCGTCATCTCCGCCATCGGTGCTCCCCATCTCGAATTCCCCCGCCGGGATGTAGACCATCACCATGCCGTCGGCGGGGCGCGTTTGGCTATCGCCCTGGATGGGGAGGTCAGGAGTGAGAGTGGGGCGCGACGTCGAGGTCGGCAGTGGCTTTGTGGGCAATGGTTGCTGGGTCGGTGTCGGCGCCGAATTGGCCTTGAGCCAAGAAGCCGCCACTATGCCTACAATCAGCAACACTACCGCTGCCATCCCACCTAGCGCCCACACCAACCCGGGCACGGACCGGCGGGGCCGCGCGGCGGGCCATGAGCCGGGCATCACCTTCGTCGGCTGCCCGGGCGCAGGTGCTGCAGCCGGGGCAGGCGCGGGAGGCACGACCGCCCCGCTCTGGGACGCGCGAGCCTCATCCTCCGCCGCACGCGCCTCGTCCCTCAACGCGCGCGCTTCGTCCTTCAGCGCGGCCCGCATCTCGGCCGCGCTCCGGAAGCGGCCGGGAACTGGCAGCTCCATCGCCCTTGACACCGCCGCGGCAAGCCCGGCGCTCACCCCGGGGCTCACATCGCGCACCGAGGGGAACGCGGACAGGGCCGCCATCCTATCGCCGGCCGAAACGGGCGCCTGCCCCGTCAATGCGTGATACAGCGTCGCGCCCAGGCCGTAGATGTCGCTCCGCGGGTCGGTGTGCCCCGACAGGGTACCGTACTGCTCCGGCGGGGCGTACTCCGGCGTGCCCATCCCGCGCATCGCCGTCCGCGTGCGCGGGTCACTGGGATCCCACAGCTTCAGCAGTCCAAAGTCCACCAGCACCGCCCGCCCGTCGGGGCAGATGATGACGTTCTGCGGCTTGATGTCGCGGTGGATGACGCCCTGGCCATGGCAGTAATCCAGCGCGTCTAGCAACTGACCGGCCCACGCCAGCACCCGGTCCTCCGGCAGCGCGCCCTCCCGCGCGATACGGTCGGCCAGGCTCTCCCCCTCGACGAACTTCATCACCAGGTAGGCGCTGCCGCCTTCCTCGAAGAAGTCGGTCACGTCCACCAGGGAAGGGTGATTGAGATTGGCCAGCACGCTGGCCTCCTGCTGGAATTGGTGGCGCAATTGGGACAACGTTGCCGTGTCAAGCCCCGGCTGGGGCGTCATCTCCTTGAGGGCCAGCGGTGCGTTGAGCCGCGTGTCCCACACCCTATACACGGCCCCCATCCCTCCCTGGCCCAGGGGGACGACGACGCGGTAGCGACTTTGAAGAACGGTTCCGGCAGCCAGCATAAGGTTCCGCTTCCTTTCCTTAGATGGCGCAACGGCCTGATTATGGTATACATTGGGGAAAAAGGCAACTCGCCCGACTGGGAACTCGCAAGATTCCGGAGGCAGTCCGATTTCTAACACAAATCCAACACGTAAATAGTTGACTTGTTTACTCCATATATAGTATAATAAAGCAGAGTGTGATTCTGAAAAGGGAGGCCCGAAATGGCTACCAAGACATTTAACGTACCGAACATCAGTTGCGGCCACTGCGTGATGACTATCAAGCGCGAGCTGGGCGAGCTGGCGGGTGTGACCAGCGTAGAGGGCGACGTCGATGCCAAGACTGTCACCGTGGTGTGGGACGCGCCTGCGAGCGAGGAGAGCATCAAGTCGCTGCTGGCGGAGATCAACTATCCAGCGGCGTGAATCGTAAAACGTAAACGCAAGCACTGCAAGCCACCCTACGCTTTGCGCACCACGTGTCATGTATCACCTGGAACAAGGAGAGCGAAATATGGCCGACGCAACCCGCGCCACCCTATCCATCACCGGCATGCACTGCGCCAACTGCGCCTTCACCGTCGAGCGCAGTCTCAAGAAGGCGGAGGGCGTGACCGACGCAGCGGTGAACTTTGCCACCGAGCAGGCGTCGGTGTTGTTTGACCCTGCCACGGTCAAGCCCGCCGACCTGGTGAAGCGCGTCGAAGACGCGGGCTACGGCGTGGTGACCGCCAGGGTCGAGCTGCCTATCACCGGCATGACGTGCGCCAACGGCTCGACTGAGCTCGCCGAAGTCTGCGCCGCCACCGTCGAGCGGACGCTGAACAAGAAGGTGAACGGCGTGGTGCGAGCCACGGTCAACCTGGCCACCGAGCGCGCCACCGTCGAGTACATCCCCGGCGTGGCCACGGTCGCCGACATGATCCGTGCCATCGAGGAGGCCGGCTACAGCGTGGTGCAGGTCGCAGGGAGCACAGGGGAGCCGCTGGAGGACGTCGAGGCCAGGGCGCGCGAAGCGGAGATCGCCGACCAGACACGCAAGTTCTGGGTCGGCGTCGCCTTCGCGCTGCCCCTCTTCCTGCTCAGCATGGCGCGCGATCTCGGATTCCTGGGAATGTGGGCGCACGCCCCGTGGGTCGATTGGCTCTTCCTGGCCATGGCGACCCCCGTGCAGTTCTACACCGGGTGGGATTACTACGTCGGCTCCTACCACGCGCTGCGCAACCGCACGGCCAACATGGACGTGCTGGTGGCGATGGGCTCCTCGGTGGCCTACGTCTTTAGCCTGGTCGTGCTCATCCTCCGCCCCGAGGGGCAACACGTCTATTTCGAGACCTCCGCCGTCATCATCACGCTGATCAAGCTGGGCAAGCTGCTGGAGGCCCGCGCCAAGGGGCGCACCGGCCAGGCCATCCGTCGCCTGATGGGGCTGCGGCCCAAGACCGCGCGCGTCGTGCGCGATGGCGCCGAGGCAGACGTGCCGGTCGAGCAGGTGCGCGTCGGCGATGTCGTCGTCGTGCGGCCCGGCGAGCGCATCCCCGTCGATGGCGTCGTCCTCGAGGGGAACTCGGCAGTGGACGAGTCCATGCTTACCGGCGAGCCGCTGCCGGTGGACAAAAGCCCCGGCAACGAGGTGGTCGGCGCGACGATCAACAAGCAGGGACTGCTCAAGTTTGAGGCCACGCGCGTCGGCGCAGAGACCGCGCTGGCGAACATCATCCGGCTGGTACAGGAAGCTCAGGGCAGCAAGGCCCCCATCCAGCGGCTGGCAGACCAAGTGGCTGGTGTCTTTGTCCCCGCCGTGATCATCATCGCCTTCCTCACCTTTGCGGTCTGGTGGATCGCGGGCGGCGACTTTACCACGGCGATGATCCGCCTGGTGGCCGTGCTTGTTGTCGCCTGTCCGTGCGCGCTGGGGTTGGCGACGCCCACGGCGATCATGGTCGGCACCGGCAAGGGGGCCGAGGCAGGCATCCTGTTCAAGAACAGCGCGGCGCTGGAGACGGCACACCGCTTGCAGGTGGTGGTGCTGGACAAGACCGGCACGCTGACGGTGGGAAAGCCTGCAGTCACCGACGTTGTGACCGGAGACCAGAGATTGGAGATTGGGGATTCAGGCCTGCTGCGCCTTGCAGCGTCCGCCGAACGCGGCTCCGAGCATCCGCTGGGGCAGGCGGTCGTCTCCGCAGCCGAAGCACGGGAGCTGCTGCTGGCCGATCCGCAGAACTTTGAGGCGGTCGCCGGAAAAGGCATCCGCGCCCAGGTGGAGGGCCACGCGGTGCTGGTCGGCAAGCCGACGTGGATCGAGGCAGAGGGCATCTCTCTGGACAAGCTGGCCGCAGAGATCGAGCGGTTGCAAGCAGAGGCCAAGACCGCCGTAGTCGTGGCGGTGGACGGAAAAGCTGCGGGCGCCCTGGGCATCGCCGATACGCTCAAGGAAGGCTCCGCCGAGGCAGTGGCGCAACTGCGCCAGTTGGGCCTGCAGACAGTGATGCTCACCGGCGACAATCAGCGCACCGCCGAGGCCATTGCTGCCGAGGCTGGCATCGACGAGGTTGTGGCCGAGGTACTGCCCGCAGACAAGGCCGCATTAGTAAGGGCGTATCGCGATACGCCCCTACGGGTCGCGATGGTGGGGGACGGCATCAACGACGCCCCGGCGCTGGCCCAGGCCGATGTGGGCATCGCCCTCGGCACCGGCACCGACGTGGCGATGGAAACGGCGGACGTGACGCTGATGCGCGGCGACCTGCGGGTCGTGCCGCAGGCGCTGGCCCTCAGCCGCGCCACGATGCGCACGATCAAGCAGAACCTGTTCTGGGCCTTTTTCTACAACGTGATCCTCATCCCGATAGCAGCCGGGGTACTCACCCTCCTACCCTGGGACTGGATCCCCGCCATCTTGCGCCAGCTCCACCCGGTGCTGGCCGCCTTCGCCATGGCCTTCAGCTCCATCACCGTCGTCAGCAACAGTCTGCGGCTGCGGAGGGCCAAAGTCTAGAGAGCAAACGACGACGTTGTGAGGTCACCCAAACTTGCAGTGAGCAAACCCCGGTTTGCAACTAGCAAATCTCGGTTTGCAGTGAGCAAGTGCGGGGTTTGCAGTGTGGAAAGTGCGGGTTCCCTGCGCAGGGAGCCCGCATCCTGTTGGAGAGCGGCCCGCACGGCGAGGAGCGCGGCGTTTGCCCTGCCTGGGGAAGTGTGCTAAGATAGTCCTGGTTGCGGCGATGGTGAAAGGAGGCGCGCTTCGCGCACCACTCAAAGAACGCGATACATCCGCAGCGAAGAGGATGGGTAAAGCGATGAGCCAGATCGACAATCGGTTGAAAACACGCAGGCGGCGCGCTGAAAGCATAGTGCAGGCCACCAGCGCCAGAGCACCTGATGCAGCCAAAAGCCCACACAAGATGCCATCCGGGGTATTGTGGTGTGAGAGGGGCCGCAGAACAAGTATTGAGCGGCCTCAAGGGAGAGGTATGAAACGCTCCTGTTTTCTGGTCTCAGCACTCTGCCTGGTATTGGTCTGTACCACTCAATGCACATGTATGCCTACGCGAGACTCAGTGTCAATAGCTCCTGATTCGATTCCCTGCACGCCTGTCGCGGCTCCAGTGGTATCATATCCCGGGTGGCGGTCGTACACTAATGCCAACCACATACGAGCTATAGCCTTTGACAGCGTGGGGAACGTGTGGACCGCCGGTGGCGGTGTTGTGAAATGGGATACGTCCAATAACACCTACACCAAGTTCCTAATGGAGAACGGACTACCAAGTAATGGCGTTAGTGCTATTGCCATAGCACCAGATGACTCGCTGTGGATTGCAGGCAACGGTGTCTCACACTTTGACGGTCAGACTTGGGTTACTTACAACGAAGATGATGGCTTGGCAGATAATGACGTTGGCGTAATCGACATAGCCCCTAACGGAGACATATGGGTCGGCACTTGGGGTGGCATTTCGCGCTTTGATGGGCGAGTCTGGACTACCTACTCAACGAAAACCGATCTTTATGCCGGGTCTCGTGTTTTGTCTCTTCGCGTAGCCTCGGATGGCTCGGTACTGGCTGGCACCTTTGAAAACGGCGAGTTTTGGATTTCCTACTTTGACGGGAAAACGTGGACCACTTATCCCAGCGACTATACTCATTCTATTGCGATTGCTCCCGACGGAACAGCATGGCTGGGCACTTGGAGTGGTATCGCGCGTTTTGAGAGGGGCACGGGAGAGATTAGGACCATACGCCACCTGTCTGGCGTTCAGAGTCTCGCGGTGACTTCGGACAACAAGCTCTGGTTTGGCGTCTGCGCGTTCCCCTTGCGAAGCAACCATTCAGATGGCGTCTGGAGCTTCGATGGTAGGGAATGGAAAATCTACACTGGGAATGACTTCATCGGCTGCGGTGTTAGTGTAATTGCCGTAGCTCCCGATGATGAAGTATGGTTGAGCACTGGAAAAGGACTCTCTCGTTTCGAAGACAGAGTTTGGCCGACCTACTATACTGAAGACAATCTAGCTGGCAATAGTATGTCCTATCTTGCCGTGGGATCCGACGGGAGTATCTGGGCTATTGCAAGCGGTGGGACTCTGGCTTCACGGTTTCACAATCAAGCATGGACAACCTACAAAATCGACTTCAATGTGCTACCTGATGTAACCAGAATAGGCCCCCTTGTCCCAACCTTCAATGGCACAGCATGGTATGGTTCTAGCAATGGCGTATTGTATTTCGACGGGCAAACTTGGACCAAAGTCGGCTCGGAAGGGGAAGTGGACAGTATTTCTGTCGCACCTGACAATACAGCATGGTTTGCAACTCGCGGCAGCATTTCGAGCTTCGACGGACAGACTTGGACGACTTACACTTGTGGGAACGACCTACCCTGCACCCACATCAACTCTGTAGTCACGTCTCCTGACGGAGCAGTATGGGCCGATGACCGCGACAGCGGCATCTTGCATTTTGATGGTGAACACTGGACAAACTACACCCAAGATGACGGCTTGCCAACCAATGCGCGCTTCAATATCCGTGTTGCACTTGACGGAACTGTTTGGGCACTTCCAAGTGGCGGTAATAGCCTTGCCCAGTTTGATGGGCAAGCCTGGACTACTCACGTGCTTCCAGACAGTCTCGCGAACAATTATGGTGTTGACATGATAGTGACGCCCGATGGCAACGTATGGCTTGTGTCCTGTATAGCCCGAGAGCTCAATCTGGCTCATTTCGACGGACAGACTTGGATCTCCTATCTATATGACGAGACTGTACGGAGCGGTATCATTAGCGATGTAGTGACAACTCCTGATGGAACCATATGGATAGCTACATTAGGAGACGGCGTTCTCTACTTCGATGGTAAGGAATGGAATGCTCTCACAACCCAGGACGGGTTGGCAAGCAACAGGGTCAGTTCAATGGTTGTGGCACCTGATGGCACCTTCTGGTTCAGTACTGACAGTGGAATTTCACAGTATTCACCACCAGATTGAGTTTCGTTGCATCAGTCCTGGCCGTCCTACCCCCGCCGCAGGCGACCTTCGGCTGCACCCAGGGCAGACAGCCGCTATAGCGGCCTTGTATTGCGGCACGATCGAGATCGACGCGCTGGTGTACGCGCTGTACGGGCTGACGGAGGAAGAGATCGAGATCGTGGAGGGCAGCTAACTTTCCAATCCTCCCGCAGGTTCTCAGCCCGCGGGAGGGCAGGTTGAGCAAATATCCAAGATAAAGGAGGACAAAAATGAACAGGCTCAATACACGTGTTCGTAGACTGTTGGTCATCGCAGGCATCGTGCTGCTGGCCACACTCCTCGCAGTCCCCGCAGCGCTGGCCTTCGAGGGGAGAGAGGGAGACGTCGTCGTCATCGAGGCTGACGAGGTGATCGAGGACGACCTGTACGTCGGCGCGAACGAGTTCACGCTGGAAGGCACCGTCAAGGGCGATCTGATCGTGGGCGGCAACATCATCACGATCAACGGCACCGTCGAAGGCGACCTGTGGGCCGTGGGACAGACCGTCATCGTCAACGGCACGGTGGGTGACGACGCGCGCATCGCGGGTTACGCGCTGACCGTCGGCGGCGACGTGGCGGACGATCTCATCGCGGCCGGGTTCAGCCTGGAGACCGAGAGCGAGTCGGCCATCGGCGGAGACCTGCTCTACGGCGGCTACCAGGCGCTGTTGACGGGCGACGTGACCGGCAATATCCACATTGGCGGGGCCGCCGTCAAGATCGCCGGCGAGATCGGAGGAGATGCAAACGTGGACGTGAGCGGGGTCGAGGTGGGGCAGGAGATGCCGACAGGGTTCCCCTTCTTCCCCCCGACTATGCCGAACATGCCGCCCGTCCCCTCGGTTCCCCTGGGCCTGACGGTGGACGATAGCGCCAGCATCGGCGGCGACCTCAACTACACCGCCAACACCGAAATGGCCATCCCATCCGGCGCAGTCGCCGGCGACGTCAACTTCACCCTGTACGTACCCGAGGCCGCAGTGACGGTAGAGGCAAAAGTGCCCTCGCCGGCAGCAATAGTGGGCAGGTGGTTCGTGAAACAACTGCGCCAACTGATCACACTCCTGCTCGTCGGCGCGTTGATGATGTGGCTGGTGCCCAACTGGACGCGCAAGATGAGCAACACCGTGCGGACCAAGCCGCTGCCGAGCCTGGGATGGGGCGCGGTGGCCCTCATCGCGTTCGTGGCGGCGATGATCGTTCTGGTCATTGCCGTCATCGTACTGGCGCTCATCCTCAGCCTCGTGACGCTGGGCGAGCTGGGAGGACGGGTCCTCACGCTGGGCGGCCTCATCGCCGGCCTGCTGGGGTTCGGCTTCAGCGCCACCTGGGCCTACGTCACCAAGATCATCATCAGCTTGCTGTTCGGCCAACTGATCTTTAGGCTGTTCAAGTCGGCGGCGGCCGAGCACCGTTGGTGGCCCATGCTGCTGGGTGTGCCCGTCTTCGTCGTCATCACCGCCATCATCTCCATCCCACCCGTGGTGGCATGCTGCCTGAACGCGCTCGTCGGGTTGATCGTCGCGCTGCTGGGGCTGGGCGCTATCTGGATCTGGGGGCGCGAGCAGTTGATGGGCCGCGAGGCAGCACCTGCGGGTGACGTGCCACTGCCTCCCGCAGAAGAAGCACCGACAGCCAGCGGATGAGGCGACTCGGCCCATAGCGTTACAGCAACCGATGACGTAGGAGGCCGTCCAATTGGACGGCCTCACTCACTTGCTCAACTCCGCAATTCCCCTATACTTTAGGGCAGGAGAAAATACCGCTTGAGCCAGCACCACTGCCCACACTGCAAGACGCCGGTTGTCATTCCAGAGGGGCAACCCGGCGCCCTGTGTCCTAACTGCCGCTCAGCCGTTATGCTGGAGGGAAGTCCGCGACAGCCCAAACCCCGCCGCGGGTCGCCAGCACTGCGTATCACCCTCGTCGTGGCGATTCTGGCGATGGTGGGTGTGTGGCTGTACGTCGGCCCGCTGGCTCCCGAGCCAGGCATCAACCTGACCGGCGAGTCACGTGCGACCAGCGTCACGCCCCGCCGCTTCGTGCTGTGGGAGCTACACGCCGACGATACCGTCCGCGTCGTCGAGCTGTACGCCAAGGCCAACGCCGCCGGCTCACTGGCCCTGGTCTGCAACCAGGTGTTGAACTCACGCGATGACGTACTGTCCCTGAAAACGATAGGAGGGCGACTCTCAGACAAGGGTGTCTACGAGGAAGAATATAGGGGTAAAACCTATGAACGCCCCTGGTACATGCTCGACGTAACCCACGATCAGCATGGATACGATGCCCGCATTGACCACCCGCCCCACTTGCACATCAACGGCGACGAGCGGCTGATCAGCATTGGCGTCGATCCCAAGGCCTATGCACAGGAAACTATCGCCGTCGCCATCCCGGTCAGCGCCCGTTTGCGCCGCATCTACGACCATCAACCTTACCATCACGTCACGCTCGAAGAGTGGGACGTTTTCTATTACGACCTGA
>DAOUDX010000120.1:0-7188 GCA_034430835.1 Anaerolineae bacterium
AAGTCTACGCCATGACACACGAAAGCACCCTCTTTGTCCCCCCTTACTCGAACGTCGCGGAGTTTATCGAGGTGAACAAGGAATGGAGGGCCGCAGACGCCGTAATGTACCCCCCGGTCCTCCAAGCAACCGACATCACGTACGACTTTCAGGGCAAGGGGATCGACTGGGGGCAAATGCGCCAGTTTGCCATCGACCACCGCACGGTCTGGCTGACCCGATACAGCGATGGACGGTTCGACCTGAGATACGTGGGAAGAATCACGCCCAACGCAGCGCCATCCCCCGATGAACCGTTGGTCTGGTTCGAAGGGGACACGATCATTGAATCGACATCGGTGCAGGAGATAGAGGAGGGGCATTGGGCCGTCACGATCATCTGGCTGGCGCCAGGCCCCGTGCAAGGCAAAATCTTTGTGCACATCCGCGATGCAGCTCAGAACTTGGTCGCCCAGGCAGATGGGCCGGCCTTGGGCGGCATGGTACCCCCCTGGATCTGGCAGTCCGGTGACCGTATCGAAGACGTGCGGCACATCATTTTGCCAAAGGACGCCGGCCCTTACACCGTGCAAGTGGGCCTCTTCCACGAAGATGTGAGGTTCCCTGCGTTTATGAACGATGCTCGCTGCCCAGACGATGCAGCACCAGTAGCAACCCTCGAATAAACTGGTTTTCTACTCTTCTGGACACAAACTTGCAACGCATCGTTATCCATTCCACAACTGAATTGTGGTAAGATTGTGGCAAGCGGCGGTGAGTGCACACACCCACCACGCGTTCTGTGCGCCCCTGGAGGGACAATGCCCGCCAACTTGACCTCACGCCTGATCCTGACAGCAACGCTGGCTTGGGATCAGGCAGTCCAACTGGGCTCCTACGTGGTTAGCGGCATCCTGCTGGCAGCGCTGCTGGGCCAACTCGATCTGCCCCGCCGCTGGAGGAATTGGCTACACCAGGGCAACCCGGCGACGGTGGTAGGGGCCGCCTGCCTGGGCAACGCCTCACCGCTATGCACCTACGGCATGGTGCCCGTGTTGATGGAACTCTTACGCGGCGGCGCGTCGCCCGGCGCGGCAATGGCCTTCCTGGTTGCCTCCCCGCTCCTCAACCCCCAGTTGTTTGCCGTGATGGCCGGCAGCCTTGGGTTACCCCTGGCGCTGGCGCACGCAGCCGGGGTGCTGCTGCTCAGCGTGCCGGTTGGCCTGCTGGCGCGGCGACTGAGGCCGGAGGCATTCTTGAACAAGCAGGTGCTGTCCAATCCCCCAATTCCCACTCCGATCCCTCCCTCTCTCCCCAATAAAAGGGGAAAAAGGGAGCAAGGGGAAGGAAAAAGGAAAGCACTCTCTCACCTCCTCCGCCTCACCGAAACCATCGGCCTGTACTTTGTCACCGGCGTGATCCTGGCCGCCCTGCTGCAGACCCTCGTCCCCCACGAGTGGATCTCGTCGCTCCTCGGCACGGGCCACTGGTACGGTGTGCCGCTGGCGGGTCTACTGGGCGTGCCCTTATATGCCTGCGGCGGCGGGGCGGTGCCCCTCATGGCTGGGCTGTTGACACTGGGAATGAGTCCCGGCGCGGCGCTGGCCTTCTTCCTGGCCGGGCCGGTCACACGGCTGACGTCGCTGGCTGCGCTGGGAACGCTGCTCAATCGGCAGGCGCTGGCCGCCTACGTGGTCTACGTCGTCGTAGGAGCGGCGCTGGCAGGGCTGGCGCTCAACCTGGCATTGGGAGTCTAGCTGGAGACCAGCGCTTGGAGATTGAGGGATGCAACGGTGGAGATTGATCGCACTGATCGGGCTGCTGGCGCTGTTGGGTGGCGTGAGCGCACTACAACATCGGGTCGCTCATTCCAGCCCGGCCAGCGAGCCTACCGACGTCGCCATCGTGCAGGCGACCTCCTGGCCTATGTCCGACACAGAGATCGAAACGCTGGTGCGTCAGGCAGTAACATTAGCCGGTGGGCTGAATAGTATCATCGAGCCAGGCGATGTCATAGTTCTCAAACCCAACCTGGTCTGGGGGGCCGCCCCCGACGAGGCCTACACCACCGATCCCCGCGTGACCCGCACGGTGGTGCAACTGACGCGGGAGGCCGGAGCAGGACAGGTCATCATCGCAGAAGGATCGGCCCTGTACCGCGACGGGCACGACGCGCGTGGTGCAACCGTCGAGGCCTTCCGCCTCTGTGGCCACGACGCCAACGGCGATATGGTGGACGATGCCACCGACGCGCCGCCGATCGACCTCAACGACGCGGGTGGGCTCGATCAGCGCGACCCTGCCCTGGTGCGAGCAGTACACCTGCAGAACGGCCTGATCTGGTCAGAGTACTGGCTGCCCAACGCGATCCTCGACGCCGACGTTCTCATCGGCATACCCGCACTCAAGAACCAGATCGGCATCGCCCCCTCAGATATCTACCACAGCCCCGGCTCACAAATGTACAAGGGCACGCTCAACCATGGCCCAAACGACCTGGGGCGGCACATCGTCGATCTGAACCTGGCCCGCCCGCTCGATTTCGTCGTCGTCGACGGACTGCGAGGCATGACGGACGGCCCCATCGGAAACACACCGGCCGACCCGCCGATGAAGCTGATCATGGCCGGGCGGGATGCCGTGGCCGTGGATACGGTCGGCTCGCTGGTGATGGGATACGACCCCACTACCATCCCCTACATGGGATGGGCTGCCGGGGTCGGCCTGGGCACTGACGCTGTGTCGCAGATCACTGTACGAGGCAAGCGCGTCAGCCAGGTGCGGCGCAACTTTCCGGCGCCGCACGGCAACCCACCCGCGCAGCGCGCCGACGAAGCCTCGCCATCCGTCAGCATCGTCACCCCCGGCGAGGGTCACATCGTCGTGGAAGACATCACCATGCAGGCCACCACGGCGGACAACGACGCTGTTGCCAAAATCGAGTTCTATGTTGATGACGACCTGCAAGCCGTCGTCACTGCCCCACCCTACCAGGCCACGCTCGACCTGAGCGCCTACCGCGGACAATCGATCACTCTGCGGGCTGTGGCCTACGACGGCGCGCTCAACGACGCCGAGGACAGCCGCGCAGTCACGGTGGTGCAAGCCCCGGCGCCGGGCACCGCTACCTTCCAGCAAGCCACACTGACCATCCCCACCTACCCCTACGCCGACCACCTGACGACGGAGTACAACGCCACCTACAACATGACCTACCCGGTGCTCGACTGGGGCGGTTATCACGGCACCAGCACCACCCCTGTAGAGTATGAGCTTCTGGTTCTGGAGAACGACTATCTGCGCGTGACGCTGCTGCCAGAGCTGGGCGGCCGGGTTTATCAAATGCTCTACAAGCCCACCGGCCACAACGAGTTGTACCAGAATCCAGTGATCAAGCCGAACCATTGGGGGCCATCGGAGCAGGGCTGGTGGATGGCGGTCGGCGGTATCGAGTGGTGCCTGCCGGTGGACGAACATGGGTACGAATGGGGCGAGCTGTGGTCGTACGATGTGATCACCTCCACGGCGGGCGTCACCGTCACGCTGCGCGACACGACCGCCAGCGACCGCCTCCGCGCTGCGGTCACGGTGCATCTACCGGCCAACCGGGCCTACCTGGCGATCACCCCACGCATCGGGAACCCCACAGGGCACGACATCGACTACAAGTATTGGTCGAACGCCATGCTCGCCCCCGGCGAAGCAAACACCGTCGGCGCCGATTTGCGCTTCATCTTTACCGCCGACCAGATGACGGTGCACTCCCGCGGCGACGATCGGGTGCCGCCATCAGGCGGAGTGATGGACTGGCCCGTGCACAACGGCATCGACTTCTCACGCCTGGGCAACTGGGACGAATGGATTGGCTTCTTCGAGTATCCCCAGGCTCAGGGAGATTTTATCGGCGTCTACGACACCGCCGCGAACGAGGGCCTGGCGCGCGTCTTTCCCTCGGACGTCGCGCGAGGCAGCAAGGGATTCGGCATGGGCTGGGGCCACCAGATCGAGCCCAATATCTGGACCGACGGCGGCTCCACCTACGTCGAGCTGCACGGCGGCATCGCGCCGACCTTCTGGGATACGGTCACCCTCCCTGCCGGGCAATCGTTGGAATGGACGGAGGTCTGGTACCCGGTGAGCGACATCGGCATCCTGAGCGCAGCGACGTCCGAGGCCGCCCTGGGCGTGCGTGAAAGCGGCGGGTATTTCCACGTCGCCGTGCACACCACCACTCCCCGCGCCGGCGGCGGTAGCTCGCTCCACGTATGGAGCATCACCAGCCAGAGTGAGATCGCCCACTGGGACCTGCCAGCCATCGAACCGGGCGTTCCCTTCGAGGTTTCGGTGGTAACCGGCGGGCACCCAATGGACGATATCGCCGTGATGTATCTGGACAGCGAGGGGTACCTGCTGGCAGGGGTTAATGCCTACGATTTCATCCCGCCCACCGCCTGGATCGAACCGTTGCCATCTTGGGTGGATTCGACCAACTTTGCCGTCTCCTGGTCGGGAGAGGATATCTGGTCAGGCATTGCCTCCTACGACGTACAGGTGCGTGACGGTTATGAGGGGACCTGGAGCGACTGGCTAGTAGGCACGACTGATACTTCCGCCACCTTTACCGGCCAGCACGGCCACACCTACTTTTTCCGCGCCCGCGCCCACGACCAGTCAGGCACCCCTGGCGAGTGTGGAGACCAAGAATGGGGCCAGGCGTTCACGACGGTGCTGACCGCGCCTGCGCCGGTGCTGGTCACCTCGCGTAAGGCAGCCACTCCACGACTCTATCCCCCCGACCGGATCATCGCCTACACGGTCGTCATCAGTAACACCGGAAGCACATCCGCCAGCGCCACGATGACGGACACGCCGCCAACAGAGATGGTCGTGCTGACAGCGACGCTGGCTGCTACCCCAGGTCCTGCGCCGACCTATGCTGGCGGCCAGATCCACTGGAGCGGAACGGTGGCAACAGGCGCAGAGGTGCGCGTGACCTACGTGCTCTCGCCCACAGCGGCGATCCCCCTCGGCCAGCCGCTGACCAACACCGTCGAGATCGAGGGCAGCGTGCTGGGTCCCTTCACACGCCATGAGACGGTGACCAAGGCTTACGTCCTGTGGATGCCACTGGTTCTGCGCGAAGAGTAGAACCTCCCACAGTTGCCAACATCGCAGCCTGCCCACCTTGTCGGCAAGCAGGCTGCGTCATCATCTGCTGTTGACCACCGAGACGCTTTCGCTGCCTCAGTCGCCACTCATACTACGGTAGCGACAGACAAATGGCGTAGCCAAAGAGCGTCCTGTCCTCACTGGCGTGGGTGTTCTTCACATACACCCGCCACTCGTCGTCCGAGTACGGGCCCGAGTTGCTGTAGATGATGAGATCATCCTGCGCGGCGAACCCACCGCCGGTGACGAGCGAGCCGCTTCCACAAGTGGGAACCGCATAGCCCGTGTTACCGGCAGATATAGTAGCTGATTTCATTATCCGTGCCGTCGTGCCGCCGGTGCCCGAGAGACACATGGCGTAGGAGTGGATAGTCTTGTTCGAACCACTATTGTTGTATGCCCACACCTGCCAACCCTCGCCGGAATCAGCCTTGGAGCTGTTATAGACCCGCAGGCTTCCATCAGGGTATGCGTGGAACCCCCCGCCCGTGGCGATGCTGCCCGCGGGGCAGGTAGCGACGGCCTGCTTCCTCGTAGCGGGTGGCACCGTGGTCTGGCCGTGCACCTGCGTGACAGAAGCGCCGAAAACGTTGTGCAGACAGACGGCATAGACGGTGATCTGCCTGGTGGTGCCAGAGTTGTTCGTCGCATCCCCGCGCCAACCGTTTTCAAACTTGTACTGTGTGTAGAACGCCACATCAGGGTTCGCCGCATAGCCTCCGCCGACGACGATGCTACCCGCCGGGCAAGTGGCGACAGCAGCGCCGGTGGCACCCGCGCCTAGATTGACCTGCTTGTAAACATATTGGGTGTAAGGTGGGAGCGATGGGTGTAGCGTTACCACTATGTGGGCCGTCGGCATCACGAACTCTACCGTCGGTCCAACAGTGGGCACGGTAGGCAACGGCGTGTCCGTCGGAGGCGGTGTATCCGTCACAGGCGCAGGCACGACCACCTGCACGTAGAACGTGGACCCAAACGCCAACCCCTCGTCCGACTGCATCCGCCAGTTCCCCTTGTACGTCCCAGGCGCAGCCGGGGCCGTCAGATTCACACTCACGTCTGCCGTGCTCCCCGCTGCCGTCGGCGGCACCGCCACCTGCGCTTCCCCACCCATCTGCTGCCCGCCCACGAACACCAGCTTGAAGCCCGCCGTCCAGTCGCACGTCCCGCTGTTCCGAATGCGCCACGTCTTCACAAAGCTGCTCCCAGACGACACCACTGTGTTGTCCGGCACCGTCACATCCGCTACGTACGACGCATTCAGCCCGCATCCGGCCTCCGTCGTCACTGGCGGAACCGCTGTCGCCTCGGGCCCTGGCACCGCCGTCGCCCCCGGCGCCGCGGTCGGCCCACCTGCCGCGCTCGCCGTCACCTGCAGCGTGATCGTGGCCTGCTGCGATTCCCCATTCACGTCGTAGCCCACCACGGCTATCGTCACCTGCCCCTCCGCGCCAGGAACCCACGGCTGAGTCACCCGGAACGTGGTCGGGTTCCCGCTGGGCGGTGTATCGTAGCGCACCACCGCCCCATTGACGGCCAAGTCCACCCGCTCCACACCGGCTCCGGCCGTGATCGTGGAATCGATCTGCACTTCCTGCCCCACCGCCACCGTACTCCCGCTGGCCGGGCTGTTGATCACCACCGTGACCGCTCCCCCACCCGTCAGCGGTGCGCAGGCCAGAACTGCCATGAACAGAATCATAGCCGCCAGGCCTACGCGAAACAGATTCTTGTCTTTTGCTGACATAGCACACCTCCCTGAAGATATTCACTCAAACCTTGTAACGCACAATGAGGCCGCCTTGTTACAGGTTTCTCGAAAACTCAGTGTGCTGTATTTTGACCAGTATAGCAGGCTGTGATGGCTTCTCAGTGACTGCCAAAGTGCATCACCTCAGTCGACACTCTAGCAGCCTGTCGGAGAGGAATCTGTGTTGACTTTCCGCCGACGATTTTTCATACGATTTGCCAATAGGATGCAACACTTGCAACTGAATCCACTATATTGCTTGCGAAAATGGCCTCTTGCTGCCTCGG
>DAOUDX010000121.1:0-12691 GCA_034430835.1 Anaerolineae bacterium
TGAATCCAAGAACCCGCTTGATACTAGCGGTAGCCGTGATAGCCGCCATAGTCCTTGTGGTGGCCGTCCTGGCCGTGGCGCTGGCGCAGTGCGGTGCCCAGCCCGTGCCCGCCGAGACGCCGGGCGCGGCAGACGCCACGCCGCCCGATGCTGCGACGGAGGAGGCCGGCACGCCGACTGCCACGCCTGGCCCCACCCCCACGCCAACACTGACAGCAGAGGAATTGCTGGCGCGTGAACTGATAGAGCCCAGGGGGCAAGTCACGTTCTTGGCAGACGAGTGCAGTGAGATCCTCGAAACCGAGCCGTGGTGTGTTGTGGTTGACTCTGCAACACGCATCACACGCCCAGAATGGGAGGATCTGTTTCCCCAGGCCGATTTTTTCTTGGTGAAGGTTCAGTATAAGCCTCAATTTGGGCACGACGCTCACTGGGGCAATTGGCTCATCGTCGAACAAGACGGCCAGCGTTACACTGCCGATACTTTCGACCGCTTGCTGGCAGCAAACGGCGTCACCGAAATCACCGACGAGAACCGCGAGCTGGTGGCCAAGGCGTTCGCGCTGATGACCATTGGCGACTATCTCGATGCAGATGTGGTGTTCACCAAGTGGGAAGAGGGTGAATGGGAAGGAGAATACACGTACGATCACTACTTGAAAGCCTGGACGGAGATCCAGGGGTTGGAAATCTGGTGGTGGTTTGTGTTTGAAGATAATCACCTGAGGATCGTCACGAGGGGTGGGATCGCCGAGTACCACGTTGGGGACTATATTGACGTACCTTTTTGGACACTACCCCTGCCTCCCCTCGAGGACTACTATTTCACCGGAGGGTAAGCAACGATGACAAAGCAGATGAAGCAACTCATCCTGGCCTGTGGGATAGCGCTGGCGCTGTGCGTGTTAGTCTCTCGGACCATCTCGGCAAGTGAGGAGACAAGTTTATCCAGGCAACCAGGCGGCCCGTTCGCCTGGGTGGAGGCAGCATCTGGCGCGCCGCCCATAGAGTTCTGGACTCAGAACGGTAAAACAATCAATGAAATCCCACCGACGAGAAGTTCCATACCTCACCTTGTCTTGCACAAGAATGATCTTAACCCCAACGCCGGCGAACGCACATTGCTCGTGCACGTTGAGAATATCACGGTGCCGCTGATGGAGACGTGCTTTGCGACGGTCACGGTCAAGACCCAACACGGCGACCCTGATTTGGGGGGAGATGCCGCTCAGCCTCCCGCGCCACGGATTACCGTGTGGCAAGAGTCAAAGCCGCTTTCCTGCAACCCGGACTACTGGACGGTCACTCACGTGAACTTCTCACACGAGTTTACTCCGACGATAACCGTTATGTCTGGGACTCAGCACATCACCATTCCCACGCCCACTGACTACTTCTGGGTCGATATCCAGTTACCTGCTACGGGGGTGGGGATTGACTGGCCTCGCGAGTACGCCTTCCTGATGGAGAACCAGCGCGAGGCTTACATGGGACACGACTTCTCACAAGCCACCCCTGTACCCTACCACGTCCGCGTGTACTACTGCGACATGTTCCCCTTTGGAAAGAAGGAAGAGGACCCCTCGACGTGGCTACCCAGGGCCCAAGTTTACACCCACGTCCGAAGCTCTCTGATACCGACAATGCGCAGGGTATTCGATACAGAGGTCAACGGCTGGGGCATGCGGCCGCTGCATCCCGATTGGGATGCCGATGACACGCTCGAGGTATACGTCGGAGCTCCACAGACCTGGTTCCACCACGAAGGCGGACAGTTTCATTGGTCCGACGAATACCGTAGGCAAGATTACATCAACCTCACTTCCAGCTCAGGCAGCTATCGCGGCTACCCGCAGCTCGAGCACGGGCAGCAGGACGTTTTCAGTCACGAGTTTTTCCACGCCCTGCAGAGAAACGTCAGGCTTCGCAGCGTGGGAGATAGCGATGAGTATGGATACTGGAAGTTCTTCATCGAGGGGCAGGCCATACTGGCCGAGTCCGTCATTGCGCCAGAGATCGAGTTCTCTGGCACTCGCAGCTACATCGGCTGGGCCAATGCATTCCTGGACAATCATCTCAACAGCCCTTACAGCGAGATCAACGGCGAAACGTGGACTGACCCTGATAAAACTGCTCCTCAACCCTACAGGGCAGCGCTCTATTGGCGTTTCCTTTTCGAGCGCAACAACGGCATCAAGTATCCCTGGCAAGGTATGCAAATCATCGAGCATTCACTGGAAAATATGTATACCCTCGGTGGCGATAACACGGTAGAACCGGAGACTTTTGAGTTGGTGATGGACGAAACTTTCAAAGCTAACGGTAACAAGCCCTTTGATAGTTACGAAAACAGCCTCACTGCCTTCGCCCGTGCCAACTACGCGTTGCGCCTGGAGAACGGCCGGTGCGACGAGGCGTGATTTGCTTGCGGAGGAGGACCGTAGTACAATTCGCACATTCGCACCATCGCAGCCTCGCCGCTTCGCACATTCGCAATTCGTCATTCGCCATTCGCAAATTCGCCCATTCGTTCCATTCTCAATTCGTTGTTGGAGGTATCCCGATGAGCCAGAAAACCCGCTTGCTGATAACGATAGCCGCCATAGCCCTGGCCGTTGCCATACTGGCCGTGGCGCTGATGCAGTGCGGCGCACGGCCCACCCCTGCCGCGGCCACGCAGACGCCGGGCGCGACGACGGCCACGATGCCCGGTGCTACGGCGGCGGATCCCGGCACGCCCACCGCCACGCCTGGCCCTATACCGACTTTCACCAAGGAAGAAGAGTTAGTGGCCACATCGCAGCACGACAGTTCCCAAAGCGTATCTTCCCCTGAAGAATGCACCGAGGTATTGAAAACCGAGCCGTGGTGCAATGTGACCAAGTATGCAAAACATATCACACGCCCAGAATGGGAGGCGCTGTTTCCTCAGGCCGAGTTTTATCTGGTTAGATATGACTTGTATGGCTGGGAAACTCTGCAACAGCACAATCTGCTGATTATCGAGCAGGATGGTCAGCGCTACACTGCCGAGACCTTCGACCGCCTGCTGGCGGCCAACGGCATCACCGTCATCACCGACGAGAACCGCGAGTTGGTTGCTAAGGCTTTCGCGCTGATGACCATCCCAGATTACCTTGAGTATGAGATCGAATTTTCTGGTTGGGAGGAGGGTAGCTGGTCGTCGCCTATCAGACTGGATTACAACTACACACTCACAGTATGGACTGAACTCCAAGGACTGAGGATCCAGTATTGGTTCTTGTTTCACGATGGCCTCTTACTCGGAGCTGAGGGGTACGTTTCAGAACAAGGCGTTGGAGACCACATCGACATGTCATTCGAGACGCTATCTCCTCCTTCGCTCGAAAGTCTCTCTTACTGGAGGAGGTGAGCCATGAAGCAAAAGTCTATCGTATCCGTTGTGATAGCTCTCTCATTTGTGCTTCTGCCGTCGGCGCTGATTCCTCGGACCGTTCTGGCGAGTGACGAGATGGAACAGGCTGAATGGTCAGCTCTCAGTGACCTGCCGAGGTCTGGACTGACAGTCCCTATGCGACAAGGGCAATGGGGCGTGTTCGCTGACGTGCGAGCTGCGCCTGATAACGCAGAGCCTGTTGTAGAGTTCTGGACGAAGAATGGCAACTTGAAGGAAGGCGCCGAGTTTAGAAAGATTCCCCACCTCGTGCTCTATCAAAACGGCGGCTTGACCGGTGCCCCCGAGCACACACTGGTCGTGGAAGTGAGCATCCTCTCCCCGCTGCCCCCTGGAGGTGTGGAAGTCACGGTTGAAATAAGGACCCAACACGGAGACCCGGATAAAGGAGGAGCCCCTATTGATCGCATAGTGTGGGAGAGCGAGCCGCAGCGGGTCACCCGGGCCACAGCCACCTTCACAGTCGAGTTTGACGACACGATTCTATCGGGCGTTGAGACACCCACGGACTACTTCCAATACAGTGTGTACGTAGGCGATGACCCTGTGCCGGCCTATGGTCCTGTGGACTACGCCTTCCTGATGGAGAACCAGTTGATACGGGATCTGCCCGACGTGTCGGAGGAGAGCCTGGGCGCGGCCCCGGATTGGCTGAAGATATACTACTGCGATATGTTCCCTTTTCGCGCAGGCGTCCAGCGAATTGACAGAGTAGATGTGCCAGTCTACGTCCAAACCACGTTTAGCGACGCGGTAGTAGAAGTATTTCGCACTCAGACGGACGATTGGGGAATGGGGCCGTGGTACAGTAAGTGGAATAGCGGACGTGACGGGCCAGATTGGTTGAGCATCGCTCTCAACGAATCGAATACGTACTATCACGGTGTTGCACAGAGTGACAGCGGTTTTGCGATCAGAGCCAGCGGCGGATGGAATGTTGCATATGACAATCTGATCGATGGCCAGATGAGCACGTTTCATCACGAGCATTTCCATAACTTGCAACAGAATATCAGTTTGCATTTGGCGAACCATCTCTACGTGGGGGGAATCGACGGCGCTTGGGCATTCTTCTCGGAGGGGACAGCCGTACTGGCTACCTCGGTGGGACAGCCAGCTTTGCAGTTCTCAGTGGCTGACAAATATCAGTACCTGTCGTGGGCTAATGACTTTCTGCGGGAGGATTTGAACCAAAGCTACACCAACATCGCGAACCCTGCGGCTCTCTACTGGCGCTTTCTGTACGAGCAGTGCGGCGGGATGGAGGTGATCAGCAGATCACTCACCGCGCTGTATACTCCAGACATTGTGGACGTCAGGTCGGATGCCATCGCTCAGAAAATGCCTGCCGTGATGGATCGGGCTTTGGAGGAAGCTTCGTGCTCGTTCCTGAACCCCGCCGACACCGATCACACCCCCTACGAACAGAGCCTCCTCGCCTTCTCCCGCGCCAACTACGCCCTGCGGCTGGAGAACGGCCGGTGCGATGCGCCGGGCACGCCTGTCGGGTGCATGTACTACGATCCCCATCGCAAGTACTTTACTCCAACGCTTACGTACGAAATAGTCTACACCGGCACGGAGATACCGCACAGCGATCAGATCACATCCAGCTTTGGGATGGATTTCGTAGACGTGGTGCTGGATCCCGCTACTGACCTTCAGCCCGTCGAGGTCGAGGTTTACGGTGCCGCAGGCGCTGACGCCCAATTCAACGTGCAGATCTGGAAGCTGACGACGGGAACAGTCGGGCTAAAGCGCTACCCACTTCACATCATTGAACCAGAAGTCCTTATGCCGGACGGCAACGGGCATTTTGTCTACACGATCGACACGATCGATACGAAGCAGTACAACCGGTTGGGGCTGATCATCACCCGTATCGACTCCGACGAGATGGATGATCCCATCGGTGTGTACACGGTCACGGTGAAACCCGGTGACTCAATTCCCCCCGAGATCGATTACCGCGTCGAGGTGGAGCCATCCAGCACCCCCTGCTCACCTTGGCGCTATAAAGTGATAGGCCGCGATCTCCATAGCGGTCTTGGCAGACTCATCGTCTTCGACGATAAGCTCGGCGTTCGTAAATCCATTTCACTGAGAGTACCTCCCGGTGCTGCCTGGGAAACCATTTACTCCTTCACTCTGTCACCGGGTCAGTCCGTAGACTATGCATTCGTGCTCACGGATCTGGCGGGCAACTCGGCAGCCCTCAAGTTGGAGAGGACCAGAAGCCAACGTGGGGACTGCGGCAGGCCGGGCTACGACCACATGGACGACAGCTTCTCGGCCGCCTCCGCCCTGCTTTCGCCGGTCGAGCTGCCACCGGGGGCGCGCGGCAGGGCGCGGGTCGGCGTTCTGGAGCAGGGCTTCTTCCCCCAAGCGGGTTATCTAGTTGAGCTGGCGGGTGAACCCTACAGCCTGGTGTACGAGGACTTTGACCCCGCCGCCACCGCTGCGCGCTACCCCGTCCTCATCATCCCCTCCGGCGGGCTGTACGGGATGGAAGGCTCTGCCTCCTTCCGCGCCCGGCTGGAGGAATACGCCCGCCTGGGCGGCGTCATCGTCGCCTTCGACCAGCAGCACGGGTACGAGTACGGCGCATTGCCCGGCGGCCAAGTCGGTGGCTACGGCTGGAGCGAGGACATCTCCTGCTCCGGCGCCTCGCTGATGATGGAGAGCTGGCATCCGTTGCTTAGCGGCCTCAGCCGGGCCGACGTACAAGCCCACGTGGACGGCTACTTTGCCCCCCCGCCAGGGGGGCAGTGGCCGGAGGGGACACAGGTGCTGCTCTCCCGCAAGGCCAACGGCCGCCCCGCCGCGATCCTGTATCCCTTCCCTCCCCCCTCCTCCTCCCCCCCAATGGGGGGGACCGAGGGGGGGTGGGTCTTTGCCACGACAATGTACGACGATTGGGGTGCCGGTCAGGGGCAGTCGTATATGGACGCCCGTACCCTCCTGCGCGATCTGCTCACCTGGGCCATCCCCAATGAGACCCTTCTCCCCGTTGGCGGGGGGCCTGTCCTGAGCGGAGCCGAAGGAGAGCTAGAGGGGGAGCTGCCCCAATACGCTCCCGGCGACCCGGTCACGTTGGCCATCACCATGACCAACAGCACATCGTACACCGCCACCGTCGCCACCCTGCATCTGATCGATCCGGCCCGCCAGGTCGCGCTCACCCGCACCGTGCCCGTCGACATCCCGCCGGGCGCTGCGGCCAGTGTGCCCTTCACCGCCACCGCTGGCGCGCCGCTGGGCATCTGGCGCGTCGAGGCCGCGCTGAGCGCGGGCAGCTACCCGCTGGTGGGCAAGCAGCAGGTCGCCCGCTACGTCGTGGCGCAGCCGCCGGCCATCGTCGATCCGGCCCGGCCGCTCTACCTCAGCATCACCGCGCCGGACACCGTCTTTCACGGCGACAGCAACGTGCCGTTCACCTACCACCTGTACAATTATGGCAGCGCGCCCCTCACCGCCGACGTCAGTTTTGCCATCGACCACGGCGGCTACAGCCTGCTGGCCGAGGGCGTGGTGGTTCCTGCCGCCGCCGGTGAGACGCCGGGCGAGGCCACCCTCACGCAGATCCTCTCGGTCGGGAGCAGCTTCCGGTTGCGCGGGAAGGCCATCGCTGCCGGCGGCTACGAAGCCTACGCTTCGTACGGCGTCCGGTCCGAGCGAGCGCAGCTCTACGTGCACGCCTCCGTCGAGCCAACCGACGTTCAGCGGAGCGGCGCGACCACCCTCAACCTCGACGTCTATTCGTACGGCGTTCCCACGGCCACGTTCGAGGTCGACGTCATCGACGCCGGCCGCACCGCCTATCACGTAGACACCTTTACCCGGACGTTGCCTGCCGTGGGTGTGACGCGCACACTCGTCATACCGGCATCGGTCGCCAGCGGGGGGGGCCACGTGCGGGTCGAGGCCTATACGCCCGACGGGCGGATCGCCGGAGGAAGCTACGTCTATTTCGTCGTGCCGCACTCGCCGCTCTCCTTCTCCCTGCTGCCGGCGTACGCGGGGGATGGTTCCACGATGGTCTTCCCCGTGCGCGTCGAGAACGGGAGCGACGCTCTGGAGGTGGGAAGCGGCGTGCTCACGCTGACGCTGACCACGCCCGACGGCGCCGTCATTCCGGCCGCGCCGGTCGATTTCGCCCTGGCGCCAGATTCATCGCAGGTGCTCGACCTCCCGGTGGCGATGGGGCCGCTGGCGTTCGGCGCGTACACCGTCACCGTGGACACGGTCGATGAATACGGGACGCGGCGCGACGAGATGGTATGGCATACCACGCCTCTGGCGAAAGGCACCCTGGACGCGGCCAGCTATTGCGCCCGCGACGAGGCGCACCTCGACCTGCGGCTGGTCAACCCCAGCCCCGTATCCCTGCCCCTCACCGCCACCCTCCAATCTCCCAGTCTCCAATCTCCAATCTCCCCTACACCCAATCCATCACCCTGCAACCCTACGACGAAATCACCCTGTCGGTAGATGTCCCCATCCCACCCGACGTCGCGGCGGGCAGCCATCCCCTCACCCTCACGCTGACCTCGCCCGATGGGAACACGATCGAGCGACCACTCGTCTCCGTCGAGATACCGCCTTCGAAGCCGGTCATCTCGCACGACGCGCGGCCTTCGATGGCGCCCGGCGAGACCGTCCTGGTCACCCTGGCCAACGCCGGCGGGGCGGATACGGCCATCGACTACGACCTGCGCCTGGTGGATGCGCGGGGCTATGCCATGGTCAGCGCCGCGGCTTCGGCCCGGCCCATCCAGGCGGGGGAGAGCTTTGCTGTGGGGCTGGCGCTGCCCGATCAGGTCGCCTCCGGCCACTACACCCTGCGGGGGACGGCCATCGATCGAACGACCGGGGAGCAGGCGACGGTGTACGCCATGATCGAGGTCAGCGGACTGGAGGCGTCGTTGGTCGTCTTCACCGACCGGCCGGCCTACCTGAGCAGCGACGTGATGACGATGACGGCCGAGATCTCTGCCACGCAGCCGCTGGGCGGCCCCTCGACTCCGCTCGGGACGGGCGGCACGCTCACCCTGCGGGTCACGCAGCCGGCCGGCGCCTACCGGGCGGTGGAGCCGGAGATCACCCCCTACACGATGGCCAGCTCCGGCATCGGCAGCGACTGGGTCCACGACTTTGCCTTTGATGGGCAGGGGAACGTCTATTTCGCCACCACGCCGATCTACGACTATGACCTTGGCCAGTACGTTGGCGGCGGGGTGAGCGTGCTGCAGATCACCGGTGAGTGGGACACGTACACGACGGACAACACCGGAGGAGGTCTGGTCTCCGACTGGGTTTACCACGTTGCCGTGGACCAGGAAGGCAACGTCTGGGCCGCCACGAACTGGTACGGCCTGAGCATGCGCACCCCTGAGGGCAATTGGCAGACCTTTGCGAGTCCTCCTCTGCCTGACAACACCATAAACGACATGGTGCTCGACGCGGAGGGCAATGTCTGGGTCGGTACCAGTGCCGGTCTGGGCGTGCGTTGGGCGGCGGATGGTTCGTGGGCGACCTACACCACCGCAGACGGCCTACTCAGTAACCAGGTGCGCGTTGTTGCCGTGGATGCACTGGGCAACGTGTGGTGCGGCCACGGTTGGTCGGGATCCGGCGCGAGCGTGCGGCTGGCTGATGGCACTTGGACAGTCTATACGACGGCGGATGGCCTTGGTGAGAGCGATGTTCAATCCATTGCCGTGGCCGCAAACGGGGACGTTTTCATCGGGCACGAAGAGGGCCAGAACGTGATCAGCATACGCCGCGCCGATGGTTCCTGGGAGACCATAGCGTCCGCGGACGTGGATTTCTACTCGGCGACTTGCCTTTTCGTCGATGATGATCTGAATATCTGGGTCGGACACTGGGATGGGGCATACGTCCTATCGGCCGCCGACGGCGTCTGGCGGCGCTATACCCACGCGCACGGCCTGGGCGGCGACAACGTGATATCGATCGCCGCGGCTCCCGACGGCGCCCGCTGGGTGGCAACTAGCCCTGACTCAGATCTCGGCTACCCCGGCGGAGCTACCGCCGTCCGCGGCCCGCTGGTCGTTTTCTCCCCCTGGCAATCGTACGCCGGGTTTTTCGAAGACGCAGACGAGATCACCGCCGTGGCCATCGACCCTGCCGGCAACCGCTGGTTCGCCGGTGGACGAATGGGCGAGGGGTACACGGCATTCCTCTATCGGCTGTCGGCCGACGGGTCCACCTGGGACGGCTTCGATGCCGGATGGCAGGAGGTGCGCGATCTGGCCGTGGACGGCGCCGGCACGGCCTGGCTGGTAGCCGGGGGCGTGCGGGCCCGGGACATCGACGGCATCTGGACCGACTACACGGTCGAGTCCACGGGCGGCGGGCTCCTGTCCAACGACGTGGAGAGCATCGCCGTCGATGCCCACGACCGCGTCTGGTTCGCCGCGCTGCCGGGGCAGGAATGGGATCCCGACACCTACCAGTACGTCAACGTCGGCGGCGGGGTGAGCGTGCTTTCGGGTACGACCTGGATCACCTACACGGCCGGCAACTCCGGCCTGCCCTCCAACTGGGTCCACGACGTCACTCCAGGCGGAGACGGGAACGTCTGGGTGGCCGTCCGTTCCTGCGAGGGAAGCTACTGCGATTTCTGGAGTACGGCAGGCAACGGTGTGGCCATGCTCTCCGGCTCCAACTGGATCACCTACACCACGGCCAACTCCGGCCTGTACGCCGACGAGGTCACCGCCATCGCCGTGGATGGGCAGGGGAACGCCTGGTTCGGCCACGAAAACGCCCTCAGCCTGCGCCGCGCCGACGGTAGCTGGGATACCTTCACGGCCGCCGATGGCCTGCCCGAATGCAGCGTGACCGCCATCGCCGTCGGCAGGGACGGCACGGTGTGGCTGGGCTGCGAAGGGCAGGGGATCGTCGCCTTCTCGCCCACCACCGGCGAGCCTGCGCTGAGCGGAGCCGAAGCGTTCACCGTGCACACCGTCGCTTCCACCTGCGGCGGGCTCGTCTCCAACAACGTGGTGGATCTGGCCGTGGACGGGATGGGCGACGTTTGGGTGGCCGGCGGCGACTACTACGATGAGGACCTCGGCGACTGGGTCGATGCCGTCGGCGTCAGCCGGTACACCGGCCTCACGCGCGTGTTGTGGCAATCCACTGCCCCAGTTGACCTGGCAGGCGGGAGTACGCTGGTTGAAACGGCCTCCATCCCGGTCTCCGACCTGGGGGCCACGGGCCGTCTCTACCTGGAGGGAGATCTCCTGATCGCCTCCGGCCAGCAACTGGCCTTCGACCGGCAGCCTTTCACCGTTCACCAGGCTTCCGGTCCGGCCCTGAGCCTGGGCGTGACACCCTTCGTCGCTGCGCCGGGCGAGACCGTCGCCCTGGAAGGGTCTTTGCGCAACGGCGACGCTCTCCCGCTCAGCGGCCAGGTGATCACGGTCACGCTGGGAGGACAGCTCGTCGATGTGCTGACCGCGCCTGACATCCCGGCGGGGGAGACGTGGACCTTCAGCGTCACGGCCACCGCGCCCGCCGCTGGGCCTGCCCTGAGCGGAGTCGAAGGGGGCATTGTGTGGGCCGAGGCCACCGATGGGACGCGCACCGCCAGAGATCAACTCACCGTCTCTGCCCCAACTCTCGATGTCACGCTCGAAGCGCCGGACGTCGTCGGGCGCGCGCCATTCGACCTGGTCGTCGTGCTGGAGAACCCCTCCCTGCACGCCATCGACGGCGAGGTCACCATCGGGGCCTCGGATCCGGACATCTCCGATGTCCAGTTGCCAATCTCCGTTCCCTCCGGCGAGACGCGGGTCCTGGTCGAGTCCACTGCCATCTCGGACGACACCACCTTCACCGTCGTCGTCAGCGGCGATCCCTCGACAGGCTCGGGACAGGCTTTCGAGCGCACTCTCGTCCGCGCCGTTGCCTTCGGCGAGGCGGCCACGGTGAGCTTCTCGCCGCAGCCCGTCTACCCCGAGGGGCCGGTGGCCATTCCGTACACCGCCACCAACACCGGCGTCCTCCCCGTCCAATTCACCATCGCCATCACCGTCCAATCTCCAATCTCCAATCTCCAGTCTCAAATCTCCGTCTACCTCCCCGTGGGTGCATCCACCTCGGGCAGCCTGCTGCTCGACCTGGAGGAGGGCGACCCCTCGATTGGCTCGGGGCAGGCCTACACGCTGTCCTACGCGACGCCGTTCGGCAGTGGCGTCGAGACCTTCCGCGTCGCCCCGGCCCAGGCCGCCGAGCTTTCCGCCACGGCCGGCCCCAGCGTGGGCAGCACTGCCGTCGTGACGGTGCACCTCACCAACACCGGCGCGCTGCCCATCGTGGGCAGTCTGCGGGTGGAAGCGCCCTTCTACACTGCCGAGCAATCCATCTCACTCACCCCCACACTCTCACACTCCCACACTCTCAACATCGACCTCACCACCGCCGAGCCGGGCACGCATCCGGTCACCCTGACCCTGCTGGCCGGGAGCGGCGTTCCGCTGGCCTCGACCGCCGTCTCCGTCACCGCGCCGGGACCTGACTTTGTCGTCACCGACGCGCCCGAAGGGGTCGATGTGCGGGCGGGCGAGTGGGTCACGCTGACCTTTGGGGTGAAGAACGAGGGCTCCGCCCCTGGCATGGCCGTCATCACTGCCACCGTGGGCGACCTGCTGGACGAAGAGCAGTCCGTCTGGCTGGCCGGTGGGGAGAGTGGCACGGTCACGTTCGTCTTCCGTGCTCCCGACTTGTTCCCTCCCCCCACGACCTCAGTCGCTACCGCTCCCAAACCCGGCGTGTGGTTGACAGATCAGTGTCTTCAGCGGAGAAGTAGCAATAGACAATGCCTTTACACTCTGACCGCCCGCCTGGTGTTCTATCCTGCCCCGCCCCGTCCCCTCATAGAAGCCGGGGAGGGGGGGCCTGGCGCGATTCGGTTCTTGGGAGCCTGGTGTGGTTGGATGGATCAACCCATAAGAAAACGCAGCACAAATGAGGTTGCCCCACATCTAGGAGGATATTGCGGCAAATCGCTACGTTAGGTGGTTCTGTGATTCCGTATGGTTCTGACTTGCGGAAGCCCTCGTAACCGGACTTTGACTTCTGTGCAAGACAGGACTCAATGTCATTAAGTTAACGAACGGGTTTGTAAGTCATCGAGAATCGTTTGAGCATCCTGGCTTTACTGCGTGGGTATCGGCGACCTGGACGGATTGGTTCGACAGTGCGTAACATGATTTGCCACAGCCC
>DAOUDX010000122.1:0-56572 GCA_034430835.1 Anaerolineae bacterium
CCATATGTGGCTGGAAATGCCAAAAACCGGGCAAAGTCGCCATATGTTGGGCGGCTATATGTGGCGAGAAGAAGCCATTTTCCTCGCTTTCTGCCACATATGGCGGTAGCTCAATGGTAGGCTGAGTAGTTACGTTGGAAGCACCATTGCCAGGCGACGCTATCTTAGCACGTTTCCCCGCGCGAAGCAAGCGGGCTCCACGAGCTCGTCTTTTCTCCGTGTGCTCTGTGTCTCCGTGGTGAAAACATCTCCCGCGCCTGTTGGCTTTTGGTCCCATCCGTGTATAATGCGGGGCAATGGTCAAGTTCATCATCTTTGATCTGGACGATACGCTCTACCCGAGCAGCAATGGGTTGATGGATGAGATCGGCCGCCGCATCCAGACGTGGCTGTGCGAGCACCTGAACCTTTCGTGGGAGGACGCGGTCGCCCTGCGCCGCAAATACTACCACCAGTACGGCACCACGTTGGGCGGCCTGGTGGCCGAGCACGAGATCGACGCTCACGACTACCTGGTCTACGTGCACGACATCCCGCTGGAGAAGTACATCGCCCCCAACCCGGCGCTGGGGGCGATGCTGGACACCATCCCCCTGCGGCGCGTGGTCTACACCAACGCTACGGCAGAGTACGCCCGGCGCGTGCTGGGTGTGTTGGGCGTGGCCGAGCATTTCGAGGACATCGTCGGCATTGAGGAGGTGGGGCTGCTCAACAAGCCCTACCAGGAGGCCTACGAGCGGGTGCTGGTGCGGCTGGGGGCCTGGGGGCCGGAGTGCATCATGGTCGAGGACGCGGCGCGCAACCTGCGCCCGGCCAAGGCGCTGGGCATGACCACGGTGCTGGTGAACGCGTTGCCCGACTGGAGTGTGGATTACGTCGTGGCCGACGTGCTGCAGGTGGGGTCTGTGGTGAAGAAAATCATCGAGGACGCAGGTTAGCACAGCCACTTTACGGCGATCAGGCCCGCCTGCTCCAGGGGGTCGATCTCGTGATGGTCTGCGGTGACCAGAGTTGCATCTTCCATCAGGCACAAAGCGATGGCAAAGGCGTCGGCATACGCTACACGGTGCACGGCCTTGATTCTACCCTCAGTCAAGAGTTGGAGTTCGGAGATGCCGACGAAGCGAATGGGAAGCTCGACGATGGCGGCGTACACGCCGTTGGCGAGTTGCTCGCCCATCTGGCGGTAGACGAAGTAATACACCTCGCCGAGATTGACGTAGTGCATCAACAGGGAACATTCGTCGTTTTGGCCCTGGACGAGTAGGTCTTCTACGAGATCGGCGCCTTCTTCGTCGTTCAAGAGGGCGAGCAGGGCACAGGCGTCGAGGACGTAAGTGTTCACTTGCCTGGCTCTTCCAGTTGGAGTTCTTCTCGCTTGGCTACAAGGAAAGCCTGAGTGGACGTGTCCTTATTACCCAGCATGCCGCGTGCGGCCTTGATGGGATCGTCGGACACGGGGACGACGAGCATCCCCCGTCCGGTGTCGATCCAGCGCAACCTGCTCTTTGCTTGGACGCCGTACCGTTGGCGTAGCTCGTGTGGGATGGTCGTCTGTCCCCGTTGGGTTACGATAGTGAGCCGGTCGGGGGTGGTTGCGTATGCGGCTGGCGTCTCTCTTATCTTGGCCATCCTTACCTCCTTGGCGCGCCCGCTCATGGTAGCGTAGCTGGGAATATCCGTCAAATCACAGGCGAGGCTGATACGCGCATTGGAGAGTTTGAGTTCAACCGGCGCGAGTTGGCCGGAGCGATGGGCGATTTCGGCACGCTGCTGCCGTTGACGGCGGGCTACATCGCCGTCTGCGGCCTCGACCCTGCTGGCTTCCTCGTCACGATGGGCGTGGTCAACATCGCCCTGGGCCTGATCTACCGCCTGCCGATGCCGCTGGAGCCGAAGAAGGTCGTCGCGGCGGTGGCCATCGCCGAAAAGTGGACGCCGCCCCTGATCTACACCACCGGTTTTACACTCGGGCTCCTGTAGCTCGTCCTGGCCCTCAGTGGTCTGGTCGAGCGCATCGTCAAGTGGATCCCGTTCGCCATCATGCGGGGGATCCAGTTGGCGCTGGGGATCGTGCTGACGATCGCGGGCGTAAGGATGATGAGCAGTTGGTGGGTGATGGGGCTGGCCGCCGTCGCCATCGCGCTGCTCTTGCGGGAGAACCGGCATCTGCCGGCGGCCATCGCGCTGGTGCTACTGGGTCTGGCCGTCATCGTCGCGCAGGGACAGGCAGGCGAGGTGTTCCAGTTCGGCTTCCGGCTTCCGCCGCTGACGCTGCCGCAGCGCGATCTGATCGTGCCGGGGATGCTGGGTGCCGGCTTGGCCCAGATCCCCCTCACGCTGACCAACGCCACCATCGCCACGGCGGCCCTCATTCGCGACTACTTCCCCGACAAGGCCGTCTCCGAGCGCAAGCTGATGCTCAACCAGGGGGCGATGAACGTGGTCGCGTGCTTCTTCGGCGGGATGCCGATGTGCCACGGGGCGCAGGGGCTGGCCGGGCAGTACTTCTTTGGCGCGCGCACCGGCGGGGCCAGCATCCTTGAAGGGCTGATCGAGGTCGGGCTGGGCCTTTTCCTATCCAATTCGCTGCTGGGGCTGTTCCGCGCCTTCCCGGAGGCGATCTTGGGGGGGGATGATGGTGCTGGTGGCGTGGCAGTTGATGTGGCCAGTGGCGCGGCTGCGCGGCAGGGAACTGGGCTTTGCCCTGTTCACTGGCGTCTTGGCCGCGGTCACCAGCATGGCAATCGGCGCGTTAGCCGGTGTGGCGGGGTGTCACCTGTGGGAGTGGTTGTTCACACATCGATCTCGGGAGGGCGGTGGTTGAAACGCAAACCACGCTACCTTCTCGTCGCTATCGCCTATCTGAGCTTCATCGGGCCGGGTCTGCCGGGCGCTATGTTGGGGGGCGTAGCCGTGGGCGACGGGGTGGGCGTGAGAGTAGGGAACAAGGTCGCTGTTGCAGAAGCAGTAGGGAAGGATGACGGAGTGTGCGCGGGTGTATCCGTCGGATGCGGTGTCGCTGTGGCCGCGATGGCCGCGGCGGGGGTAGGTGTGGGCTTCAGGAGGGAGGTGGTCAGGGCGCAGGCCGTGATGAGCAGCAGGTGCAAGGCGAAGGACAGTATGCTCAAGTGACTCCACGCTCTCTGGCGAGACATGTCGAATCTCCCTTCCGATCTTCACAGGCTCTGCCACACGTCCAGTGCCAGGCCGATGGGCTTTCCAGTCATTCGACTGGCGGCTGGACTGGCACACGTCGCAGCGTGCTCAGCCACACCGTTCCCCGCCAGAAGCGCTGTCCCGCCCACGAGCGCCAGGCAGATCAATGCGCTGCTATCCGCCGATCCTGTGTCGTCGGCCGGGGTGAGGGTGGCTCTGCTGGCCTGGGCTGAACCCGCAAAAATTGCCAATAGAAACGCCAGCGTGACGATCATGCCCATAATCCCCATAAAGTATCGCATTGCAGTGTTCTCCGATCGTGATCCGTCGAGACCCTACCCGCTTGCCGTTATGCGACCTCACCTCAACAGCGGCGAGACGGAAAAGGCAAGATACCACAGCGTGCACAGGCAGCCCGGGACGGCGCTCAGGATCAGAGCGATCAGCGCGCGGCGGTGAGCATCGGGGTCGCACTCACGGCTGCACGCCAGTGTGACGACGCCGACGCCGCAGGCGACCGCCCCCAGTCCCAGCGGCAGCCAGAAGAGCAGCAGGTCGGCCAGGGAGCGGCGGGCAGACGAGACGTCGTCCCAACGGGCCACCGGCCGGGGTAGCGCCGGTTCGTCGGCAGGGACTGTGGCAGCTTGCGGCTGCGACGAGTGCGTCAGCATCAGGCTGATCCCGCCCCACAGGGCCAGGCAGGCGGAGAGCGCTGCCAGCAGGCTGAGGTTACTGCTCAAACGGACGATGTGGGTCGCTCGTGCTGTACTTTCCATCTTGCTTCCCTCCACTTCGCTGTTGTGGTGATCTCTGGATTGTGTTGGCCCGGACGGTGGATTCAGGGCGACGGCGCCACTGCTCCCCCTGGATTGTGCCCCAGACGGCTCACCGGGTCGTCCTGCGTCCGGGCCATTCGGCCTCACGTGCTGAGGCCTGGCGCTGGATCGTGCCTGGGGGCCGGTTCACGCCGGCAGTTGTAGGGTACCACAGGAGGGTTCATGCTGCTGGACGGGCGGGCGGCGCAACCCTGACGCTTGGCCTACGCGCTCCAGACGTATCCGCCACAGACGAGGAGCTGGAAGGCGCGGGCGGTCAGAACAGGGCGCAGGACGGTATCGGAGGGGAGTTCGCCGTTGAGGACGAATGATAGGGCGGGGAGGGCCTGAGCCTCCTTCAGCGGCCACTCGTCGCGGGCAAAAAACCCGATCAGGGCGTGGTTCTCGACACGCAGCAGGCCGAAGAGATCGTGGGGCGCGGGCTTGCCGCGCAGGCGGGTGCGAAAGGCAAGGATGGCCAGATGATCGGGGGTGTCGGGACCGCCCAGGCGCGGCGGCGTGAGGATCACCATCAACGGGGCGGGCCGCTTCTTGCTCGGTTTGAGGCCCAGCGTATCGGCGATCTGCCAGTTGTGGATCAGATAGGTCTGGCGGGGCAGCTCGAGCCGCACCCGCGTGCCCAGCTCCTCCTCCACCTCGCGTTGCAGGCAAGCTGTGACAGTTTCATCTTGCCTGATGCTTCCGCCGATGGAGCCCACGCCGACGGTAGTGGCGCCGTCCTCGCGCTGTTTCCAGTACTTGGGCTTACCGATCTCAAAGTAGTGAGCGGTTTCATCGCACACAACGGTCGAGACGCCGACGAGGGCGACGTTTTTGCCATTCAGCAGAGGATGGCGGCGGAGGATGGGCAGAGCTCGGAAGATGTTCATCAGCCCAGTTCGTCCTCGTGGTAGCCGACCGGACCGTCGCGCCTGACTTGAATATAGTACTCGATCAACCGGCGGGTGGTGTCCGATAGTGGCAGGTCCAACGCGTCTCTGGGTTGCACCCACCGTCCCTCATACAACTCCTCGCCATCGAGCCGGAGCGTGCCTTCCCAGTCCTCCACCAGGAAGTCGAGATAGACCAAGTGGTGTCGCCCGTTCTTGTAGCGCGGCGGGCAGATGCGCTCGTGCACCAGCAGCAGGCGAAACCCGGTCGGCGTCAGGCCAGTCTCCTCCTGTGTCTCGCGCACCAGCGCCTGGGCCGCCGTCTCGCCGTATTCGATGTGGCCACCGGGGACGACGTAACTGCCCTGCCGCTTGGTGAAGCGCGCGACAAAGACCTCGCCCTGGGGATCGACCATCAGTGCGCCAACGACGACTTCGGGAACCCGGGTCCCGCTCATCGATGTTCCTCGATGAACTGATAGGTTTTCTCGGCCACTGCTTCCCACTCGGCATCCACCAGAATGTTGTGGCCGGAGTTGTGCAGCGTGATCAGCTCTTTGTCGGTTGAGCCGACGCGGTCGTAGGCCAGTTGGGCGCTGTGCGGCGCGATACTCCGATCCAGCGTGCTGTGGACGATGAGGGCCGGGACGGTTACACTCGGAAGCAGCCGTCGGGTGACTTTCATCAGCTTGTAGACCTCGTGCGCGCCTCGGGTGGGATTCACGTCGTAGGTGCACAGGCGCGCGGCTGCCTTGGGGTCCACCGAGTCCGACTCGCCGCCCGGCCAGAAGGGGACGAGGTATTTCAAGAGCGGCGTCAGATGGATCAGCCGGTTGCGGACGGCGATGGCGGGCGAGTACAAACCGATGCCTGTCAGCTCGGGGTGGTGCGCACCCAGGTAGATGGCGATGAGCGAGCCCATCGAGAGGCCGCCGACAAAGATCGTCTCGCAGGCAGCGGCCAACCGCGCGAGTGTCTCTTCCGCACAGGTCGTCCAATCCTGCCAACGTACCCGATTCAGGTCAGCTGGCTGCGTCCCGTGGCCGGGCAGCAGCGGCGCAGAGACGGTGAGCCCGCGCTCGTGCAAATAGGTGCCCAGCAGCCGCACGTCGGTGCTAGAGCCCGGGAAGCCGTGGATCAGCAGCGCGCCGACGGGGCCGCCCTCCAGGAAAAACGTCGATGGGTCGGGGGAAGCGTCGCGCGTCACCGGTTTTTCTCCCTCAGATATGGCTCGCAGCGCAGGAGCGCCAGCGCGCTGTGACCGTCTACCATCTCGTCGTTGTGTACCATTTCCATCGCCCGCGCCAGCGGCACCGTGTGCACCTCGATGATCTCACCCGGCTCGCGGTTCGGCTCGCGGTCAAGGCGCACGTTGCGGGCCAGCACGATGTGACAGATCTCATCGATGGTGCTGACGCCAGGGCGGAAGGAGCCGACGTGAAACCAATCGTCGCTAGAACCGCCTATCTCCTCGGCCAACTCCCGTTCTGCCAGTTCGACGGGAGAGCCGGTGAAATCGTGGAAGCCGCCGGCAGGCACTTCCCAGCACCAGTCGTCGATCGTGTAGCGGAACTGGCGGATGAGGATGATCCGGCCGTCGGCAGTCACCGGCACGACCCAGACCGCACCGCTGGCCTGGACGTAGGCGTAGGGGCGCACCTGGCCGTCGGGCCAGCGCACCCGGTCCTGCCGGATGCGGAACATGTGGTAGCTGAAAGGGTACTCGGTCGATATCCACTCCCAGCCGTAGGCCGGGGCGTTACGCTTTTCTTCGGCGTCGTTCATTCGCGCTCCTTCTTGGGCTTTGTGAGCTTGCGCAGGGCTGTGACCTCCCACTCCGTCAGGTGCCGCCACTCGCCCGGTCTCAGATCGCCCAGGCGCACCGGCCCGACGCGGGCGCGGATCAGTTGATGCACAGGATGGCCCAGCATGGCCGCCGTGCGGCGGATCTGGCGCTTGCGGCCCTCGCGCAACACCACCCGCAACCAGGTATTCTTTTTCTCCTGCCGTAGGATGGAGACCTCTGCGCGCGCCGTCTTCGTCCCTTCCAAAAAGACACCGCGCCGCCACTGCTTCAGTGTCTTCTCGTCCGGATGGCCCTCGACGTACACCTGATACTCTTTTTCGTGCTCGTAGCGCGGGTGGGTGAGCCGGTGGGTCAGCTCGCCGTCGTCGGTCAGGAGGAGCAGCCCTTCGCTCTGCAGGTCGAGCCGCCCTATCGGGTAAAGGTGGCCGGGCAGCCCTACCAGATCGCGCGCCGTTCGAATGTGACCTGTGCCGTCGCCCTCATCGGAGAGGACGCCACGAGGCTTGTGCAGAGCGACGTAGGTGTGACCGCGCTTCACCTGCACCGGTTTCCCATCCAGGGTGATACGGTCACGGTCTGGATCGGCCTTCTGGCCGATCTGGGCCGTCTGACCATCCACGGCGACGCGCCCCTCGCGGATCAGCTCCTCGCAGGCGCGGCGGGAACCGAACCCCGCACGGGACAGGATCTTCTGCAAACGTTCTTCCATATTGAAGATATTATAGCGCAAAAGGGGATCGATGACCACCGGCGCTTCCTTCTTGACAAATCTCCAGAAATCGTTTATACTATTTTCAATAGTTACTAGTATTAACTTTGGTTATAAGGAGTAACACTATGAGCCAGTCGCCAGACCGGCGACGGCGTCGTCGTCGGGAAACTATCGAGGAGATCAAGGACACCGCTTGGCACCAAATTGCTGAAAACGGGGCGGGCAGCTTGTCGCTCGGCGCGATTGCCCGGGCGATGGGTATGACGCCGCCTGCGCTTTATCGCTACTTCAAGAATCGCAACGCGCTGGTCATTGCTCTCATCGTTGACGCCTACAATTCGATGGGCGAAGCACTGGAGAAGTCTGTGGAGGGTGTGCCAGAGGATGACTATGCCGGTCGATTCCTGGCGCTGATGCGCGCCTACCGCGGGTGGGCAACGGAGCACCCGGGGGCCTATGCTCTGATGTACGGCACGCCTACCGAGGGCGTCGCCATGTCTGGGGAGCGGGACCGGCAGTTCGAGCAGGCGGTGATGCGCAGTATGGGGGCCATGGTTCAGGTGTTGCGCGCTGCGCACGATGCCAACTGTTTGCTTATCCCTCTCCAGTACGACGCACCATCCCCATCGGTACGACGCGCTCTAACCTGGATGCAGTCGGTCCTGCAGGATAAAGCCGTACCACTGGGCATTCTCGCGCTGGCGCTCACAACGTGGCTCCGCGCAGACGGCCTCGTTTGGCAGGAGCTGCATGGGCACCTGCCGAAAGCCCTGTTCGGCGCTGGCGATCTCTACGAAATGGAAAGCCGCATCCTAGCTGAACGTTTGGGATTAGTCGGCTAGGGAGTGAAACATGGAACCGACACGATCAAAGATGTATCCCCTCATCACCTGTCACGATCAGGTTGCTGAGATGGTAGGGAGGAATAAGGATATATGGTTGTCATCGATCAAGAGAAATGCACCGGATGCGGCTCGTGCGTGAGAATATGTCACGAGGGATGTATATCCCTTTTTGACGGCGTGGCGAGTATCAACTATGGATATTGCAGCACGTGCTCGCAGTGCGTGGCCATCTGCCCGGAGCAGGCGCTTTCGTGGGATAGCGTGCCACCTACAGCCTTTGACGAGACGCGCATGCCTTCTCCAGAGCAGCTCGACGAGCTGTTCAAACAGCGACGGTCCACCCGGACGTTCAAGAAGGACAAGATCGACCGGGTGCTGCTCGAAGAGACCGTCAATTACGGCATCTATGCGCCGACCCACAACTATGGGTTCAGAGCCATCGTGGTGGACGACGATGAGATCATAGAGACGCTCGACCGGATACTGATGCGCTTCGTCTCGATGGTTTACAACGTCGCCTACAGGCCAAAGATCGTGGGCATTCTGGCCAGGCTGGTAGGGCTCTCCGAGGAGTACCTGCTGAACAAGCCCAAGATTGAGAGTTCCCTGGAAAGGGGGTTCGCATTTCACCACCCGGCAGCCATCGTCTTTATCGTCGGCGACAAGTGGATCCCGCTGTCGGTGGATAGCGCCCAATACGCCCTGGCGAATATGACGTCCTACGCGCAGGCCGAGGGGATCGCCAGTTGCCTATGGGGAAACGGACCGATCTTTGTGGACAGGAGCAGAGCCGCCAGGCACCACCTTGGGCTACGAAGGCGCGACCGCATTTTCGGCGCGCTCTTACTAGGGTATCCCGCCGTGAGATTCAGGAACAAGGTGGAGGGCAGGGCAATGGTCATCCAGTGGAATGGTGGATAAAGGAATCGAATGGCGGTGCGGCCAACGGCCTTCCCGGCCACGGAGGAGATGAATACACCTAGTTGGAAACAGCTCGCTGTCGAGGCCAGCCCCGACAAGCCCGTTGACTCACCGGCTGGCCCACATCCGTTTGGAATTGCCGACCCCGCGAACAACCACTCCTACTTCGCGCCCGTGGCCGGCCTGGCTCATCAGCACATGTTTTGGCGGCATTCTCGCATCTGCGCGTAACGCAACACCTTCGCGCTCCAAGCATGTCGACAGCATCCCATTGAGTCCGAGCCGAGTTTCTCGTCCCCCACCATGGTTTAAAGCAGTCCCACCACCCATGGAAATGCCCCCTGTTCTGGGTAACATCCTCTTGTGAGTCAACAAATGCGTCACGACAACAATTACTCGTGAGCCGACGATCGTCGTTCGTAACATTTCTAGTGAGTCAACTCACAAAGTTGCTTAGTGCCCCAAATCGTGCTATACTGAGCGCGCTATATAAGCACACCACTGTAGAGTGGCGGTTTCGCCAGATTTTGGTATACTAGCATCAACCTGAAGGCTCAACCGTGAACGGCGAAGCGGAAGAACGAGCTTGGATCGAAAAGCTGGCTGAGCGTATTGAGGCGATGGGACTTTCATCCATGGCTCTGTTCCTGATCGAGATTGCCCGTCCGTTCGGATTCCTGGGCAGCCAGGTGCTTCTCATGGCTCAGCCATTACTGGCTGGGGTGGCGGATGAAACAGCAGTCGAGCATGCTACAACACTGCTGGATAACCCTGAACTGCTGAACAGACTAAGCATACGCTTGGAAGGAGAAAAGACGGAATGAAGTCTCGCGGCAGAAGCCTGCATTCCAAGATACGTCCATTGTCTGCCTTCCAGAACCTGAAGCACGAGATCGGGCGCGCCGCCGAGAGCGGTGGGACGGTTCACATCGCGATGGGCAACGGCGGCCTGGTCGGAGACGAGGCCATCACTTCATTCGCCGTGTTGGAAGCAGTGGCAGAAATGGCCGACACCGCCGTCCTGTACAACGCTCCTCCCGTCATCACTGTGGGCGATCCCACGTTGCTTCCCTTGGCTCAAGACATCCTGCGAGAGGCATACGAGCGGCACGGCCTCACCAAGCGATACAATACCAATCAGGTGCGGTTTGTCGCCCCCTCGCCGGTGGCATACGCAGCCGGAGCCGCCAACTTGACCGCGACTGGAGAAGTGACAACCACCCTGATGATGGGAGCTTTCGGACCCGAGGTCTCGCTGATCGCTGATGCAAGCGCCCGACGTGACCTGAATCAGCTTGCAGCCGCAGCCGCTCCCAACGCCATCGCCGCACTCTACCCTGCCACCGACCAGTTGGCAATGGGCGAGGAGATGTACGCTGCCGGTGCCCAATTGACGAACAAGATACGCTACACGGTCAGCCTGCAAGTCCAGGACTGGTTCTTACGCCCCCTTCTGGCCATCATCATCGGGATCATAGCTCTGCTGGGGCTTGCGGGTCTCTGGGGGTTCTAGGTAAGGTGACGTAGATGGGGCGCATTGTCAAGCAGTGGATTCCAGCCTTCATCGCCATGATTGTATGCCTGCTGGTACTGTTCGGCGGGCTTCAGCTACGTACCACGTTGATCGAATGGGCTGTCATCATAGCCGCCTTTGCCTTCCTCTTGGGGCTATTGAACGTCGGACTGGTACACTTGAAAGCAATCCGCTCACCCCAAGGGGGGATCTATAGCATCGTCTTCCTGGCGTCTATGATAGTGTCCATTGCCCTCGTCCTTCCCGGTCCAGAAAAAGAGTCTGCTCAATGGGTGTTCAAATACGTGATCGGCCCGGTTGGAGCGTCCCTGGCCGCGCTGATGGTCTTTACCCTGACCTTAGCGGCGAGCCGCATGCTACACGTGCGGCGTGATTGGCGAACCTGGCTCTTCATTCTGACAGCAATCATCGTACTCGTGAGCAGCATTCCACTCTTGGGACTGAACTGGGGGGTGATCTCAGGGTTTCGGGCATTTGTCGTCAACGTCCTCGGAATGGCAGGCATGCGCGGCTTGTTGCTGGGTGTTGTGCTGGGCACAGTGATGACGGCGATACGGACTCTGTGGCCGCGTGGTGAGTCCTGATCGAGTGAGTGATGCGCTACTGTCCAAAGTGCGGTACAGCGAATAGAAGAGGCAGCCGCTTCTGCAATGAATGCGGCGAAACACTGCCCACGCAGACGACGCTGCGCTGTCCGATGTGCGGTGCAATGAACCCTGTAGGCAATGCCTATTGCGACCAGTGCAATGCCCGCATCGTTCCATTGGCAGCCTCGTCTGACGAAGAATCCACACGCGACTCATCTCCGATCAAGGGACTCTCTCTGCCCACCATCCCGCTCGATGAAGAGCCCTCCAGCGAAAGACCCCAGGAAGCCAGCGATGAGGAATCAGAGGACTGGCTGGCGCAACTCCGAGAGTTGACACCGCAGGAAGTCCAGGCTGAAAGCTTGCCCACAGAAGAGAAAGAAGAACCAGGGGATTGGCTGGCGCAACTTCGGAGCCCGACAGGGGAAAAAGCCACCGCATTCGAGTCTGAAGCTGCAGCCGAACCCATGGAGCCAGTCGAGATCCCAGATTGGTTGCGCGATCTGGGGCCAGTGGGCTTGGGAACAATGACCCCCGAGGCTGCACCACCCACTGCCGAAGTTGCACACGAGGTTGCAGAAGCACCCGGAGAAGAGACTGAGTCGTTTGACTGGCTGCGAGAGCTGGCCCCGCCGGAAGAGGCAGCGGCCCCACAGGTCGCGCCGCCCGCTGCCTGGCCGGAACCCAAGGAAACCGTCCCCGGAATAGGCGCCCCCTCGCCAGCCGAGGTGCCCGATTGGCTGCAAGAGCTGGCCCCGCCGGAAGAGGCAGCGGCCCCACAGATCGCGCCGCCCGCTGCCTGGCCGGAACCTGAGGAAACCATCCCCGGAATGGGCGCCCCCTCCCCGGCTGAGGTGCCCGGTTGGTTGCAGGAGTTGGCCCCACCGGAAGAGGCAGCGGCCCCACAGGTCGCGCCGCCCGCTGCCTGGCCGGAACCTGAGGAAACCATCCCCGGAATGGGCGCCCCCTCCCCCGCCGAGGTGCCCGATTGGCTGCGAGAGCTGGCCCCGCCGGAAGAGGCAGCTCCAGAGGCCATCCCAGCCACACCCACGCCCGCCTCTGCCGAAGTGCCCGATTGGCTTCGAGGGCTGGCTCCGCCGGAAGAGGCAGCTCCAGAAGCCATCCCACCCACACCCACGCCCGCCTCTGCCGAAGTGCCCGATTGGCTTCGAGGGCTGGCTCCGCCGGAAGCAGCAGGCCCCGAAGGAATACCTCCATCACCGCCCCCCTTCGTAGAAACTCCCCCGCCTGCTGCACAGGAAGCTCCAGCTTGGCTGGCCGAGCTCAGGCCGAGGGAAGAAGCAGCAGCCCCTGGACCTGAGGGCGTCACGCCGACCTTTGAGGCCGAGGCTGCAGGATTGGCGCGCGCCGAGATCCCTTCCTGGCTGGAGGCAATGCGTCCCAGCGAAGAAGCGGTGCAAGAGATCGTCGAAGAGGAACCCGTAGAAACCACGGGATTACTGGAAGGACTACGAGGCGTGCTCGCCCCCCTTCCCATTGCTGGCGAGACCCTGGCCCATCGAGAAGTGCTACCCACAACGGTCGATGAGGCTACTCTCGCGCGGGCGCGACTGCTGCAGAGCCTGCTGACTCGACCAGCCGAGGTGCCACAGCCAAAGGCACGCAAGCGACGCAGCAGCCTAACGGAGCAAGCGCCGCGCTGGATGGTGGCAATCGTGCTGGTCATGTTCGTTGTAGGTGTGCTCGCGCCCAATCACTTCGAAGATCTCGGTTACGAAATACGACTGGCACAGCCTCAGCCTCTCGAGTCCATCAGATCGGACATGTACGACACGATCGAGAGCGTGAATGCGGGAGATACTGTCCTGGTCGCTTTCGAGTCCGGGGCAGCAGAAGCCGACGAGATGAACGCCATAGCGGAGCCGCTCCTGATGCATTTGATCGAACGGGGGGCGACCATCTCCGCCGCCAGCACGCAGCCCGAGGGCCTGGGCGTGGCAATCAATGCCCAAGAACACGTCACAATGACGTATAAATCGTCGCCTCTTTATCTACCAGGCAACGCTACAGGCATAGCGAATTTACTGACCAGCACAGATCCACAACCCAAGCTGGTTCTCGTACTGGCCGCCCAACCCGCGCAGTTACGTTGGTGGATAGAGCAGGCCAGCTTGCTGTCACAAGTCCCGCCAATGGTCGCAGGCGTGAGCGCGGCCTTGGAGCCAGTCGTCGGCCCATATCTGGACGAAAATGGCGGGCAACTGGAGGGAGCAATCATTGGATTACGCGAGGCGGCCAGCTACGAGGCCCGCCGTGGCACGGCAGGATCGGCCACTAAGCAACTCGACGCTCTGGCAGCAGGACAACTGGCCATCGCATTTCTCATACTTGCCGGTGCGGTTCTCAGCTACCTGTTCGGCGGCTCGCCCAGGAGGATGCAATAATGTTTGAAGCCGTGGGCCTGGTAGTCGGATTCCTGCTGACGATACTCGTTCTTAGCTACCTGCTGGGCGACAACTTTGCATACCGGCTCGTGTTGCACCTCTTCACCGGGGCACTGATAGGATACACTTTCGCCATCGTCGTCCACGAGGTTCTGATCAGAATAGTCCTGGGCCGGCTAGGAACCCAACCGATCATCGTGGTCCCTGTATTGATAGGACTGGCGCTGCTCTTCTTCAAGAGCATCCGCAGGCTGGCCTACATCGGAAACTTTTTCATGGCCTTCCTCATCGGCGTCGGTGTGGCATTGGCGTTGCTCGGTGCACTGCTGGGCACCCTTGTGCCACAGCTTGGGGCAACCGGCACAGTCATGCAACTCGACCCGCTAAAGGGGAGCATCGTCGCCCTGGGCACGATCTTTGCGCTGTTCGCCTTCGACTTCACCCTGAGCCAACAGCAACACGGGCTGGCCGGCACGTTGGGGGGATTCGTCAGGTTCCTGGGCTCGATAGGTCGTATATTCGTGACTGTTGCGCTGGGCGTCGCCTTCGCAGGCGCGTTGACGGCATCGCTTTCGTTCTTCATCGGTCGCATTCAATACCTCTTCGAGACCCTGAAAGGCTTTTAGGCAATTGGGTGCACGACAAGTGGCTGGCAGAGAGATGACAACGGCGCAAGACACAAGCATCGGTTCGATCCTGGTGGCTGATTGCGGTACAGTGCTGACCAAGGTCGTGCTGCTCGACCGAGTCGGAGGGCGGTACCGCTTCGTCGCGCGGGGGGAGACTCCCACGACGGCAGAATATCCCTGGGGAGACGTGACGGCTGGCGTCCGCCACGCCGCCGAGCAGATCTCTGCGGTTACAGGCCGGGAGTTCTTCAAGGCCTCCGGCGATCTGATCGTTTCCGATACCTCGGACGAACGCACAGACGTCTTCGCTGCGACCGCCAGCGCCAGCGAGCCGCTAAGAGTCGTGCTCGGCGGGCTGGTGCGAGACCTGAGCGTTGCCAGCGCCGAGCGGGCAGCAGCGGGGACCTACTCGTTGGTCTCCGCGATTTTGGCCAGCGATGGTCGAGGCGGGCTGACCGAAGAAGAGCGTGTGCGCACCATCAACAAAGCTGCACCAGATGTCATCTGCATCGCCGGCGGTCTGGAGAACGGCGCTGTGAGACCAGTGCTGGAACTCGTAGATACGGCGGCTCTGGCCTGCTCGCTAATCGACGAGAAGGCGCGTCCCCGTATACTCTATGCAGGCAACTCTGAACTGCGCCAGCAGGTGGTAGAAATCGTGAAAGGGCGAGCCGAGCTGCGCGTGGCCAGCAACGTGCGCCCCACTCTGACGGAAGAAAACCTGCTCAATGCTCAAGAAGAACTGAACGATCTCTACGGCCAGCAAAAGATGCAGCAGCTTGCGGGCATGGATACCTTGACGTCGTGGAGCTCAGTGCCGGTCACGCCGACCGCCCGTGCCTTCAGCCGTGTGATGCAGTACCTCTGGCATCAAGGTGATCCCTCGAAGGGTGTAATGGGTGTGGATTTGGGGGCGTCGAACACGACAATAGCCGCGGTCTTTGGGGGACATCCGTTCCTTACCGTAAGCAGCAACATGGGTATCGCCTTTGGTGGGGAAAAACTGCTACAGACACATGGAGCCGAGATTATCACCCGTTGGATGCCCGAAGTGATGGAAGAATCGGAAGTGCACGGTCTGCTAGTCAACAAGGAGATGCGGCCGATCAGCATCCCGCAGGACCGGCGCGAGTTGTGGCTGGAACAAGCAGTGGCGCGTGAGGCGATGCGCACGGCTTTGGAGACAGCCCGCCCAGGCTGGCAGCCCGGCATTGCCCAGCCCCACCCGCATCTCATGCCCCTATGCGACACCATCGTCGTCAGCGGCGGAGCGCTCACCAATACCCCGCGTCCTGGCCAGGCAGCCTTGATGGTCTTGGACGCTTTGCAGCCCATAGGTGTCACCACGTTGGTATTGGATAAGTACGGCTTGGTGCCAGCACTGGGAAACGTCGCGGCAGTCAAACCGGTAGCAGCCGTCGAAGCGCTAGACAGTGGGTGCTTCGTCAACCTGGCAACCGTCGTGTCGCCCGTCGGGCGTCCACGTTCCGGCAGCATCGTCCTCAAAGTCAAAGTGAAGTATGATGACGGAAGCGCGTTCGGCGTCGAGGTACAACATGGCCATCTAGAAGTATTGCCCTTGCCGCCAGGCCAGCAAGCGGAATTGGAGCTGCACCCGCGCTATCAGTTCGACATCGGACTCGGACCGGGAAGAGGTGGGAAACGACGCGTGAGCGGAGGACTGGTCGGCTTGATCATCGACGCGCGCGGGCGCCCCTTGCGCCTGCCAAGCGAACGCCGGCAACGGTTGATGCAGATGCAACGCTGGCTGTGGGATGTGGGAGGATAAGTTGATTGCGGACTGTTGACTGCAGACATTGATCACTGGTCATTCAAATGTACTATCCGACTGAAATCCAAGTAACCCCATTAGTCAACGTGCGCCGCGAGCGGATACTGCCTACGCCCGGCGAGACACTGGTGCGCCTTGGCGATAGGGTCGAGCCTATGCAAGTTGTGGCAAGAGCAAACGTGCCGGGTGAGTTTCGCGTTGTATCGGTGGCACGCTCGTTGGGGATCCCCGCTTCCCAACTCAAAAAGTACTTGCGCGTCAAGGTGGGCGAAGAGGTACGACGTGGACAGGTGGTAGCCCAGAAAGGGCTCTCCGACCCCGTCAAGTCACCCTTAGATGGCGTGCTGACAGCCAGCGGCAGTGGGCGCGTGCTGATCGAGACCCGCCCCACCCCGTTCGAGTTGCGCGCATACATGCAGGGCACAGTGACCAATGTATTGGAGGGACACGCCGTGGTCATTGAGACAACCGGGGCCCTCGTCCAGGGAACGTGGGGGGCAGGCAGGGAAAGCGTCGGCGTGCTCAAGCGGCTGGTGAAAAGCCCTGACAAACCGCTGCGGTCAAAGGACATCGATCCCTCTTGTCACGGGGCCATCATCATCGGCGGAGCAGGGCTCGACGACGGTGTGCTCGAACGAGCACAGGAACTCCAGGTGCGAGGAATTGTGATAGGTGGATTGTCATCGGAGATGATCGACGCTGCAGAGCGTGTGCCCTTCCCTATTGTCGTCACCGAAGGCATTGGCTTGATTCCGATGTCGGGGCCTGTCTTTCAATTGCTTGCTACGCACGAAGGCCGGGAAGCCTCGATCAGTGGACGGATCAAGCCACGATGGGGCGTCGTGCGCCCAGAGATCATCATCCCTATGCCAGCCGAGTCACTGCCGCCCGATCAGTCACAACCCGGTATGCCGCTGACAGTAGGAGCGCGAGTACGCGTGGTGAGAGCTCCCTACCTGGGTCGAGCAGGCATAGTCGTTTCGATCGCCGACCATGCCTATCGCATAGAGACAGACGCCAGAGTGCGCGGAGCGGAAATAGACCTAGGCCAAGGCAAACCCATCTTCGCCCCTCTGGCCAATCTGGAGATCCTGACCTAGACCGCATCTTCGAACCAACCACGTCGTCAGACCGACCCGGTAGACGCAGCAGAGTGAGCAGGTAATTCAAGGAGGTGAAACATGGAAGAATTCGAACTCTTCGCAGACGAGGAGCAAGAAGTAGGAGAAGAAGAGAAAAGCACCAACCGCCTCTTTATCTACCTCGTAGCAGGGTTTGGAGCGGTGCTCTTGCTAGGTGTCTGCGCTTTCATTGCATGGGCGGTCATTGTTTACCCCTCGATCAGGGACACCACAGCTAAGAACCTATCTGTCGAGCAAACAGCCGCTGCGATGGCAGCCGGGGCGACCGGAACGCCGGCGGAGGCGACGGCTCGGCCGGACCAGGGCGCAGCCACGGAGACACCGACGCCGACCTGGACGCCTGAGCCCGTATCGACGCGGGAACCGGCACCTACGCAGGAAGAACAGCCAACGCTAACAGCGACACCCGCAGAGGTGGCAGGGGGTGCCACCGAGGAACCCACGGCAACCCTGCAGCCCACGCCGACCCGCCGGTCGACAGTGACGCCGCCAGCGGAAGGCACAGTGGAGAGCACAGAGACCGCGCCGGTCAGCGATACAGAAGTGCCGGGAACAGGCGTGGGCACGTATGGGATCGGTGCATTGGCTGTAGGACTGCTGCTCTTGCTATTCGTGGTGCGTCGCCTGCGTCAACCAGTGTAGTGTCGCAAGCAACAGAAGAGGGCCAGCCTCCCATAGGGCTGGCCCCCCTCGATTTTCAAGTATTCTACTGCTCTGCTTTTAACTCGATACATGTCATCGAGTAAGCGTAAGTAAGTGAGGCAGATATGCCTTCAGCGATGCGGCGTCCGACCTGGCCCGAAACATCCACCGCGTGCACGCCGCTGAACTCTGTCGGACAAAGCATAACCAATTCCCCCTGCTTTCCCCGACCCAGAAGCGCCCACTCCCCGCCGTGATGGCGGCGGAACATCTCCCCGAGAAAACTGGTCCACAGCAAGCGTATCCTCTGCGAAGGCTCCGAAAACTGCCGAACGTGGCGGTCAATCCATTCATCGAGAAGCTGTAGGGCAGTCGCGTTGTAGGACACCTCATAGCCCGCGAAACGACTCATGGCCGCCCGCGTCTGTTCCGCCATTTCCACCAGATGACGTATCTGCTCTGGAGCCAGGGTTTTGACCGAAGCGTTCATCATCTCGCCAGCCCATCGCCATCCCACCAACACCCAAAGCCAACCAGAGTATAGCACGAGCGCAAAGGAAGGTCAATGGCTCCCAAGTACGCCTATACGCTACCCGAACCGTCCGGTCACATAGTCCTCCGTGCGCTTGTCGCCAGGCTTGGTAAACAGTTGCCCACCTGGACCCTCCTCAACCAGATCGCCTTGCAATACGAAGACAGCATGGTCAGCCACACGAGCGGCCTGTTGCACGCTGTGAGGAACCAGAACGATCGTATAGTGTTTCTTCAACTCCTGTAAGCTGGCCTCAACCTTGGCCGTCGAGATGGGATCCAGGCCAGAGGTCGGTTCGTCAAGCAGGATCACCTCCGGCTTCAGTGCCAGTGTGCGAGCCAGACACAGCCGCTGCTGTTGTCCCCCCGAAAGCGCCACAGCCGGTCCGTCCAACCGATCCGCCACCTCATCCCACAAGGCCGCCGCCCGCAAGCTGCGCTCGACCAACTCACCCAGCCTGGCACGACCGCGCATGCCGGCCAGCTCCGGGCCATACGTCAGATTCCGTCGAATGGACATCGGAAGAGGGACAGGCGTCGCAAAGACCATCCCCACGCGGCGGCGCAGCGCGTGCACGTCCATCCCTGCCGCGTAGACATCCTCACCATCCAACAAGACGCGCCCCTCCAGGCTTCGCCCTGGGATCAGATCGTTGAGCCGATTCAACAATCGCAACAGGGTGGACTTTCCCCCGCCTGCCGGCCCAAAGATGACCGTGATCTCGTTGGGGTAAATGCGCAGGCTGACATCGCGCAGCGCCTGCACGCCATCTTCATACGTGTAGGAAACCTGATCCAACAGAAACTTGGGCGATGATTTCTCCATCAGTTCTGAACGCCCCTCTCCACTTCACCACTGGCGTTTGGCGCGGAACCGGTTGCGTATCACGGCCGCCAGGATGTTCATCGAGAGCACAAAGACAAGGAGCACCAGCGCCGTGCCATATTGAATCTGTATTGGCATCCCCGGCACCTGGGTGCTGATGACGAACAAATGGTACGGCAACGCCATCGTCTGATCGAGGATGGAATGAGGCAAGCGCGGCAGGAAAAAAGCTGCGACCGTGAAAAGGATAGGGGCCGTTTCCCCAGCAGCCCGCTCCAGCCCCAGGATCACACCAGTAAGGATGCCCGGCAAAGCCTGGGGCAGCACAACACGGCGGATGGTCTGCCAGCGCGTCCCCCCCAGCGAAAAGCTGACAATGCGGAAGGATTGAGGCACCGCCCGCAGCGCCTCCTCGGCCGTGCTGATGATAACCGGCAAAGTCATGATCGCCAGCGTCAGCGACCCGGCCAGGATAGATGTGCCAAATTGCAGGAAGATGACGAACAACCCCAATCCAAACAGGCCGTAGACCACAGACGGCACTCCGGCCAGATTGATGATGGCCAGGCGGATCACGCGCGTCGGCAGCGTGTCCTGGGCATATTCGGCCAGGTAGATCGCAACCGCTATGCCGATCGGCACGGCAAAGATGGCCGTCCCCAGCGTCAGGAGAACGGTACCGACGACGGCCGGCCAGACGCCGCCGGCGCGCATACCATCGCGCGGCATAGCAGAGATGAACTCCCACGAAATGGCAGGGGCGCCTTGGACGACGATGTAGCCCACCACCAACAGAATGGGCAACACGACAATGATGGTAACCAGGCTCAGCAGCGCAAAGCCGAATCGTTGATGGTGGTTTCTCGACATAGCGAATCACGAATTACGAATGGCGAATCACGCGCGTTGGGCTTTCTTGGTTTAGCGCTCGACTTCAGTGAGGAGGAGGGCTATGATCTCATCGAGTAGAGCCATACGGTGCTGGTGGACCTCTGGTGCCAACAGTCTCCGTCCACGCCAATACCAGCCCTGAGTTTCTCGGGCCGAGCCTAGGGCAATCTTGAGAAAGCGAGCGTAATCTCGCCCAAAGCCACGACCATAGCCCTCCTCAATATTGGCACTGATAGAACCCGCGCTGCGGATCACTTGCTCGATAATGGCCCAGCCCCGCCGATCTTTCTGCCAGTAATCACAATCTGTCCATACAAGGTCGTACAGAAACAACGCTTTGGGATAGGCGAAGAACTTCCACACGGGTCCCGCCTTAATCGTCGGCGCTACCTCCGCCTCCCACTCCTTGTAGTTCATTCTTCCCATCCTATTCGCCATTCGCTATTCGCCATCTGCAATTACGACAACAACCTTCCGTACCGCTTCCCTTGCCGGAAAATCGTCCACGCGGCAACCAGGTTGATGATAAACGTGACGACAAACAACACTAGGCCAAGGGCAAACAGAACGTGGTAGTGAGTGCTCCCCTGGGCTACCTCGCCCATCTCGGCGGCAATGGTCGCCGTCATCGTGCGCACAGGCATCAGGAACGAATTGAGCGTAAGCGGCATGCGCGCCGCGTTTCCCGTGACCATCATCACCGCCATCGTCTCGCCGATGGCCCGCCCCACCCCAAGCATCATCGCCGTGACGATACCAGAGCGGGCTGCAGGGACCGTCACCCGCCAGATAGCCTGCCAGCGCGTAGCCCCCAGCGCCAACGCCCCATCGCGATACGACTTGGGCACAGCATCCAGCGCATCCTCGGCCACGCTGACGATGGTAGGCAACGCCATGTAACCGAGCATCACCGACCCTGCCAGAGCCGTCAGTCCGGTCGGCGCATTCAACCACTCACGGATCAGCGGTGACACCACCAACATCCCCAGGAACCCCAGAACTACCGACGGAATACCGGCCAATACCTCGATAAAGGGTTTGAGGATTTCGCGCATCCAGCGGGGGGCAACCTCGGCGATGAAAACAGCCGTCAGCAAGCCCAACGGCAGACTGATAGCCGCTGCCCCCAACGTCACGATGAGCGAGCCCAGCACCAGCGGCAGAAGGCCGAAATACGCCTCATTCGGATACCAGCGCGTCTGGAACAGATCTCGCAGCGGCACCTCCAGAAACGTCGCACTACCCTCGCGCACCAGAAAAAGAAAAATCAGCGCCAGAAAGACAATGACCAGGACACCGGTCACACGGATGAAGCGTTCAACAAAGTACTCGGGGAACGTCGTTCGAGTCTTTGGACGGTTTGGCAGCAGCTTGCTCACTCCCCCACCTCCAACGGTACGAACCCCAGTTCCCCCACAATTGCCTGACCCTCCAGCGAGCGAATCCAGGCCAGGTACTCGGCGATGACCCCTTGCGGTTCCCCGGCAGTGTACATATACAGATCACGGGAAATGGGATAGGTTCCTCTGTTGACTGTCTCGATACTCGGTTTCACGTAGAGCCCGCCCGGTTCCGCAGCGACAGCGATCGTTTTCTGGTCGTCAGTCACGTACCCCAGCCCATCGTAGCCGATGGCGTTGGGATTCTGACGCACTTCAGCACTGATGCCTTCCGAAGAAGGCATCAGCAGCGTGTCAGGTGAGAAAAGGGCGTCCGAGTTCTTGTCACCCAGCCGCACCACTTGCTCCAGGAAGTAGACGTGCGTGCCAGAGTTCGACTCCCGTGAGAGGAGTATGATCGGGCGATCCTCTCCTCCCACCTCCGACCAGTTGGCGATTCGCCCGCTATAGATGTCCGAGATTTGCTGGAGGGTGAGCCGATCGACAGGGTTGGAGGGATGGACGACGACGGCGATGGCATCGCTGGCGATCACGTGCTCGACCGGCTCGATGCCGTTTGCCTTGGCCGTCTCGATCTCCTCCGGCTTCATGCGACGCGAGGCATTGGCGATATCGATCATACCGTTGATCAGGCCGGCAATGCCCGTGCCGGAGCCGCCGCCGCTCACGGTGATGCGTACCTCGGGGTATTGCTCCTGATACCTCTCCGCCCACCGGACTGCCAGGTTGACGATGGTGTCGGACCCCACGTTCTGGATAGCAATGGCTTTCCTTGCCCCATCCTTCCCCACAGATGATCGGCAGGCAGCGAGCAAGACGAGCAGCGACAGACCGAGAGCAACGCCGAGTTTTTTCATACCGGGCGGATTATATCACTACCACCCTGGACGGTCAATCGCGCCGCAGCCGTAACCCGCTTGCCCACTCTGCCAGCTTGCGGTACAATGTCTCACGATGAGCAAAGTCGAGACCCACAACCTACGGTTTTACTACGACGACTTTGAGGCCCTGGAGGGCATCTCGATGTGCATCGAGGAACGGCACATCACCGCCCTGATCGGGCCTTCTGGCTGCGGCAAGTCCACCTACCTCCGCTGTCTCAACCGCATGAACGACACCATCTCCGGCACGCGGGTCGAGGGCCAAGTCCTGCTAGACGGGAAGAACATCTACGCACCCGACGTGGATGTGGTCGAACTGCGGCAACGAGTGGGCATGGTCTTCCAACGGCCCAACCCTTTTTCCCAGTCCATCTACGACAACGTCGCCTTCGGCCCGCGCGTCCTAGGGCTGGCACAGGGCAGCGCCTTGAACGACTTGATCAGGCAGAGCCTGGAGAGAGCAGCTCTATGGGACGTGGTTAAGGACAAACTGCGCGCCTCTGCTCTCGATCTCTCGGCCGGTGAGCAGCAGCGGCTGTGCATCGCGCGGGTTCTGGCCGTCGAGCCAGAGGTCATCCTGATGGACGAGCCCTGCTCGGCGCTCGACCCGGCCGCCACACTAGAGGTCGAAGACCTGATGCGCGAACTGCGCGATCATTACACCATCGTCATCGTCACGCACAACATGCAGCAGGCAGCCCGCGTGTCCGACTACACAGGGCTCTTTTGGCTGGGAAAGCTCGTCGAGTACGATGAAACGGACAAGATTTTCACGCGACCGACGCAACAGTTGACCGAGGACTATATCACCGGACGCATGGGTTAGGAGGTCACATGACAGAGAGAGCGAGAGGGCTATTCCACCAGCAACTGAGGGAACTGCGCGACGACATCGTCTACCTGAGCGGCATGGCGGAGACCGCCGTTCGGGAGGCTGTCGATGCACTCAAGGAACGCGACGTCAATTTGGCCCATCAGGTCGTGGCCAACGACGAGGCGATCAATGCCAGGCGGTACGAGATCGAGGAGCAATGCGTGACCCTGATCGCGACCCAGCAGCCGGCGGCCAGCGATCTACGCGCCATCATCGCCGCCATGTTCATCGCCACCGAGCTGGAACGTATGGGGGACTATGCCAGCGGGATCGCAGAGCTGGCCGTCCGGTTGGCAAACCTACCGCTGCTCAAGCCGCTGATTGACGTGCCTCGCATGGCAGAGATCGATCAGGAGATGATCCAGGACAGCCTGAAAGCATACCTGGAACAGGATCCAGACTTGGCCATGACGACGGCAAAGCGAGACGCGGAAATCGACGAGCTGTACGACCAGATCTACCGTGAGTTATTGACTTATATGCTCGAGGACCCCAAGAACATCACCCGGGCCACCTACCTGCTCTGGGTAGGCCATAATCTAGAACGCATCGCTGATCGCGTCACGAACATCTGCGAGCGGGTCATCTTTATGACCACCGGTGAGATCAAGGAACTCAACTTCTAGTCTGAAGGGAGTCGTGCAATGCATATCACCATTGGCGCCGACGGAGCCGGCTACCAGTTGAAACAGAAAATTGTCGAATTCCTCGCTGCAGAGGGCCACGAGGTCCTCGACCTGGGCATTCACGAGTTGAATTCCATAGACTATCCCGACGTCGCCGAAGAGGTGGCCCGTACCGTAGCCGCCGGAGAAACGGAACGTGGCATCCTCATCTGCGGCACCGGCATCGGCGTCTGCATGACCGCCAACAAGGTGTCCGGCGTCAGGGCTGCGCTGTGCACGGACTGTTATATGGCACGCATGGCGCGCGAGCACAACGACGCGCAGATTCTCTGTCTAGGCGGGCGAGTCATCGGCCCAGGGCTGGCGCTCGACATCGTGCGGGTCTTTCTGACCAGCGAGTTCGAGGGAGGTCGTCACGCACGGCGCGTCGGCAAGATCAACACCCTTGATAAAAAGGAGAGATAAGATGCGCAGAAAAGGGACTGTTACACTGGCCGTCCTGCTCATTCTACTGGGGGCTTTTCTATTGTTGAACGAGCTCAACCTGGCCATCGCCGGCTGGGACGTTCTATGGCCCGTCTTCCCCCTCGCCGGAGGACTGACCCTCCTGGGCAGCTACGTCTTTGGCGAGAAGCGCGATCCCGGCAAGGTCTTCCTCGGCATGGCCCTCTCGCTCGTCGCTCTGGCGTTCTTCTTCGTTACCCTGGGGCCTCTGGAATACCAAGACCTGGGTACCTGGTGGCCCGTGTTCGTCCTCATCGGCGGCGTCGCCTTCCTGGCTCAGTGGGCAGCAGCGCGCTTCCGCGACTGGGGCGCGCTGTTCCTGGCAGTCGTGGCCCTCGTGATCGGCGGCGCGGGACTGGCCATCATCCTGAACCTGTTCGGCCCGGAAACCAGTGAACTGCTGCCTAAACTGTGGCCGGCCCTGGTCGTCCTGGCAGGCTTGATGCTACTCCTGCGTGCACTGCTGGGCAGGCGCTCTCAATAAATGCTGATCGGGATCGACGCCAGCCGCGCCGTCGTCGCCCGCCCAACAGGCACCGAGGTCTACTCACGGCGGCTCATCCAGGCTCTGCTGGAACTCGAAAGCCAACAGACACCTGTCCGCCACGTCTTTCGCCTCTACTTGCGGGACGCTCCTCCGGCGGACGCGTTTCCGGGCGCCGACCTGCGCGTCATCCCTTTCCCCCGCCTGTGGACCCACATCCGCCTTTCGTGGGAGATGACCCGACGCCCGCCCGACGCGCTCTTCGTCCCGGCTCACGTCCTGCCCCCCATCCACCCGGGCGCCAGCCTGGTCACGATCCACGATCTAGGCTACCTCTACTTCCCCCAGGCCCACCCCCGGCTCCAACGCCTGTACCTCGACCTATCGACCCGCTGGAACGCCCGCGCCGCTGCCTGCATCGTGGCCGACTCCAAGGCCACCAAGGCCGACCTTGTGGCCCGTTACAGAACCCCACCGGAAAAGATCGTCGTCGCCTATCCCGGCTACGACGACACGCTCGCCCCAGTGCGTGACCCCGCTGTCATCGAGGCCGCCAAGGCCCGCTACGGCATCGCGGGTGACTATCTCCTCTACCTGGGCACCCTCCAACCCCGCAAGAACCTGGCCCGCGTCGTCGAAGCCTTCGCATCCCTTCAATCGGGCGCCAGCCTGGTTCTGGCCGGGAGACGCGGCTGGCTCTACGACGATCTCTTCGACCGGGTGCGCCGCCTGGGGCTGGAGAGACGTGTGCGCTTCCCCGGCTACGTCGCTGACGAGGACAAGGCCGCCCTGCTGAGCGGCGCGTCGGCCTTCGTGTTTCCATCCCTATACGAGGGGTTCGGCCTGCCGGTGCTGGAGGCCCAGGCTTGCGGCTGTCCCGTCATCACCAGTACCACGTCGAGCTTGCCCGAGGTGGCCGGAGACGCCGCACTCCTGGTGGATCCACAGGATACCGTCGCCATCGCCGCCGCGATACGGCGCATCGCCGCCGACTCCGGCTTGCGCACGACCTTGATCGAGCACGGCCTCGTCAACGTGCGCCGGTTCTCCTGGGAGGCCTGCGCCAGGGCCGCACTGGACGCCATCGAAGAATGCGCAAAGGGCGCATCCGCCACCCACGAAAAACGCCCGCTACCATCGTAGCGGGCGCCGCCTATTGCACAACCTCAGCGCAGCCACTTACATGCCTTGATGGTCGTCCCGCCGCCGACGACCGACCGAACCTCGAACTGATCCATCAAGCGCCTGGACCCCGATATGCCCGATCCCAGCCCCAGGGAGGTCGAATAGCCACCCTGCAAAACCCGATCGACGTCCGGGATACCTGGTCCCTGGTCCTTGGCGACAATCATGATATGCTTATCATCTCCATCGTGCATGGTCACGGTGATCGAGCCGCCGGCTGCATAGTTCTCGATATTCCGGCCCAGCTCTGAGATAACCACAGCAATCTTGGTAGCCTCAGCGCGCGAAAAGCCCATGCCCAGCGCGATCTCCAATCCACGTCGACGCGCCTTCACTACGTCTGCCACATCGTCGATGGGAAAATGCATCTTATGACTCGATTCGTCTGCCATGCTGCCCTCCCGTCAATTCCTCCTGGACGGGCAACCTCGTTCCGACTACCGGATACCTTGGACAGAGTGGGCACCATCGACAGCATCACACACAGAAACCGATCAGCCGCCGGGCACACAAGTACGAACACTGCAATGAGACATCTTTAGTATACCCCAAGACCAACAGGTTGAACGTGTCGCTTGTGTTACACTCGAATCTCGACTCATTCGGAGTGTACCCCCATATGTGGGGGAACAGAATTCAACAGATGGCTCAATAGCCACCCCCATATAAGCTCGCAGTTACCCAAGGTTACAGGTTGGTTACGAAAGCAACGCCTCCCAGATGCCCTATTGTCGAACACCCTGAACTTGTGGTATAATCTGCGTCACCTATGGAAGGGATCCCCCATTCGAGCCACTCCTGCCCGGCCTCAGGCGGCCTGATTCACCTGCAGGCCCGCCTGACCGACCCAGCCACATGGTTGGCCCCAGCCTGGGCGGCGTTGTGCGGCGTGGTCGCCTCGGGCGGCTTCGACTGGCAGGGCCAGAATTGGCTGCGGCTGGCCTTGCTGATCCTGTTGGCTGATGGAGGATGGGGCACGCTATGGGCCGCGTTGGGAAACACCGACTGGGCCAAACCACTGCGCCGCTGGCGCAACTGGCGTTTCGGTGAGCCGACCGTGACACTTCCATACACGCTCCCCGACACCCCCGGCGACCGGGCATCTCGCTGGCTGGGCCAACTGCGCGCCTGGTGGCGAGACGTCCTCTGGCCCACCTGTGGCTCCGCGCTTTCGGCCATCGTCGTCGCCCTGCCGGTCACGGCGCTGTTGGGAACGCTGCTGGGGTCTGAGTTGCTGCTTCTCAGCATCGCCGCCCTGACAGTGATGGAGGCAGGTTTGGTCTGGACAGGGGGCCGTGGGACCGTCACATCGGGCTGGAACGCCATCGTCGCCGTGATGCTCCCCTGGCTGGCCGGGCACGTCGCCTTCAGCCCGTTGACACCGAGTTCGGCAGCTCTGGCGCTGACCCTTGCCCTGGTGTGGGGAGCTGCTTGGCGCGTCGAGTCGCCCTGGGGGCGTGCGGTAGGAACAGGAGGGCAACTCGTGGCGGCGGCGCTCCTCGTCGTGTTCCGCCACCCGCTGGCCGCCTGCTGCGTGGCGCTGCTATTGGTCCCGCAACTGGTGCTATTCCCCTGGATTGGACGCGGCCAGCTCGCCGCCTGGTACGCACGCCACACCCGCCCCTGGTTGATGGCGGCGATGCTCGTCGCAGCCTGGGCACTGTGAACTCTGAACAATGTCGTGGATTCCCATCGTCCTAGGAGGCATCGGCCTCGTACTCCTGGGCATGCTGCTCTACTGGCAACTGATCATCGCCGAGGGCACTCACCTGGGGCCAAGAGTCGTGACGCTCCTATATGACCTCTCGGCGCGGGCCTACGAGCGCATCAAGCAGTACGATGCCGGGGACGAGCAGTGGTTCCTGGGGCTGCCCTTGGCCCGCGCGCTGGAACTGATCCCCGTTCCCCTGGTGCTCGACGTGGCGACGGGCACAGGGCGGCTACCGCGAGCACTGCTGCGCCAGCCTCCTTTCGAGGGGCGCGTCATTGGGCTGGACCTGTCCCGCCGCATGCTACACGAAGCGACGAAGCAAACCGCCCAGTTTGCCGACCGGCTGAGCTACGTCTGGCAAGACGCTCGCAACCTGCCTTTCGACGACGGCACCTTCGACGCCGTGACCTGCCTGGAAGCACTAGAGTTCACCCCGAACCCCCGCGAGGTGCTGGCTGAGATGGTGCGCGTCCTGCGGCCCGGCGGCGTGCTGCTGACCACCAACCGCATCGGGCGCGATGTCAAGCTCCTGCCCGGCCGCACCTTCCCCCGTAGCGCGTTTGCCCGGGTGCTGGGCGAGTTCCCCCTGGAGGATGTCAAAGTGCGTCCGTGGCAGATGGACTATGACCTGGCATGGGCGGTCAAGAGCGGCGAGCCGCGAGGCGGTGGCGTGCGCCCTCTGCCGGAGATCCTGCGCTGTCCGGCCTGCCATGGGAACGTTGAACGCGAGGGAAACGCCTTCCACTGTACCGGCTGCTCCCGTGCCTACCCCATTGCCGAGGACAGCGTGGTCGAGATGTCACGTTCGCTGCGATAGACATCGAACCCGCGTCCGAGCCACATATCTTGCGCCCTCCCATCGCAGCAGGAACAGTTCCCCGCGCTCGAAACAGGTAAAAGGACACTTCGACAGGCTCAGGATGCCTTTCACGGCCTGGGAAGTGCAGAACTCGCTCGAAAGCGCCCTTCGACGGCTCGACTGAGGGGTTCGGCCGAGGCTCACCCAAAGCCCTCGCCGAAGTCTGGCCCAGGGTGTTTCCTCGCTGGACGCCGGTCGGGAAGCTGTTCTTTTACGAGTCCCAAGACAGCGGTGGCCCGTAAGAGTTAGCGCTGCATAACCCTCTCTCACGCACGCAACCAACAGTGTTTGTGTAAGCGTTGTGATTCGGCTATAATCGAATCAAGTCAGAATTGGAAGCGTCTATGCCCCACAACCTGCGCGTCGGTCTAGCGATCCATCTTGAAACCCCATACTGGGTACAGGTAAGGGAAGCGTCATACAACAGGGCCGAACAACTCCCCCTCGACCTAGTCGCCATCAGCCTTGCAGAGTTCCCGGAAACCCTCTCTGAGGAGGAACAGGTAGCCCTCCTGGAGGAGTTGCTGGCCCTGGAGTTGGACGCCCTTATCGCCTGGGCGTTGCCTGACGAACTAGCCTATCGCGTTCTGCAATTCAGCGTGCCCATCGTCCTCCTCAGCGAGACGGAGGTCCGCCATCCTCTACTGGTTTCCCCTCTAGGCCGAGATGTCATGCAGATGGGCATTCACTACCTGGCTGAGAACCTGACAGGGCAGAAACACATCCTGATCCTGGGCGGTCCGCCACGAAAAGGTCAATATGGCAAAGACCATACAGCCCTCGCCCTATTCCAGGACTGTCCCCACGTAATCTTGAAACACATTCCCAGTCCGTGGCTCGACAACTATGAGAAGATATACCAACAGCTCCACAAGACCATGCTACAGGTCGATGGCCCCATTGATGCCATCTTCGGTCTATCAGATGTCCTAGCACTGGCTGGCAGAGACGCCGGGCGATCTCTTGGCTTGATTGATCAGGGCACAGCCATCGTAGGTGTCGGTGGAACTCCCGCGGCCCTAGCGGCAATCGCCGACGGGAGTATGACAGCGACGGTGGAAATACGAGCCGATGAACTCGGCAAGCAAGCTATCGACTTGGCCCATCTAGCAGCTCAGGGCCAAGCTCTGCCTGCCCACTTCGAACATGAAACGCGGCTCGTCAGCGCCGAAAACGTAGCCGAGATCGCTGCGCAGAAATTGAGCGCTATGGCAAGTCTATACGACCGGATGATGAGCACCAAGCGACAGCAGCAACAACAACGGCTAACCCAACTAGAAACCAGCCTGGAAATCAGTCGTCGAGTTGGTTCTATCCTAGATCGTCGTCAACTCTCCCACGAAATCGCCAACTTGATCCGTGCCAACTATGGCTACGACCGTGTCCAGATCTTTCACTGGTTGGAGCAGGAACAGCGTCTGGTCTTAGATCAGCCCGGTCAAGCTGACCGAGTCAGCATCCCGTTGGTCGGATCCGGCGTGCTGGGGCAAGCACTGATGCGCAACGAAGCAATCTTCATCCCCGACGCACACCGCAGCCCTCGCTTTTCTCCCGACCCCAACTGGCCAGACACCCGCACCCGAGTCGTCCTGCCCATCCGCATGGGTGGCCAGGTCGTAGGGCTTTTGGACTTGCACAGCCGACAGTCCACCCTGCGCGCCCGCCGGGAGTTGGTCGGACTCCAATCGCTCGCTGACCAGTTGGGCATCGCTATGAGCAACGCCGACCTGTACAGTAAAGCTCTGGAAGCCCGAGCCGACGCCGAAAAAACCGATCGGCTCAAGACACGGCTGCTGGCCAACGTGAGCCACGAACTGCGCACGCCTCTGAATACCATCCTTGGCTTCGTCAAGCCGGTGCTCGACTCGCCCAACTCCTACGACGAAGTGCCGCTCAGTCTACTGAGCGACCTGCAGCACGTCTACCACAGCGCCGAACACCTGCTGTGGGTGATCAACGATCTCCTGGACCTTTCGCGGGCCGAGATCGATGAGCTCGACCTGCACCCGGAGGTCATTGAACCTCGGTCATTTCTGAAACAGGTCTTTCACAGTATGGCCGACAGCGCCTCCTCCGAGGGCGATATCGAGTGGCGCCTGCAGTTACCTGATCGTCTGCCACTCATTCAGGCCGATCCGGTTCGTCTGCGCCAGATATTGCTCAACCTGTTGAGCAATGCCCGCAAGTTCACCGAGAAAGGCCAGATCGTCCTGGGGGCCGAGGTGATCCCCCCCCATTTGCACATCTGGGTTCAGGATACAGGCATCGGCATCCCGGCCGACTGGCAAGAGCGGATCTTTGAGCCCTTCGTCACAGCAGAACGCGCGCGCGCGGAGCGCGCGACGCAGCGCCCGGAGGGGATCGGCCTGGGTCTACCCATCACACGCCGGCTGGTGGCACTGCATCGCGGCTCAATGACGCTGGAAAGCCAACATGGGCAAGGCAGCACCTTCCACATCTACCTGCCGTTGCCCAGCTTGAGCGAACAACTGGCTACTCCGTTCCTGGTCTCAGCCCAACCTGTGCTGCTCCTGGTCTCGGCCCAGAACCAGCCGACGGCCGAAATTGCCGCGTTCAGCGAGAGACAGGGGTTAGAGATTCGCCGATTGCAGGCCGGTGAGAATCCAGAGACCGTGCTGGAGAAAGTCATGCCAGCAGCGATGGCCTGGGACCTGGCCAGTGCCACGCCTGCCGATTGGACGACAGTTCAGCGCCTACGCCACCACCCCCAACTGTGCCAAGTGCCCTTTATCCTATATGGGCAAGCACAAAGCGATAATCCGGACCTGGCACTAGGTCTGACGAACCTCGTCACCAAGCCGGTGAGTGGGGAGACCTTACTGGATGCGATCAACATGCTGTGTTTGCCGCGCTCCGTCGGACCGATCCTCATCGTGGACGACGATCCCCAGGCACTCGAGCTTTACCAGGGTATAGTGAAGCAAGGGCTGACTGGTTACCCCGTCCGCACCGCCGAAGATGGCACCGTAGCCCTTGCCACGATGTCAGAAGAAACCCCCTGCCTGGTGATCCTAGACCTGATGATGCCGGAGATGGATGGGTTTGAGGTACTCGACTGGATGCGCGCCAATCAACAGACCCGGCGCGTACCAGTGCTAGTTCTGAGCGGGCGAATGCTCACCCTTGACGACATCAAGCGCCTCGAACGACACCCACTCGTCACCTTTCAGAGCAAGGATATCCTATCTGATGACGAAACGGCAGCCGCACTGCACCGCATACTGGTGGGCACCGACACGCTTCCACCACAAACGAGCGCCCTGGTCAAACGCACCGTGTCCTATCTGCAGCAAAACCATGACCATCCCCTCTCACGCCGAGAGATAGCGGAAGCCATCGGAGTGAGCGAGAACCATCTCACTCGAATCTTTGGCCGGGAATTGGGCATCACGCCATGGGAATACCTGAACCGATACCGCATCAAGCAGGCCAAAGAGTTGTTGACCCACACGAGCGATAGTATTACCTCCGTGGCCCTCAAGGTGGGGTTCAACGATCCCGCCTATTTCAGCCGGGTGTTTCGCAGACAGGTCGGCCTGTCGCCCAGCGAGTTCCGAGAGCAACCACAAAAGCCCTAACAACGCCATCCAGGTTTTTTTGTCCAAGAGGTCGGTGCTATTTTGCAAGCATCAGGCCTCTTTTTGCACTATAATGAACACGTACTTGTGGGTAGGCATCGCTGACTCTTGGGAGGCTCTTGTGTCCACGAAATCAACGGCAAGGAGGTGATTATAGCCCAAAGATTCGACATCTGTCTCCAAAGGTCTGTAGTGTTTGTTTATCGGGCTTTTATTCTGATGACGACATCCAACGGAGAAGCCCAATTCCAGCATCCTTAAGGAGGAAAAGCATGGAAAGCAGAAAGTTAAGTCGGCGCGACTTTGTACACATGAGCGCCCTGACAGCGGCAGGAGCCTTACTGGCCGGATGTTGCCCGGCGGCGCCCACAGCTCCCGAAAAGGTCGTGGTGACCGAAATTGTCGAGAAAGAGGGCGAGAAAGTCGAAGTGACGAAGGTTGTGCAAGTCACCACGGAGCCGGAAGAGGTCGTCACCGTCGGCGGCAGGATCGGTGAGGGCATTTCGATCGTCTTCTTCCCCGGCGGGCCGGCAGGAGGTCCCTTCTGCACCGTGGTCTATAACGGTGCCGTGCAGGCGGCCAGCGACCTGGGCGCCGACGTCGATTACTTTTTCTCGGACTGGATCAACGAGAAGATGGTCACCCAGTTCCAAGAGGCCATGGCGCTCAACCCCGATGGCATCTGCGTCATGGGCCACCCCGGCGACGACGCTTTCGAGGCCTTGATCGACGAGGCCGAGGGCAAGGGGATCATCGTCACCAGCCAGAACACGACCCTGCCTCGCCTCGAGGCCAGGTACAAGGGCGTCGGGTTCGGCTACGTAGGCCAGGAGTTATACCCATCCGGCCTTCTGCTGGGCGAGGAGGCCATTAGGAGAACCGGGTTTGGGGCAGGCGATCGGGCCATGGTGTGGGGGCTGCTATCTGCACCAACCCGCGGCCTGCGCACCAAGGGCGTCATCGACGCTCTGGAAGCAGCAGGAATGACCGTCGACTACATCGAGATCGACGATGCCACCAATTCCGACCCGGTGGCAGGAACCGCGACGTTCACCGGCTACGTGTCGTCCAACCCCGACGTCAAGCTGGTCTGCACCGACCACGGTGGGTTGACCTCCACGCTGGAGACGTACCTGACGGCGGCGGGCGTGGGGCCGGATGACATCTACGGCATCGGGTTCGACCTCTCCTCAGCCACGCTGGAGGCCATCCGGGGCGGGTGGACCGACCTGGTGCTCGACCAGCAGCCCTACCTGCAGGGGTATCTGCCTATCGTGCAGGTCTGCCTGACAAAGAAATACAAGTTCTCCGGCCTGCACACCGACACCGGGTCCGGCTTCGCACATAAGGACAACGTCGAAGATCTGGCCCCGCTGGTGGAGGAGCAGATTCGGTAAGCGGCTCATCATCCATTCCGCAGGAGATGAAACACAGTTAGAAGCATTTGGGGCAGACGGCGCAAGATCTGGAGCATCTGCATCGCGCCCAAAGAGGTGAGCGACAAAGACGCCTCTTGTGCCGTTTGCCCCCCTATGCTAAAATTCAGCTATAATCGATAATTCATCAAATACCATGCTTGCGCGCATCAAGGAGATCGGCTGATGGACTACATACTTGAAATGAGAAACATAACCAAGACCTTTGGAGAAGTCCAGGCGCTGCGCCAGGTCGATTTTGCCGTGGCCCGTGGCGAAGTCGTAGGATTGCTGGGCGACAACGGCGCCGGCAAATCCACACTGATCAAGATAGTCACCGGCTACCACCATCCAGATTCAGACGGCGGCGAGATATACTTCAAGGGTCAGAAAATAGAGGGCCTGTCCGTCTCAGAAGCCCGCAAACTCGGCATCGAGACCGTCTACCAGGAACGCGCTCTAGCTGATCTCCAGACGCTGTGGCGAAATATCTTTATGGGGCGAGAACTGACGACCACCCTCGGTTTCATAAATGTGAAGAGGATGAAAGAGGAAACGGAGAAGCTGATGGTCGGTTCGATGGGGTTCACGTCGTCGGCAGTCGTGCCTGACTCGGTGGTCAGGACCTTTTCCGGCGGGGAAAAACAGGGCGTCGCCATCGTGCGCGCCCTGCACTTTGACGCAGAGTTGATCATTTTGGACGAGCCGACCATGGGTCTGTCGCTATCGGAGACAAAGAAACTGCTCGAGTTCGTGGGCGGTATCAAGGAAGCCGGCAAGTCGTGCATCTTTATCGATCACAACGTGTTCCACGTGTATTCAGTAGCGGACAGGGTCGTCGTCCTGGACAGAGGCGCCGTCGCGGGTGAGTTCATGACCCGAGATATCACCCTGGAACAATTGATGGACAAGATGTACCGGGTGGCTCAGACAGGGCATTTGAACGGCAGTGGCTCTGATTAGCCTGGCCGAAACAGCAGCATCATCAGTGGATGTAGATAAAAGGAGAGGAAATGACCACCATAGAAAATCAGGCCAAAGCCGCCAGCCCAAAGCCGTCGTGGCGTAGCGGTGCAAGCAAACTCGCCCACACGTTTGGACTGCAGATTGGCATCTTTTGCGTCCTGCTGGTCATCTGGGGCCTCTTCGTCATCGGTGCACCACGGACATTTCTCTCGTCCAACATCTATGCGGCGTACATGTCAACCATCCCGTTCTTCGCCGTCATCGCCCTGCCCCTGACGATGGTCGTCATCGCGGGCGAGATGGACCTGTCGTTTCCATCCATTATGGGCGTAGGCATGGTGGCGTTCACCAACGTCTTGACACTGACCAACAGCATGGCGCTGGCCTTCATCGCCAGCCTGATTGCGGGATTCCTGGTGGGATTGATCAACGGGGTGATCGTCGTCAGATTGGGAATTCCGTCATTGGTGGCGACGCTCGGCACACAGTTCTTTTGGAGAGGATTCGTCCTCGTCGTCACGGACGCAGGCGGGTTCTCTCTGGTGCCGGTGAAAGAAACGGTCCTGCGCCAGGCGCTGGTGGGCAGAGTAGGAGGATACATGCCTGCTCAGACGATCTGGGCCGTCGTCGTGGCGATACTCGTGTGGGTCTTTTTGAACCGCCACAAGTTCGGTGCCCATGTTTACCTCGTCGGCGATAACGTGGAGAGTGCCAGGCTCATGGGCGTCAACGTCGACCGGACGAGAATGATCAATTTCGCCATCCTCGGCACTGCCGCGGCGTTCGGGGGCGTTTTGTCCAGCCTGCAGCAATCCTACTTCTGGGTCTCCTTGGGCGACGGGTATCTCCTGAAGACAATGGCGTCCGTATTCCTGGGGGGCACTTCGGTTTTCGGCGGAGTCGGAACGGTATTCGGGACACTCATCGGCTGCTTGATCATCGGCACCATTGAGGCCGGCATCGTCGCCATAGGCAAAATAGAGATCTTTGGCCTAGTCATTAAGCTTTCAGGGTTCTGGACACAATTGATATATGGGCTGATCATCGTCATATCCGTGTCGCTGCAAAACCTCCTCAGCAGAAGGCTATCACGCTGATAATGGCCGGGAAGCCAGAGCGCTCCAAAGCTCCTCAATGGCCCAGTGTGCCTGACCTGCAGGTATGCTGGGCCAATCGGTATCAGGTTTGAGATAGCCCAGGCAAGAGAGGCAATGAAACACCGTGATCGCGTGCTCATGGCCCTCAACCACGAGGTGCCGGATAGATGCCCGATGCAGATCAGCTTTACACCCGAGTTTGCATCGAGGCTCAGGGACGACCTGGGAATACCGGACGCCGCCATGCACAACCCCCACGGCGGGGGCAACACCTATGTATTGGAGCGTACGCTGGACGAAGACCTGCTCCTGACATCCGTGGGATGGGCTAACTCGTATTACGCCACCAAAGCACTCAGCGAGAATGGTGTACGCTATGTGGACGAATGGGGCATCGAGTGGCAGAACGTCGCGTACGAGACCGAGTTCGGCACAGGTCACTACACGGAAATCGTCGGCCACCCCCTCGCCACCGACGACGCCATCGACGCATACCAACCGCTTGATCCCAACAGGCCCGAGCTGTATGCCGAAGCAGAAAGGATGCTCAGAGAGTACAAGGACGATTACTGGATCGTGGGCGTCACTGTCTGCACCGTCTTCGAGACCGCCTGGGCGCTCAGAGGGCTTTCAAAGACCCTGATGGATTTCGTCCTCAAGCCCGATCTCGTCGACAGGCTCTTCGACGTTCCCTTCAACTATCACCTGACAGCGGCCAAGAAGTTGGTCGAGATGGGCGTGGACATGGTCTGGACCGGGGACGACGTGGGTGCCCAGGATCGCATGCTCATCTCCCCGTCCACCTGGCGGCGGTTTCTCAAGCCCCGCATGGCTGCGTTCATCTCGACCCTGAAACACATCAACCCAGACGTAAAGGTGGCCTATCACTCGGATGGCGACATCACCCCGATCATCTCCGATCTGATTGAAATCGGACTGGACGTGCTCAACCCCGTCCAGCCCCGATCTATGGATCCCACAGAACTGAAGAAGGCGTACGAAGACAAGCTGTGCTTTTGGGGCTCGATCGACGAGCAGCACACCCTGCCCTTCGGCACGCCGGCAGAGGTCGAGGGTGAGGTCGTCACGCGCTTGAAGACGATTGGTAAGGATGGCGGTCTGATCATCGGGCCGACGCATCACGTACAGCTCGACACACCGCTCGAGAACTTTTGGGCCATGGTGAACGCCATCACAAAGACGCCATACCGTTCTCTTTGATATGCGAGGGGATGAGAACCTGTATGAGGCTGACGCACAAAGAACGCACACAGCGCGCCTTCCGGCGAGAGCCGGTCGATCGGCTGCCCACACAGATCAACTATACGCGGGCTATGGGAGAAAAGCTGGCCGCGCATCTGGGCGTGTCGCCGGCAGAGCTGCCCGCCCGGCTGGATAACCACCTGGTACGCGTCGACTTGAGCCACTCGCGCCGAAAGAGCGAGGACGGCCAGACGGCCTACGACTGGTGGGGCGCCGGCTGGAGCACACAGGAGTGACCTATGAAGTCGCGAGAACGCGTCATATTAGCACTCAACCACCGAGAACCCGACCGCATCCCCATCGACCTGGGCGGGAGCATCTGCTCCTCCATCCACAAGAACGCCTACATCGACCTCAAGAAGCACCTGGGGATGGAGTTGGAGGAGATTCAGATGGCGGACTATGTCCAACAACTGCCCTACCTGGACGAGGCCCTTTTGGAGCGCTTTGGCGTCGACTTTCGCATGGTGCAGTTGCCGGCCGCCACGGCGCCGGGATTGGAGATCTTTGAAGAAAGCGATTACTATGCCTTTATCGACCGCTGGGGTTCCAAACTGCACATGCCCAAAGACGGCGGGCTGTATTTCGACTGGGTAGACTTTCCGATCAAGGAAGCCAGCATGGAAGCTCTAAAGGCCTATGCCTGGCCTACCCCCGATCCACCGGAGTACAACGCCCGGCTCCGCGAACAGGCCAAGTGCCTGTACGAGAACACAGACTACGCTCTGGTGGGCAGCGCGGTCATCGGCGGGGGCATCTTTGAGCAGCCTGCCAGGACGATGGGGCTTGAGAATTTCCTGATCGCGCTGATCACCGAGCCGCAGTTTGCCGACCGGATGATGGGCCAGATCACCGAGATTTATATCGAGTCGTGCAAGAACTACCTGGAGCAGGTGGGAGAGTACCTGCAGGTTTTCACCTACTGGGACGACGTCTGTGGCCAGGACGGTTGGCTCATATCGCCGGATATCTACCGCGAGATGATCAAGCCCAAACAGCGGCGGCTGCTGGAGGTCATCAAGAGCAAGACAGACGCCAAGGTCTACTACCACAGTTGCGGCGCTGTTTTCGATCTGATCCCAGACCTGATCAACCTGGGGTTCGATATCCTCAACCCGGTGCAGGTCTCGGCCCGCGGCATGGATACGAAGCGATTGAAGGAAACGTACGGCAAGGACATTGTCTTCTGGGGAGGTGGCGTCGATACCCAGCGGGTGTTGCCCTTCGGCAGACCAGACGAGGTAAAGGACGAAGTCAGACAGCGCATCGATGACCTGGCTCCTGGCGGCGGATTCGTCTTCGCCGCCGTCCACAACATCCAGGCACTTGTGCCTCCCGAGAATATTGCTACAATGTTCGAGGCTGCCCTCGAACACGGCAAGTACTGATCGCGCAACCAAAAGACAACCATGGAAACAATCCTCCAAGGGAAAAAGAACACCGTCCGCATCGCGCCCGATCGTCCTACCGTGCTCATCGGCAAGCGGGTCAGCCCTGCTGTGCGCAGGCAACCAGCGGGCGAGCCTGTCGCGAGCTACGCCGAAATCGCCAAGAATGAGGCGCTCGCCCAAGTCGCCGCCGGCGCCGATGTCGTCAACGTGAACATAGGTGCCGCAGACCTGGATCACGTGGTGTTGCTTCCACGGGCCATAGAGGCAGTTCAAGAGGTCGTGGAAGTGCCCATCAGTATCGAGACACCGGATCCCCAAGCGCTGGCAGCAGCACTCACGGTGTACCAGGGCAAACCTCTGATCAATGCAGTCAATGGCAAGAGACATAGCTTGAGCCAGATATTGCCGCTGGTGGCCCAACACGGAGCGGCGGTCATCGGGCACTGCGAGGACGAGGAAGGCATCCCCGACGATCCCTATGGACGATTGGAGGTCGCCCGCAGGATCGTGGAGCGTGCTGAGGCACTGGGTATTCCGCGCGAAGACGTGCTGATCGATTGTCTGACGCAGGCCATCGAAACTGATCCCGAGGCCGCGCTGATCACGTTGGAAACAGTACGTCTGGTGCGAGCCGAGTTGGAAGCCAACATGACTCTGGATATCAGCGCGATTTCCTCCGAATTACCCAACTTCGCGGCGCTCCATCAGGCCCTCCTGAATGTAGCTATCGTAGAGGGCGTCAACGCCCCTATCGTCAATGTGGCCAGGGATAGACAGTCCATCCTGGCGCTGGATGTGCTCCTGGGGCGCGAAGAGGCCACGGCGAGGCACATCAGGTACTACCATTATCGCAGGAGCGGGATGAGAGGGTTGGTGGATTGGGAGCTTCTGGATTGATAATGTAAGATACCCCCGGGAATCATTTGCCAAATCCCAGCACCAATGGTATAATCGCGCCCAACAACCGAAAGCCAGCTTTCTGGAAAACGAAAGCGTTGACCGGGACGAGTACCGGCCAGGAACGGTCGCAGAGAGAGGAGGCCATCGGCTGAAAGCCCCCTCGACCGAACGGACGGGAAAACCCCCCGGGAGCGGATCCCCCAAATCGTGCGGGACGGTGCGAAAGTATGGGGTCACGGGACGGCCCGTTACAGCCGCAAAGTGTCACAGCAGGTCAGCGTTGGCTCGCTGTGGAACTTGGGTGGAACCACGCAGGAGATCCCTGCGCCCCAAGGGCGCAGGGTTTTTTGTTTGTGTGGAGAAAGACCTGTGACAAGTAGCTGTATCATACCCATCATCTTTCTGGGCGTCGGCAACATCGGTGGGACGCTGCTGCGCCAGATCCTCAATAGCGGTGACGCGATCGCGCGCCGCACGGGCCTGCAGCTCACGCCCGTCGCGCTGGCCGATGTCAGCGGCGTGCTGCTCGACCCCGACGGCCTGCCGGAAGCGACGCTGCGCGCCGCGCTGGAAGCGGTGACCGGCAGCGGCCTGCTGGAGGCCATGCCCGGCATCCAATCGCTGGACAGCGTCATCGGGGCGCTGCAGGCAGGCGTCATCGTGGCAGACATGACAGCCACACCCAAGACGGTGCCCACGCTGCTGGCGGCGATGGAGGCTGGGTGCGGCGTCGTGCTGGCGAACAAGATCCCGCTGGCCGCGGATTGGAGTGAAGCAAGGGCGTTTTTCGAGTATCCCAATCTGCGCTACGAGTGTACCGTCGGCGCAGGACTGCCGGTGATCGACACGTTGCGCACCCTGCTCGACACCGGCGACCGGGTTACCAAGATCGAGGGCTGCCTGAGCGGGACGCTGGGCTACCTGTGCACCGAGTTGGAAAGAGAAACGCCCTATTCTTCGGCCCTTGCCTACGCCAGGGCACAGGGTTATACCGAACCCGATCCTCGCCAAGACCTGAGCGGGAAGGACGTGGCGCGCAAGTCCCTTATCCTGGCCCGCACTGCCGGATGGCCCCTGGAAGAGTCCAGCCTGAGCGTCGAGCCTCTGTACCCCCAATCGCTCGCAGATATTTCCATCAAGGATTTCATGGCGGAGGCGCGCACGCTGGATGACCAGTACGCCGCCCGCGTCGGCGAGGCGAAACGCAGCGGCAGGGTCCTGCGCTACGTGGCGCAGGTCGGCCCCGAGGGGGGAACAGTGGGCCTCGTAGCAGTCGAGCGCGACGGCCCACTGGGGTCTCTGCGCGGCCCCGCCAACTACGTCGCGCTACACACGGAACGCTATAACAGATCGCCGCTGGTGATCTCCGGCCCCGGCGCGGGAAAGCAGGTGACGGCAGCGGGGGTGATGGGAGACATCATCAAGCTGGCACAAAAGATGTAGAATGAAGCAGCGAGCAAGTCTGCGATTTCGGGGAGGAAAGCAATGAAGACACTGGTCATGAAATTTGGAGGCACATCGGTCGGGAGCGTCGAGGCCATCGACCAAGCCACCGACATCGTGCTGGAACACGCCAAGCAGTGGGATCGGCTGGTTGTCGTCGTCTCGGCGATGAGCGGCGTGACCGACGCGCTGATCGAGAGCGCCAGGACGGCCGTGACCGAGGAGGAGGAGGAGGCCTTTCGCGGCATCATCGCCGATCTGCGAGCCAGGCACCACGACACGATCGAGGCGCTGCTACCCAAAGACAATGAGCGGGAGAAACTGCTGTCCACCGTGGACAACCTGCTGGACGAGCTGGGAGCGTTTTGCCACTCCATCCACATTCTGGGCGAGATCACGCCGCGGGCGATGGACGCGATCACGGGGATGGGTGAGCGGATGAACGCCCGCACCGTGGCGGCCGTGCTGCGTCACAAAGGTGGCAAGAGTGAGTCGGTAGACGCCACCAGGCTGATCGTCACCGATGACAAGCACCAGAACGCCGCGCCGCTAATGGACAAGACCCGCGCCAGGATTCAAGAGTGGCTGGCGCCGATGCTGGAAAGCGGCGTCGTTCCCATCGTGACCGGCTTTATCGGCGCTACGGAGGAGGGCGTCACGACGACGCTGGGGCGCGGCGGCAGCGACTACACAGCCGCCATCCTGGCCGACTGCTTCGACGCCGACCAGGTGTGGATGTGGAACGACGTGGACGGCGTGATGACGGCAGATCCGCGCATGGTGCCGGACGCCAGGGTCATCCCCATCCTCTCCAGCAGCGAGATGGGCGAGCTGGCCTATTTCGGGGCCAAGGTGCTGCATCCCAAAACCATCCTGCCGGTCGTGCAGCGCGATATCCCGCTGTGGGTCAAGAACACCTTCAACCCCACTGCCCCCGGCACGCGCATCGTGCGCGAGGTCAAAGAGAATAGAGGCAAGATCAAGGCAATCACCGCCATCAAGGGAATGAGTATGGTGACCGTCGAGGGACGGGGCATGATCGGCATACCAGGCATCGCTGCCCGAACCTTTGCGGCGGTCGCCAGCCAGGGGGCCAGCGTGCTGATGATCATCCAGGCTTCGTCGGAGCAATCGATCTGCTTCCTGATCCCCACGCCGATGACACCGCCGGTGGTCAAGGCGCTGGAGCAGGAGATGGAACGCGAGCTGGCCCGTAGGGACATCGACCGCATCTCGTCGCGGGACAACGTGGTCATCGTGACCGCCGTGGGCGCTGGCCTGCGCGATACCCCCGGCATCTCGGCCAAGGTCTTTGGCGCGTTGGGAAAAGCAGACATCAACGTCATCGCCATCGCCCAGGGATCGAGTGAGTGTGGGCTATCCCTCGTCGTCGCCGCCGACGACGCCGTGGACGCGGTGCAGCAGATTCACAGCCAAGTCATCCTGAATGGTGGGTAGAGTTCCTGTTGGAGGTGATTCAATGGCCGACATATCAACAGTTCAAATGGCTGTAAGAGAAATCGAGCGATACGCCACCGGGTTAATCGAGTTGATAGAATCCGTGTCGGAGGATCAACTCTGGTCGAAAGGCTGCGGCCTTCCGAACTCGATCGGCACGCTCGCCAGGCACCTGACCGGCAACCTCAATCACTACTTTGGCGCAGGCATCCTGAACAACGGCTACGTCCGCGACCGGGATAGGGAATTCATCGAGACGGGCCTGCCGAGAGCACAGGTGATCTCGGATCTACAGGATGCGGTGAGCGTCGCCAAGAAAGCGGTTGGGGCAATTGACGAAGCACGACTCGATCTACCCTATCGCAGCCCGTGCGGCGAGGAATACGAGTCTCTGGCTTATCACGTCATCAGGCTGGCCACACACCTGGCCATGCACTGCGGCCAGGCGGATTATGCGAAAAGATGTGTGTGATGGAGAAGTCACAATGGGTAAAATGAGCGTAGGCGTCATCGGCGCGACCGGCATGGTCGGCCAGAACTATCTGCGATTGCTAAGAGATCATCCCTGGTTCGAGGTCACGCACGTCGCCGCGTCGCCCCGTTCGGCGGGCAAGACGTATGCCCAGGCGGTGACGGGCCGGTGGGTGATGGACGAGGATATCCCGGAAGGCGTCGCCAACCTGGTCGTCGGCGACGCCAGCGACGTGGAGGAGGCCAAATCCAGATGCGAGCTGGTGTTCTCCGCCGTGGATATGGACAAGCAGGCCGTGCGCGAGCTGGAGGAAACGTACGCGGCCAACGACATCCCGGTCGTATCCAACAACTCGGCCCACCGCTGGACGGAGGACGTGCCGATGCTCATCCCAGAGGTCAACCCGCACCACACCGACATCATCCCTTTCCAACGCAGGAACCGGGGATGGAGCAAAGGGCTCATCGCCGTGAAGCCCAACTGCAGCTTGCAGAGCTACCTGCCGCCGGTCTATGCCCTGATGGCTGCCGGGTATCCCGTCGAGTCCATCTTTGTCGCCACGCTGCAATCAGTCTCCGGCGCGGGCCATCCCGGTCCGGCGTCCATCGACATGATCGACAACGTCGTTCCGTTCATCGGCGGCGAGGAGGAAAAGACAGAGCAGGAGCCGCTGAAAATCCTGGGCATCATAGCGGACGGCAAGTTCGTGGACGACGACGCGCTCAAGATCGCCGCCCACTGCAACCGCGTGCCCGTCACCGACGGTCACACCGCCTGCGTCAGCCTCAAGTTCAAGGCAGCCAAGCCGTCGCTGGACGAGATCGTCGCCATCTGGCGCGCGTTCGAGACCGAACCGCAGCAGCTCGACCTACCCTCTGCGCCCAAGCCGTGCATCATCTACCGCGAGGAGCGCGACCGGCCCCAGCCGCGCAAGGACCGGGACGCCGGCAACGGGATGGCCATCACCGTCGGGCGGCTGCGCGAGTGCCCGGTGTTCGACATCCGCTTCGTGGCCCTCTCGCACAACACGGTGCGGGGCGCGGCCGGCGGCGCGATCTTGAGCGCCGAACTACTCAAGACGAAGGGGTATCTCGACAGATAACAGGAGACTAAACAATGGAAAAGGAAGTACACTGCAACTGCAAGGGAGGGTGTCGAGACAGACGCTGTCCGTGTCTCAAGAACAACGAACCTTGCGACGAGCGTTGCAACTGCACGAGTTGCCAGAACCCACTGAATGGCGTAGATATCGAGGCGTTATCCGTCTGCGCCATCCAGAACATCGAGGTATACAAGGCGCTCACAGAAGAGGATCTGGCAAATGAGTACGAGTTGCCTTGCGGGTGCGAATCGGTCCCGCTCAGAGACCTGTTGGGCGACTATGCCTGCCAAAAGTGCGGCGAGGTGTACTGGTACTCCTTCTGCTGGGAGTATGTCGTGCAGGATAGCTGCTCATGGCATTGCGAGATATGCGGCGAGTGCCGCGACTGGCGCGAGTGGCACTGCGAGAGCTGCAACAAGTGCACGTATGGCGTATCGTTACCTTGCGAGCACTGCGGCGCCAAGGGGCCTTACCAGGGGATGTTCTGAGGTGACGATGAAATATGTCAAAATCAAAGTCGTCGTGCGGCAGGCAGTAGAAGCTGACCTGGACGGATTACTCGATCTATACGCACACCTGAACCCCGACGACGCCCCCCTGCCTCCGCGGGCGCGGGTCGTCAAGCTGTGGGAAGAGATCGTCGCCAACCCGATGCTCACCTACTTTGTGGCCAAACAAGGGGGCAGGCTCGTCTCCTCGTGCAACCTGACGATCGTCTCCAACCTGACCCGCGGCGCGAGGCCGTTCGGCGTGATCGAGAACGTCATCACGCATCCCGACTTTCGGCGGCGCGGGTTGGCAAAACGAGTCCTCGACCACGCGGTGGATACCGCCAGGCAAGCGGGTTGCTACAAGGTGACGCTGATGTCCGGCACCAGTCGCAAAGACACCCGCGCGCTCTACAAAAAGGTGGGCTTCAGGAAAGACACCAAGGTAGGGTTCGATCTCAGGCTCGCGTGAGGTAGAATGTTATGGTACTATACATCCATACCCCCCTCGTTGAATCGTCCCCGCTGAGCGAGAGAACCGGCAAGCGGATCTTGCTCAAAATGGAGAACCTGCAACCGGCTGGGTCTTTCAAGATCCGCGGCATAGGGCTGCTGTGCCAGCAGGGGAAACGAGACGGCGTCAGTCACTTCGTCTCGTCCTCGGGGGGCAACGCGGGCTACGCCGCCGCGTACGCCGGAAGAAAGCTGAGCGTCAAGACGACCGTCTTTGTCCCCGAGACGACGCCGCCCGACGCCAGGCGCAAAATAGCGTCTCAGGGAGCCGAGGTCAGAGTCGTCGGCAGTGTGTGGGACGAGGCGGACGAGGAAGCCATGGCGTTCTCAAGAAAGGTCAGCGGCTTGTACGTATCACCGTTTGACCACCCACTCATATGGGAAGGGCACGCCACGATCATCGATGAGATTGCCGAGGAAATGGACAAACCTGACGCGATCGTCCTCTCCGTAGGGGGCGGCGGTCTGCTATGTGGGGTCATAGAAGGGCTGCAGAGAAATGGCTGGCAGGATGTGCCTGTCCTCGCCGTAGAAACCGAGGGCACCGCCTCCCTCGCCGCTTCACTGAAACAAGGGCGGCTGGTCACCCTGGACAAGATCACAGGTGTGGCGACGACCCTCGGGGCCAAGACGGTCGCCCGAGAGGCCCTCGAACGAGCACAGCAGCATCCCGTCCAATCAGTCGTCGTCACCGACCTGGAAGCCATCGACGCATGCCTCCAGTTTGCCGACGAACATCGCTGTCTCGTCGAGCCGGCGTGCGGAGCCTCCCTGGCCCTGGCCTACAGCAAGCCAGAAAGCCTGGCGGCAACGAAATCTGTCGTGATCATCGTGTGCGGGGGCATTGGCGTCAACCTGGGCAAGTTCCAAGAATGGAGAAGGAGAAACAACAGATGAAGATCGTCGTTCCTGCTATCGGCTCTCGCGGCGACGTGCAGCCCTACATCGCGTTGTGCCAGGGGTTGCAGCAAGCCGGTCACGAGGCCATCCTGGCCACCAATCCCACGATGTGCGATCTGGTCACGCGATACGACGTGACATGCGCGCCGGTCGGGCCGCCGGTGGACATGGGGCTGGAAGGGGCCAGGCTCTACGCGCAGGCCGGGAGGAACTGGTGGCTGGGATTCATCCGCACCATGCAGCTCGGCTTCAAACTCGTCCAGGATTCCTACCTAGACATCCTGGCGCTGTGCCGGGACGCGGATGCGGTGGTGACGACCGACGCCGCCGCCGGTGCTGCCGAAGCAGCCAAGCTCGACCTGCCGTGGATCAGCGTGACGCTCCAGCCGGACCGTATTCCCAACCCGTCGCCCTCTCTCCTGTTGCGCATCGTCTGGCCCTTGGTCGAAGCGCCGATGATGGCGCCTATGAACCGCTTCCGCAGGCGCGTGGGGGTGCCGCCGATGAAGGGGATGGCCGGGGCGTTATCGGAGCGGCTAACACTGCTGCCGATCAGCCCGCACGTCGCACCACCTGACCCACGCTGGCCACCCTGCGTTCACGTGACCGGCTACTGGACCGCCCGGCAGCCGGAGGCGTGGAGGCCGCCTGACGACCTGCTGGCCTTCCTGGAGGCAGGCGAGCGGCCCATCGCCGTCAGCCTCGGCGCGATGAGCCTGGCGGGGGAAGAGACGCGCCGGGCAGCCCTGATGACGATCGAGGCAGTACAACGGGCGGGCGTGCGCGCGGTGGTGCAGGGATGGGACGAGGCGCTGGACGGTGCCGGTCTGCCGGAGGCCGTCTATCACGCCGGGCCGATGCCGCACACCTGGCTGTTTGACCAAGTGAGCGCGACAGTTCACCACGGAGGGTTTGGCACTACCGGCTCGGCGCTGCGTGCGGGCGTGCCGACCATCGTCGTGCCGCACATCATCGATCAGCACCTGTGGGCCAAGCGCGTCCACGAACTGGGCGTCGGCCCCCAGCCCATCCCCCGCGCCAAGCTCACCGCCGAAGGGCTGGCGGAGGCCATCACCCAGACGATGCAGGACGCTCAGATGCGCAGCGAAGCCGCTGAACTGGGACAGCAGATTCGCGCGGAACCAGATGGCGTGACCGTTGCGGTGAAGCTCATCGAGGAGGCCGCCAGTAGTGATCAAGATTCGTGAAGCCACCCCAGCCGACATACCAGGCATCGCCACCGTTGTCCACGATACCTGGGGGCAGGACATTCTGCCCGACGTATGCACAGCCCAGATCGACCGCGACGCCTGCGCCCTGTGGGTTGCGGCGGAGGGAGAGGACATCGCCGGTTTCGTATCAGCGTTCTTGACAATGGACAGAAAGGGCACACGCCGCTGGGAGATCGATCTCCTCGCAGTCAGGAGCACCAGCCAGGGCCAACGCCTGGGGCAGAGACTTGTCGAGGCAGCGTGCCAGGATGCCAAGGCACTCCACATCCCCGTAGCACGCGCAGCCGTTCGCGCGGAGAACATCGCCAGCCGGAGAACCTTCCAGAACGCGGGATTTACCACCAACGGCGAGATCCACAAGCTCTTTCTGTGGACGTCTACTGCCAGCAACGGCCCAAGCATCTATGGCGGAGGCGTGACCTTCGTGCCCGTAGACACCGTGACCTACCGCGGGCTATGGCTGGAGGGACTGACGGCGGAAGGCACGCAGGCAGAGGAGCAGCGTAGCACCGTGAAGATGGCGCGCTCGATCGTCGCGTGGGAAGGATGGGCGAACACAGGAGCGCTGATCCCCGCCCGCGAAGAACACCGTCTGGCCAGCGATCTGCACGATGTGGCCAAGCTGCACGGGGAATTCTACTGCTACGCCAAGTCCATGAGATAGATACGTCAGGTAGGTCATATGGACATGATCATCGAACGTATCGCACGGGAGACCGGGATCGGGAACCTCGTCGAAGCACTGTCAGAGCAACTCTCTCCTACCGATCTGCAATCGCTGCTCATCGAGGTCTACAAAAGACGCACCGAGGCGCTGAAACCGCGAGACCTCCTCAGTCAATACGAACGCAACCGATTCGTTCAACTGGCGCAGGTCAGCCCAGCGGCGATGATCGAGTTTGACAGACTGGCCTTCAAGTTGCTGCCGCCGGGCTTCGAAGCCGTCGAGCTTGCGCCCGTGACACCGCTGGGCACGTGCTCAGTCGTAAGCACGGTCAGCCAAGACCTGGCCGTGTCCACTATCCGCAACACCGAGGTATGTTCCGACTCGACCAATGTTCTGGCATTGGAGTGCGCCCGCTGGCGGCGGGAGGCAGCGCGAGACAACCCGCGAGCGACCGACAGAGTCAAACTCTGCACCAGCCATCGGCTGCTGCGCGCCCAGCCGTTCGACGGGCCGGGGTCGTTCCAGCACTTTCGTGCCCTCACCCTCTGCACCGCAGGGCGGGACGAAGGTCACTTCAGATTCGAGAGCGACACGCTGACCGAGCAGATCGACTTCTACATCCGGCTCCTGGACAAAGTCGGCGAACTCGGCTACACTATCGAGGATGTCCGCGCATCGGTCACGGCGCTGGACGAGCAGCGACTTCAGAATCTGCAGACCGATGTTCTCGATACGCTCGCCGCAAGGCACCCGGACACAGTGATGGGGTTCGACCAAGACCGGCAGGCCGGGCGTGGATACTACGCGGATGCCTGTTTCTGGATATACGCTCGGGACCGATCCGGCGCCGACTATCTACTGGTCGATGGCGGCTTCACCACCTGGACCCAGCAATTGTTGAGCAATCGCAAGGAACGCCTGTTGACCAGTGGCATTGGAAGCGAAAGATTGTGCGCCTGCTTCCGAGCAAGCGTCTGAAAGGAGAAAAGACGATGCGGAAGGTACTGACCTTTGTCGCCAAGTTCATCGCCGCCATCTGCGCGATCTTGTTCGTCGTCACGGCACTGCTGGCCCTGCCGCTCTTCAACATCGGGCTACACCTGTTCTCGCCCAACCTGTACAAACGCGCCCTGATGGAGCAGAAAGTCTACGAGCGGCTCCCGGCAATCGCGGGCGAACAGATCGTGTACAGCATAACCTACAACCCGTGCACAGAAAATCCAGAGTCGGAGGCATGCCAGGCCGAGGGGGAGAGCGGCCAGGAAGAGGGCGAATCGCCCGAGGAGGGCAGCCTCCCATCCTTTCTCCAGAACCTCACGCAGAAGGACTACGAGGGCATCATCGCCGAACTCGCCCCACCTCGATGGCTCCAGGAGCAGGCCGAGAGCGTCATCGACCAGGTTTTCGCCTATCTGGACTATGAATCGGAGCCGGTGCTCACGATCTCGCTAGTGGATCTCAAGGAACGCATCGCCGGAGAAGAAGGCGTGCGCGCATTCATGCGGCTGGCACGCATTCAACCAAACTGCACACCGGAACAAATCGAGGCCATCGAGAGCGACGCCGAGGCCACACCGGAGGAATTACCCCTCTGTAAACCACCGGAACCGTTGGCGGAAAAGTACGCCCAGAAGGCCCGACAGACGCTCCAAGCGGTAGCGGCGGACATCCCGGACGAGACGACGGTGGATCTGTCCACGCTTGGACAGGAGGAAGGCGAGGCAGGCGCGGAGGTTCCCGCCGAGGAGGAAAGCCCCTTTGGCGACGATCCGCGCCCGATCTTCCAGATCGTTCGCTGGGGGACACGCCTGAGCCCGCTGGTGCCGGTCGCGCTGCTCCTGCTGGTGACGTTGTTCGGCGTGCGCTCGTGGAAAGGGTGGATGCAATGGTGGGGCATCCCGTTTCTGATCGCCGGCGTCATCTGGGCCGGCCTGGCCCTGGCCACTCTGCCGGCAATGGATTGGGCGATCAAAGTCTACCTCGCCGACAGCATGCCGCCAGAGTTCACCCCCAGTTCCATGGCGATGGGACTGGACGTGGGGCGGTACATCGTGCGCACGCTGGTGACGTGGATCGGCATTATGGCCGGATTGCTGGGGTCGCTGGGATTGCTGTTGATCGCGATCTCGCTCTTCCTCAAGGGGAAGCAGAAACCCGCGCCTGCCTACGAGCCTGCCGATGAACAAGCCGCTATTCCAGAAAGTTGATTGCGTGCGGTTGTACGTGCCGGACCTCGACGCAGGGCTGGCGTTCTACCGCGACAGGCTGGGACACGCGCTGATCTGGCGCACCGAGGAGCAGGCAGGGTTGCGCCTGCCCGGCGACGCCACCGAGATCGTTCTGCAAACAGAGCCGCAGCCGCCTGAGATCAACTTCGAAGTCGATTCGGCGGATGCCGCCGCAGCCCGCTTCGAGGAGGCCGGCGGCAAGGTCGTCGTCCCGCCGTTCGATATCCAGATCGGGCGCTGCGCAGTGGTTCGGGACCCATGGGGGAATCAGTTGGTCCTGCTGGATTCGAGCAAAGGGTTGCTGGTCACCGACGACGAAGGTAACGTGATTGGGAACGCCGAGCACTGACATATCACAAGATACGCACTTCGGAACTTCAAAGGAGCAGATCGATGGATTTCAGGACACTCGATTCCAATGAACTCGAAAAGCACAGAGCGGCGTTGACAGAGCGATACCGGGCATTTCAGTCCCGAAACCTGAAAATCGACATGACGCGCGGGAAACCCAGTCTCGAGCAGTTGGACCTTTCGGCAGGTATGCTGACCTGCGTGGACGGCGAGCACTTTCGGGCGGCGGACGGCACCGACTGCCGCAACTATGGCGGGCTGGATGGCATCCCTGAAGCCAAGGCCCTCTTTGCCGAGTTTCTGGAAGTCGGGCCGGATGAGATCATTATCGGCGGAAACTCGAGCTTGCAGATGATGTACGACACCATCCTCCGTGCGATGGTCGTGGGCGTGGCCGATAGCGACGTACCCTGGGGCAAGCTGGACACGGCCAAGTTCCTGTGCCCGTGCCCCGGATACGACCGCCACTTTTCCATCTGCGAGCACCTGGGGCTAGAGATGATCCCAATCGAGATGCAGGCGCAGGGGCCTGATATGGACGCCATCGAAAAGCTTGTCGCCGAGGACGAGCACGTCAAGGGGATGTGGTGCCTGCCCAAGTACAGCAACCCTACTGGCGTCACCTTCTCCGACGACGTGGTAGGGCGACTCGCAAACATGGGAGTGGCAGCGAAAGACTTTCGCATCTTTTGGGACAACGCCTACACCGTACACCACCTGACCGATACGCCCGATCGTCTGGGCAACATCCTCAACGCATGCAAGCAGGCGGGGAATCCGGATCGCGTCCTCATCTTTGGCTCCACCTCCAAGGTTTCCTTCGCCGGGGCAGGGCTGGCCATGATGGGCGGGAGCAAGAAAAACATCGAGTTCGCCAAGAAGCAGCTATTGTACCAGACCATCGGCCCCGACAAGCTGAACCAGCTCCGCCATGTCCTGTTCTTCAAAGATATGGCAGGCATCGAGGCGCACATGAAAAAGCACACGGCGATCTTGAAACCCAGGTTCGACGCCGTACAGACTATCCTGGAAAAGGAACTGGGAGGTAAGAACATAGCGGACTGGAGCCAACCGCGCGGGGGGTACTTTATCAGCTTCAACACGCTGGACGGGTGCGGGCAGGCCGTGGTGGATATGGCAGGCCGGGCAGGCGTCAAGCTGACCCCGGCCGGGGCGACCTTCCCCTACAGGAAAGACCCCCGCGATCGCAATATCCGCATCGCGCCATCCTTTCCGCCCATCGAAGACATCCGGCTGGCGATGGAACTGCTGGCCATCTGCGTGCAACTGGTGACCATCGACAGACTGATGTGAGCAACGATACCAGTGCGGGAAGAGCGTCGGCGGTCCCTGTGACAAATGCCGTGCTCAGGGAGTTTGAGAAAAGCGATCTAGGAACTGTCAAGCAGCTGGTAGACAGGACCATCGATATCTCCTACGCCGACGCCTACCCGGCCGAAGCGACTGCTTTCTTCAAGGAGTATCACTCCGAGGCACAAATCTTGGACGATGCGGAGAACAGCTACGTGGTCGTCCTGGAGGCCGATGGCGAGGTCATCGGCACGGGGACATTATCGGGCACGACCATCGGGCGCGTTTTCGTCGAGCCATCCCGGCAAGGGCTGGGCTGGGGAAAGGTCATCATGCGCAGGCTGGAGGACCAGGCGCGCGCGAACGGCGTACGAACGGCCGATCTATCGTCATCGCTGGTCGCCAAGCCGTTCTACGACGCCCTGGGCTACACGGTGCAGGAAGAAAGATCCATCCCGCTCGAAAACGATCGGGAACTGCGCTACTATGCGATGATAAAGAGGATAGGCTCGCCATGAAGATACTGGCCATCGAAAAAGAAGAGCTGGGTATCGCGGAGGAGGCGTTCAAGCCGCACCTGGAAGCCGAGGCCGCCAGGGTATGGGAGCTTTACCAGGCCGGCGTGTTCCGCGAGTTGTACTTTCGCCAGGATAAGCCCAGCGCCGTGCTGGTGCTCGAATGTGCCAACGTCGAAGAAGCGCACGAGGTGCTCGGCACACTGCCGCTGGTCAAGCAGGGACTGATCGCCTTTGACGTGATCCCTTTGGTGCCCTATCCCGGCTTCTCGCGGCTGTTCGGAGAATAGACCATGGACAAACTCAAAGCGATCACGCGCAGACGTAAGAAAGCGCACGCCAAGCTGATGGCGCTGAAATCGCCCGTTTACCAGGCGTTTCTGGAGATGGAGAAGGCCGCCTACGCCGATGGCGCGCTGCCCAAGAAGGTCAAGGAACTGATCGCCGTGGGCATCTCGGTCGTCATCGACTGCGAATCGTGCATGCAGTGGCACATTGAGCAGGCGGCGCAGGCAGGGGCCACGCTGCAGGAGGTTCTGGAGGCCATGGAGGTCGGCATCGAGATGGGCGGCGGTCCGGCGACGGTATCGGCCCGGTTCGCGCTCGAGGTGATGGAAAACGCATACAGCGAATAGGACGGAGGGACTCCCTTCATGAACATTCTCGTGACAGGTGTGGCTGGCTTTATCGGCTCCCACCTGGCGGAACGATTGGTCGATCTGGGACACACGGTGCGCGGCATCGACTGTTTCACCGACTATTACGCCAGACCGCTCAAGGAACTCAACGCCAGGCAGGTGAAAGAAAAGGGTGCCACGTTTCTCCCTCTCGACCTGGCAGCAGATGATCTCGGCCCGGCCGTCGAGGGAGTCGAGATCGTCTACCACGCTGCCGCGCAGCCGGGTATCTCGGCCACGACGACGTTCGAGACGTACCTGCGCAACAACGTTGCGACCACGTACCGGCTGGTGCAGGCTGTGAAAGATTCCCCCTCGCTCCAGGGATTCATCAACATCTCGACCTCGTCCGTCTACGGGGCCGAGGCGACCGGAGACGAGACGACGGAATGCAAGCCGACGTCGTACTATGGCGTCACCAAGCTGGCGGCGGAACAGCTCGTGCTGACATATGCACGCGACCGGGGGTTCCCTGCCTGCTCGCTGCGGCTGTTCTCCGTCTACGGTCCGCGCGAGCGGCCTGAGAAGCTGTACCCCAAGCTGATCCGCAGCATTCTCGAAGACCGCGAGTTTCCGCTTTTCGAAGGCAGCGAGCGCCACCAGCGGAGCTACACCTACGTCGGGGACATCATCGACGGGCTGATCGCAACGATGGACAGCTTTGACCGGTGCATCGGAGAGATATTCAACATCGGCACCGACATCGCCATCACTACAGAAGAGGGCATCCGCACCGTCGAAGACATTATCGGCAAGCGGGCCAAGATCGCCGTCAAGCCCAAGCGACCGGGCGACCAGTTGAGGACGCACGCCAACATCGAGAAGGCGCGCAGGCTGCTGGGGTACAATCCGACGACGGCGGCGCGAGAGGGGCTGGCGAAGGAAATCGCGTGGTACCGGCAGTACATCCACGGGAAGATAGATCCGGGAAACCTGTGACATGGACTTTACCATCGACCATATGCAACCCAAAGACTGGGGGGTCGTCCGCGAGATCTACCTGGAAGGTATTGCCACCGGCGACGCTACGTTCGAGACGGATGCGCCCGGCTGGGAGAAGTGGGACCGCGACCACCTGCGAGACGGCCGGCTTGTCGCGCGGGGAGAAGACGGCCGAGTGATCGGCTGGGCTGCGCTGAGCCCGGTTTCGGGCCGGCGCGTGTATGCCGGCGTCGCCGAGGTGAGCGTCTACGCCGCGGCATCGGTAAGAGGCCAGGGCGTGGGCCAGGCCCTGCTCAACGCACTCGTCGAAGCGTCGGAACACCAGGGTATCTGGACATTGCAGGCAGGTATCCTGCGTGAGAACGAGGCGAGCATCGCGCTACACGAGTCCTGCGGGTTCCGCGAGGTGGGATGCAGGGAACGCATCGGGCAAAGGGACAATGTCTGGCGGGACGTGATCCTGATGGAACGTCGCAGCAAGATCGTGGGAGTCTGACGAGGATGGATCGCGAAGAACCCTTCCTGCTGCCGAACCATCTCACGACGGGCTTTCTCGACCGGCTGGCGCCCAGGCGACGGGACGAGGCGTGGCTCGCGGCGCAGATGGAGAGCGAGCACGCGCGGTTCGTGCCGGTGTGGCAGGAAAAGAACCTGTTTGCGGAAGGCGGGATCGAGCCGGCTTACCTGGCGCCCGAGGATGAGCAGGATTTGATTCTCGCAGCGGAGCCGGTCGTCCTGCTGGGCGAGTACACAGGCGCGGTCTACTTTGCAGTGGGTCTTTCTTCTGAGGAAGCGCCACTTGCCGAACTCGGACGATTCCAGAACCTGCGACGCGTCGCTGCCCTGCTCGGCGAGCAGGACTGCGCGCTGCTGGCCCTGGCAAAATCGATGGTTTATTGGCACCGCGGCCACCGCTTCTGCGGTGCCTGCGGCAGCCCGACGGAGAGCCGCGAGGCCGGTTGGGTGAGGGCGTGCACCAACGCCCAGTGCGGACAGCACCACTTCCCCCGTACCGACCCGGCGGTCATCGTCCTGGTCTCGTCCGGGGAGCGCTGCCTGTTGGGGCACAAGCCGGAGTGGCCCGAGGGCCGGTACTCGACCATCGCCGGGTTCGTCGAGCCGGGCGAGAGTCTGGAGGAAGCGGTCGCCCGCGAGGTGCGGGAGGAAACCGGGGTCGAAGTCGAAAACATCCACTACATCGCGTCGCAGCCATGGCCATTCCCCAGCTCGGTGATGCTGGGGTTTACAGCGAAGGCCGCGAGCGAGACGATCCGGGTCGATCCGGACGAACTCGAGACCGTCCGCTGGTTCACCCGCGAGGAGATACGGCGCGGGTTGGAGGACGGTTCGTTCAGGCTGCCGTCGAGCGTATCCATCGCCCGCCGCCTGATACGAGACTGGTTCGATGGGGGCGACTGCGGCGCGCTAGGCGAGATCAGGGGTTCGCCAGACAGACGTGCTGTGTGAATCGAGGATTCCGAAGGCAAGTGGTTGAGCAGAGCAACGTGAAAGGCTAGATGGACAATGGAGAAGATGAGTTCTGCAATATGGGGCGCCGTGCTCTTATTAGGGGTAGGCATCTACATGACTGCATCAGGTTGGTGGTTGTGGCGCAACTCCGACTCTATCAATCCTGAGTCTCACTTCTACAAATTGTACAAAGCCAACTACTATGCTTTCGCCTGGCTTTTCAGTCCGAATCGGCGATTCGAGGAAATGTCCGAAAGGTATTTCAAGCACTGGGCCAAACGGATGTTGGTGTTAGGCATTTTCTCAGTAGCCCTAAGCATTGTGTTGGGTGTATGGGTTCTGCTGCAATAGGTAAGGGCTAGACCAATGCAAGACTTTGTTCGAGACTTCAAGCAAACGCTCGAATTAGCCGAGCGACGGTTACGGGAGGTATCGGAAACCCGGAGCGAGGTCCGTCCGGCCCTCGGCGAGTGGTCGGCGAAAGAGATTCTGGGTCACCTGATCGACTCCGCCGCCAACAACCATCGACGGTTCGTGGAGGCGCAGTCAAAGGACGACTTGGTGTTTCCGGGTTACAGTCAGAAGCAATGGGTGGCGGTCCAGCAGTACCAGCAAGCCTCCTGGACCGCTCATCGCGCTGTGGAAAGCGTGCAACGTACACTTGGCCCACGTGGTGTCGTCGATTCCAGAAGACGTGCTGACCCAGCCTCGAAGCCAGCATACCCTGGACAGAATCACATCTCACACAGTGAGCAAAGGTGAACCGGCCAGCCTGGAATACCTGATACGAGACTACTACAGACACCTGAAAATGCACTTGGACCAGTTGTTCAGTGCCTGCGCTCATTGATGGCGACACCAACATTTGAGGAGGTAGAAGCAATGTTCAACCATGACGCTTACTGCGGGTTGTACTGCGGTGCCTGTCCGTTGCTGCTCGCCCACCAAAATGGCGAGCTGGAAGCGCTCGCCGAGCGCATCGAAATGGATCCAGAGGACGCCAAGTGCTTTGGGTGCAAGAGCCACAAGGTGGCCATCTTCTGTGAGTCCTGCGAAATCAGGCAGTGTGCCAGCGGCAAGGGATTCGACTTTTGCTTCCAATGCGAGGAGTTGCCCTGCGAGCCGTTCGTCGCCTTCCGGGACGACGAAAAGTGGCCATACCATGCGGCGGTACCCAAGAACCTGGAGCGCACACAGCAGGTGGGCGTCGAGGTCTGGCTCGCAGAGCAGGACGCCCGGTGGCGCTGTCCCAAGTGCGACACCAAGTTCTCGTGGCAGGATGAGACCTGCAAAAAGTGCGGGGAAGCAGTGCCCAACTACAAAGCGGATCTCTAAACAGATTGTGGAGCTTAGCGACGACCGGACTGTCCACTGCATTCATTGTCCCGACGTAACTACTCAGGCATAGTACCGTCATATATGGAGGGCGGTCATTTCTCGGCCCCAATATGTAGGGTCTCCACGGCTATGACAGACCAGTTCTGCTCAGTTTCAGCGGCAGGGGGCACAAAAGAACCCCC
>DAOUDX010000123.1:0-8245 GCA_034430835.1 Anaerolineae bacterium
GTTGAAACTGAGGGCGGTGGGGCGTAACCCCGGGATTTCGCCATTCTGCACACCGTAAGTGGGGCGAAAAGCACATCTTAGGCCCGTTTTTTCGGCCCCAGTGGGGCGCGCCAGACTCGTTACCAAAGTTCGAACAGTCACGAATTCGGTTTGTGGAAAGCCATCTCCGGCGTCGTGGCCGGGACGATGCGGACATTGGCCGCCGCGCGCCTGTCGGGCCTTTCGCTGTCCGATCAAGTAGGGGTAAACAACTCCGGTGGCGCGCTGTGGGGTACGAGAACTTGCAGGGCGCGCGGCACGGCGGTCAACGTGACCGGTGTAGTGTCGATGGGATCGCCGTCCACTTGCACCGGGACTGAATGCTCGGTCCTTACCTCGATGTGGCGTGCCTGCCGGTGTACGATTTTGGGGTCTTGCAAGCAGCGCCGGCTGAGCATCGTGAGTGTATGGCGCAGGGCGTAGGAGAAGCCCAGCCCCTTGAATATGAAGACGTCGAGGAGGCCGTCGTCTACTCGCGCTTCATTGATAAGGTGAAGCCGGCCTGCATACTGCTGGATGTTGTTTGCCACCACCAAGAGAGTGCGCCCGCGCACGACGCTGCCGTCGAGTTCAACCCGCGTGCGGACTCCCTTAAAGTCGCGCGCGACCATCACGGTGGCGATGATGTAAGGAAGTGTGCCTAGGTGTTTGGTGTGCCTCGGCCGTGGTTCTATCTCTGTGGTCACCTGGGCGTCCAGGCCGATGCCGGCCCAGCATAGGAAGTATCGGCCATTTGCCTCGCCGACATCGATCTGGCGGATGGTCGCCTCGGTCAGTAAGGTGGCCGTCTCGGGCAGCAACAGAGGATTGACCACCATATAGGTGGGGATTCTGAGCTGTCTGGCCCACAGGTTGCCCGTGCCCACCGGCAGCACGCCCAATGCTGTCCGTGTGCCCACCAGGCCGTTGACCGCCTCGTTGACGGTGCCGTCGCCGCCAGCGACGATCACCGCGTCGCAATCAACCTGGGACGCCTCGTGGGCCATCACGGTGGCGTCGCCAGCCTTTTCAGTTCGTCGCAGCTCGACCGACCACCCGTGCCGTCTCAACTCGGAGCAGACTCGCTTCATGGCGTGTTGAACGTCCCAGGGGCCAGCGATCGGGTTATAGATCAAGTGGGCTTTTATGTTATCGAGTTTCATGCTCGGTGAGATTATAGCACGTCCCCTGCATCTGGCAATTTCCTTGCCCACGGCGCTGATTTGGAGTACAATACCGCCTGTCGATGGTGCCCTGCGTTTCGGATACGGATGGGGGGGGGGGGGCGAAGCGTGAAACGTCCCGTTGTGCCTCATGTGTGGAGCGATTAGTACGCCTGGGCGCGGTGTGTTTGGCGCAGATATCTCTCTGTGCAGGGATGGGTAATGGAACCCGTGGTGCTCAATAACCGGTATCGCCTGCTGGAGTTGGTAGGTTCTGGTGGGATGGCGGTGGTCTACAGAGGTGTGGATACACTGCTCCAGCGCCGGGTCGCAGTGAAGGTCCTGCGCGAGAGCTTTGCCAGTGATCCGGCGTTCCTGGCACGCTTCCAGCGGGAGGCGCAGGCGGCAGCCAGCCTGGATCACCCTAACGTCGTTACGGTGTATGACGTAGGCCACGACGGCAGCCGACACTATATTGTCATGGAATACGTGGATGGGCAGGATCTGAAGACACTGGTCCGTCAAAAGGGTCATCTGAGTGTTGATGAAACCCTGGACATAGCCATCCAGGTCTCTGCCGGGGTGGGGCACGCGCACAAAGCGAGCTTTATTCACTGCGACATCAAGCCCCAGAACGTGCTGGTGACACGCGATGGGCGGGTCAAAGTGACCGACTTTGGCATTGCACGGGCGCTTTCTGAGACGGGCCTCACCGAGTCGGAGATCGTATGGGGTAGTCCGACCTATTTTTCGCCCGAGCAAGCGGCGGGAGAGCCTCCTTCTCCGGCGTCCGACGTCTATAGCATCGGCATCATGATGTATGAGATGCTATCTGGACTGCCCCCCTTCCAAGCCGAAAAGTCAACGGCGCTGGCATTGATGCACATGCGCGAGGAGCCCGCACCCCTGGCCTCTCGCAATCCCCAAGTTCCTCCACAGCTGGAGTGGATCGTTCGCAAGGTGCTGGCCAAGGAGCCCTCGGCGCGCTATCGCAACGCCGAGCAGTTGGCCCACGTCCTCGATGAATATCGCAAGCATGGCGAGCAGCCGACCGGATGGCAGGCCGTCGCTCCGTCTCCGGCGAGCACCGGACGCGTCGCCGAACGCATCGTCCCCGTCAAAGATATCGTAGACACTGAGCCTGAACCGGTGCCGCAGGCGGGATCTGGCGGACTGACATGGTTGCTGGGTGGTATCGCGCTCTTGCTCGTGGTGGGTCTCATCCCCTGGTGGATGCTCGTTCTCAACGCGTGGAACCGGGACCACCCGGCCCCGGTACCCACCCGCACGCCCAAGCCCTTTGTCACCCTGGCGCCGACAACTCAGGAGGTCTTGGTCCCGGACGTATTAGGCAAGTCGCCGGAGGAGGCCCAGTGGGAGGTGGAGCGCAGGGGACTGCATTTCAAGATAGCGGAGCGGCGCGACGAGCCAGGCGTTGAGGAAGAGATCGTGCTCCAGCAGACGCCTTCCCCTGGTGCCCGTGTCCCGTTTGATTCCGAGGTTTCAGTCGTCGTGAGCGGTTCGGAGCGAGAGCTGACGGTGCCAGATCTAGTGGGGCTTCCGGTGGCTCTGGTGGAGGAGGGCCTCAAGTCCGATGGGCTCGACGTGATCGTCGATCCGCTGTGGAGCCCGGAGGCGGAGGGCACCATCCTGGTACAGGAACCCGAAGTGGATGCCATCGTCCACACTGGCGACACGATCACGCTGACTGTGAGTGGCGGGCTTGACATGCCCATCGTGCTTGAGGTCAACCTGGCCGATACGGTCGTGTTGGAGAAGGCCGAGTTGCGGCAGGCGACGTTCCGACCGGGTGAAACGATCGGGCCCACGCTGTACTGGAAGCCTCTACATACCACGAGCACGCGCTATGTGGTGTTCGTGCACCTTGTCGATGCCGGTGGCAACCTGGTAGCGCAGCAGGACGTGGAGCCACGTATTCCAACGACGGAGTGGGGAACAGGCGTGCTGGCGGACTCGTATCGGGTCGCGATTCCGGCCGGTCTGCTGGCCGGCTCATATCAATTGCGCACGGGGATGTATCGCCAGGGGCAGCCGCACGTGCGGCTGCCGGTCGTGGACCCCGGCCGCACAACCGTCGAGTCGGACAGTATTTTGATCGCAGAGGTCGAAGTCAGGCCTTGATGTGACACTTCTGGTAATTTCTGGTATAATGGTCTTGGAAAATATGGGCGAGGCGCTCCGGTATCAACCAGGGGCGCGTCGTTGGATGGAGGAAAAACGTGAGTTCGAGACCTAGAGGTTCGTTGGTTATCGTTTTGCTTCTGGTGGCCGTCGTGGCCCTGCTTCTCATGTCCCAGCGAGGGCAGGATACGACCCAGAAGCCGCTATCGGAAGTCGCAAGGCAAATACAGAAAGGGAATGTCGCCGAGATCCAGGTGGAGGGAGATCGCCTCTCGGTTGAGTTCAAGGATGGCACCAAGATCAAGTCGCTCAAAGAGTCGGGAACCTCGCTCCTGGAGCAGTTGGAGATCCTAGGGGTTACACAAGAGTTGCTGGCGGGTGTGGAGAAGATCGAGGTCGTGTCGCCCGTCGATTGGTGGGCGTTGTTGAGCAGTGGGGGGACGATCCTGATGCTGCTGGCCTTTGTGGTGGGCATCTACTTCCTGATGCGTCAGTTCCAAGGCGCCAACAGTCAGGCACTCTCTTTTGGCAAGAGTCGCGCCCGGATGTACACCGGCGACCAGCCCTCGGTGACTTTTGAGGACGTGGCAGGTGTCGAGGAGGCCAAGGAGGAGCTTCACGAAGTGGTCGAGTTCCTCAAGGAGCCGGAAAAGTTCGTTCAGTTGGGGGCACGCATCCCCAGGGGTGTGCTCCTGGTGGGCGCGCCGGGCACCGGCAAGACACTCCTGGCCAAAGCGGTCAGTGGGGAGGCAGGGGTGCCATTCTTTTCCATCTCTGGCTCCGAGTTCGTCGAGATGTTCGTCGGCGTGGGCGCCTCGCGCGTGCGCGACCTGTTCGATCAGGCGAAGCGGCACAGCCCGTGCATCATCTTCCTCGACGAGATCGACGCGGTCGGGCGCCATCGCGGCGCGGGGCTGGGCGGCTCGCACGACGAGCGCGAGCAAACGTTGAACCAGATCCTGGTGGAGATGGACGGCTTCGACACGGACACGAACGTGATCATGATGGCGGCCACGAACCGCCCCGACATCCTCGACCCGGCGCTGCTGCGGCCCGGCCGCTTCGACCGGCGCGTCGTGCTCGACCGTCCCGACATCAAGGGACGCGAGGCGATCCTGAAAGTGCACGTGCGCGGCAAGCCCGTGTCCGAGGGCGTAGACCTTCGGACGGTGGCCAAGTTCACGCCGGGCTTTGTGGGGGCCGATATCGAGAATCTGGTCAACGAGGCGGCGATCCTGGCGGCCCGCCGCAACAAGAAGATCATCGACATGGACGAGTTTCAGGAGTCTATCGAGCGCGTGATCGCAGGTCCAGAGCGCAAGAGCCGCTTGATGTCCGACGAGGAGAAGCGTATCCTGGCCTACCACGAGGCCGGGCACGCGCTGGTGACTCACGTGCTGCCCAAGTGTGACCCTGTGCACAAGGTTTCCATCATCGCGCGTGGGATGTCCCTGGGCTATACGATGGCGCTGCCGGACGAGGACCGGCGGCTGATGGGCAAGGCCAAGTTCCAGGACGATCTGGCCAGTATGCTGGGCGGGCGGGCGACCGAGGAGTTAGTGTTCGAGGATGTGACGACGGGCGCCGCCAACGACCTGGAACGGGTGACGGAATTGGCTCGGGCGATGGTGACGCGCTACGGGATGAGCGACAAGCTGGGGCCGATGACGTTTGGTCAAAAAGAGGAACTGGTCTTCTTGGGCAAGGAGATCGGCGAGCAGCGGGACTATAGCGATGCGATCGCACAAGAGATCGACGAAGAGGTGCGCGGGATCGTCCACGAGGCCTACGAGCGGGCCAAGGACGTCCTGATTCACCACAAGGAGCAGTTGGATCGGATCGCAGAGAGGCTGGTAGAGGTAGAGACGCTGGAATCAGAAGAGTTCGTTGCCTTGTTCGAGGGCCGCGCCAAGGAAGAGCCGGAAACGCCCAAGAGCCCGCCTTCTGCATCCGGCGTAGGGCGGAAGGTGGCAAAGCCGGCGCCCGAGCCGCGCCAGCCCAGCCTGGAGATGCCCCCTGCGCCTGCCCCGGCGTGAGAGGGCTGGTTTACGGATAGAACAGAGGCGGAGCCGCTGTGCTCCGCCTTTTTTGTCGTGTCCAGCAGTTCCCTACGCCAGCCCCTTGGCCGCCGCGATCAGGCGCACGATCTCGGCGAAGGCGAGCGGATCGCGCCCCTGCCGGCTTGCCCCTGCGCCGTCCACTGCCGATGAGGCCAGCAGGCCCAATGTGTATTCCGGCGCGACGCTGCCGCCGTAGATGATGCGCAGTCGGTCAGCAACACTGTCTCCGTACTCCTGGCCGATCCAGCGCCGGATGCAGGCACAGCCCGCGGCGACGTAGTCAGGCGGGGCCGGCTCCTGCGCGCCGATGGCCCACTCCGGCTCGTAGACGATGGCCATCCGGGCCGCCTGCTCCGCCTGGCAGCCTGCGAATAGATGGGGCAGTCGCGCGGTCAGCGTTTCCTCGGCCCGTCCCCATTCCGCAGCAGCCTCCCCTATCAGCAGGACCGGCCGCAGCCCGGCCTGGAACGCCGCCAACATCTTTCGATTGACGTCGGCGTCGGTCTCGCCTGTGCGGCGGCGAACCTCCCAGTGATTCAGCATCGCCCACTTGCATCCCACGTCGGCCAACAGCGGGGCGGAGATCTCTCCCGTGTGGGCCAATCCCGGCGCAGCGCACAGGTCTTGCGCCCCCAAAGCGATCGGCGAATCGACCAGCGCCTGCGCCACGGCGTGGAGCGCCGTGTACGGCGGGCAGAGGACGATGTCCACCTCTTGAGCCAGCTCGCCGACGGCGGCGCGGAACTGGCGCACGAAGGCCAAGCTCTCGGGAATCGTCATCGCCATTTTCCAGTTGGCGAGAGCGAAGGGCTTGCGAGCGGGTGAGTTCTCCATGTCATACACCTCCCTGTGCACGAGTATGTCTACCGCAGGTTGCCGCGTGTCCCTTGGAAAGGGTGTTGCTACGACGCTCCTGGCGGTTTGGGGGACTCTTCCTTCAGCTTGCGCCGCAGCACTTTCCCGAATGGGGTGAGGGGCAGCTCGCCGCGGAACTCGACGACCTTGGGGATCTTGTAGGGGGTCAGATTCTGGCAGCAGAACGCTTTGATCTCGTCTTCGGTGGCCGCCTCGCCCTCCTCGAGGACGATGACAACCTTGACCCGCTCCCCCTTTTCCAGACCGGCGGAGATGCCGATCGCGGCGCACTGCTTGACCTTGGGGTGCTGGAGCAGCACCTTTTCGACCTCGGTGGGATAGACGCAGAGTCCGCTGGCTCCCACGATCACGTCCTTCTTGCGATCGATGATCTGAAAGTAGCCGTCCGAGTCCATGCGCGCGATGTCGCCGGTGTGAAGCCATCCGTTGCGCAGGGCGTAGGCCGTCTCGATCGGCTTTTGCCAGTAGCCTTTCATCACCTGTGGCCCGTGCACGATGAGCTCGCCCGGCTCGCCCGGCGGCAGGTCTCTCGCGCCGGTCTCGGTGTCCACGATCTTGGCTTCGGTGTTGGGCAAGGGCAGCCCGATGGTGCCGTTCCGCCGTTCGCCAAAGATGGGGTTGACGTGCGTGACCGGGGTGGACTCGCTGAGGCCGTACCCTTCCACCAGCCGCCCTCCTGCGATCGATTCGAACCTTTCCTGGACCTCCTGGGGCAGGGGAGCTGCCCCGCTGATGCAGGCCTTGATCGAATCGAGACGGTACTTGTGCAGATCGGGATGATTGAGGATGGCGGTGTAGAACGCCGGCACGCCAGGGAAGAAACTGGCGCGGTGCTTGTCGATCGACCTGAGAATGTGGGCGGTCACGCGCGGGTTGACGATCAGCACATTCGTCGTGCGGGTGCGGATGCCCAGGTTCATGCAGGTCGTCATGCCGTAGCTGTGGTAGAAGGGCAAGGCGGCCAGGATCGTCTCCTCGCCCTCCTTCAAGTTGGGGAACCAGTGTCGAATCTGCACGGCGTTGGCCTGCAGGTTGCGGTGGGTCAACTGGGCTCCCTTGATGGTGCCGGTGGTGCCGCCGGTGTACATCAGCACGGCAGTATCTCCCATGGTGACCTTGACGGGTGATGGCCGGGATGGCGCGCTTTTCAGCACGTCTTGAAACCAGTGGGTGTCCGCGTCGCCGGATAGGTCCTGACGGTGCCCCTCTTTCTTCTCCCGGAAGGCGGTGAAGAGCAGCTTGAGCAGCCGGGGGAAATACTCTTTGACGTTGGCGACGACGACGCGCTTGAGCCCCGTTTGGGCGCGGATCTGTTTCACGGTGGGGTAGGTGAGGCTGAGGGTGACGATCGTCTCGGCGCCGGAGTCGTTCAGTTGGAATCCGAGTTCGCGCGCGACGTATTCGGGGTTGGCCGGCACGACGATGCCGCCGATCGTCAGCGTGGCGTAGGTGGCGATGACGAACTGCGGGCAGTTGGGGAGGTGGATCACGACGCGATCGCCCTTCTCGACGCCCAGCTCTTGCAGGCCGGCGGCGAAGCGCATCGTCAGGTCGCACAACTGCCGGAAGCCGATCGTTCTGTCCAGCAGCAGGTTCCCCAGCGGCTCGACCACGCTGCCATAGACCAGCGCGGGGTGATCGGGATAACGCCGGGCGTTCTCGATCAGGTCCTGCGCGATTGGGTAGTCCGGTATCTCGACTTCGGCCGGCGTTCCCTTTTCGTAGTGGGCAAGCCAGGGTTTTTCCATTCCCGCCCCTCGATGGGATGGTGCTATTGTACACACTCTATCTCAGAGGGCAAACGAGACCTCGGAGGTTTCACGCGAACCGCAGGTTCGCACAACCTCCGAGGTCTGGCGAGGTCTGGGGAAAATGCAACGGAAACTGCAACACCGGGCGCGCGTGTTCCCTGCTCTAATGGAGTTTAGCGGTCGGTCGCTGGCGCACAGCCGGCAGACCGGCCAAAACCTACTCATGAAAGGAGAT
>DAOUDX010000124.1:0-15065 GCA_034430835.1 Anaerolineae bacterium
CTCAAGACTCGCGTTTCTTGCGGCGTGGGGGACAAGAGCATCTTGAGCCAGTTTGAACTGTGTTTCGAATGCCCCGCGGGGCGTCCAGATGGCCCTTTCGCCATTTATCTCAACTGTTGAGAAACATTACCGATGAGTCGGCCGCACCGAGTCCCACAGCTCATTGGAACAAAAAAGCCCCCACACCAGTGGGGGGTGGAGGACTGATAGCAGATGTTTAGAACAGATCGCAAGCGTCGAAGTAGTATCCTTCGCCTCGGACGGTATGAAGATACTGTGGTGAACTGGGGTCTCCCTCGATCTTTTGCCGCAGCCGATAGATATACTGCTTCACCAAGTCTTGTTCCCCAATCCACTCAGGACCCCAAACGCGGGTGAGGATAGCATCGGCACTAAGCACCTTGCCCGTGTGCCGGACGAGCAGTCGCAGCACCTCAAACTCTTTGGGAGCCAGATACACTGTCCGCTCGCCGATAACCATCTCGTGGCGGCCGCAATCTAACACCACCGAGTCTGCAGGAAAGAGAAAGTCGCTCTTCTCCGCAGTACGCTCGCCCGCCCGGCGCAGGCAAGCCGTCAATCGGCTCACCAGTTCCGTCGTCTCGAAGGGCTTGACCACATAGTCGTCCGCGCCGAGAGAAAGACCCCGCACGATATCCTCAATGAGACCCTTGGCTGTGACGAAGACGATAGGCACGTCCGTCATTTCTCGCAGACGACGGCAGGCCTCAAAGCCATCCACATTGGGCATCATCACATCCAAGAGGATAGCATCAGGGTGGTTCTTATATGCAGCGCGCAGCCCCGATAACGCATCCTGGGCTACCACAACCTCGAATCCCTCACGAGAGAGTAGCCTTTGCAGCATTCCCAGCATGTCGGGTTCATCATCGATCACGAGAACGCGGAACCAACGACGCATCTAATGAATTCCTCTTGGTTATATTACATGATGCAAATTAAGACCGCAGTCCGCCTCGGCAACAGACTCGGATTCCATCTCTTCCCACAGGTCATCACCACACCACTCTCACGGACTATACTGATTATACCAGACGTGGGCTGAAACTTCCAGTTATGAATTGTCTTTAAGATTGCTTTTAGGATTGCCTTTTGGGGAAAGCCTGCTCGGGTGGCTCCGCATCCGTGTAGATGTCACTGAGATCGAGTCGGAAGCAATGGGACAGATTGAGATTCAGACCCGCCCGAACTCGCGGGCCAGTTGCTCCACGCTCAAGTGGATCATCGTGGGCCGCCCGTGCGGGCAGGTGCGCGGGCTGGTGCATCCCTCTAGTCCTCGGATCAACTCCTCCATCTCCTCCCGCGCCATCAACTGCCCGGCCTTGACCGCCGCCTGCTTGCACACGCTCCGCGCCACTGCCTCCTCGACGCGATCCCCCAGCACCGCGTCGCCCGCCAGCAGTGCTGCTGCGATGTCCTCCAGCACCTCGCGCGGATGCTCCCCCGCAACCAGCGCCGGAAGCGCCCGCACCAGCAGCGTCGTCCCCCCGAAGGACTCCACCTGGAATCCCAGCCCTCCCAGCGGTTCCAGGTGCTGTTCCAGCACTCCCATCGCTTCCGGCGAAAGCTCCACCGGACATGGCTCCAGCAGTGCCTGCGAAGCCACTGCCGCCCGCTCCCGTTCCGCCAGCAGCCGCTCGAAGAGCACCCGCTCGTGGGCTGCGTGCTGATCGATCAGGTACATCCCTTCCGGTCCCTCAGCCACGATGTAGGTCGCACCGAGTTGTCCCACCACCCGCAGCGGCGGGAGCCGGCCAGACGATGGCGCCAGCGCGCCTGCACCCGGCGTCATCACACCGGCTGGCTTCTCCTCGAAGCGCAACTGCTCGGCAGCGGGACGGGTCCCCAGGCCAGCCAACCGTTCGAGTCGCTCTTCCCTCCTCGGCGCGGTGGACACGGTAGTAGGCCACGCGGTCGCCGGGCGCGCGGCGAGGGGCACCGGTGCCCGCTCCACCAACGTCCTGCGCACCGCCCTCTGCACCGCGCGAAACACCGCGTCGCCATCGCTGAAACGCACCTCTGCCTTGGCGGGATGCACGTTGACGTCCACCTCCTCCGGCGGCAACTGCACCATCACCACCCCCAGTGGGTAGCGCCCGGCGGGCAGTAGCGTGTGGTATGCCTGGACGACAGCGTAGGTCAGGCGTGTATCCTGCACCCAGCGCCCATTCACGAAGATGGTGATGTAAGCACGGTTGGCCCGGTGCAGCGCGGGCGGGCTGACGAAGCCCGATACCCGTATGCCTGTCTGCTGCTCATTTTGGAGAATCTCCAGCAGAGCGGCGCCCACCTCCAGCCCGTAGACGGCGACCAGCACGTCGCGCAACCGGCCGTTGCCCGGCGATTGGAAGACGGCCTTCCCATCGTGGCTCAGCGTGAAGCGTAGTCCTGGGTAGGCCATCGCGTACCGGGTGAGCCACCCGTCGATGTGTCCCCGCTCGGTGCGGTCGGTGCGCAGAAACTTGCGCCGGGCCGGGACGTTGAAGAACAAGTCCTCCACCGTCACCGCCGTCCCCGGTGGACGGCCGCTCTCCTGGCGAGCCGTCACGCGGCTGCCTTCCAGCCGGAGTAGCACCCCTACCGGCTCGTCGTTGGCGCGCGTCACGAAAGTCACCCGGCTGACGGATGCAATGGAAGCCAACGCCTCGCCGCGGAAGCCTAGCGTCGTGATGTGGCTCAGATCGTCCGCCGTGGTCAGCTTGCTGGTCGAGTGGCGGTGAAAGGCCACCTCCACTTCGGCAGCTGGCACACCGCAGCCATCATCGATCACGCGGATTAACCCTTTGCCGCCGCCGCGCGTCTCGACGCGCACATCGGTGGCCCCAGCGTCAATACCGTTCTCCACCAACTCCTTGACCACCGAAGCGGGGCGCTCTACCACCTCGCCGGCGGCAATCTGCGAGGCAACCTGCTCGGACAACACGCGAATGGGCATGGGAGACCTCCTTGCTTGGCTACGCCATTTTATCACACAACCCGGCGCGTTAAAAGCGACCTATTTCTGGTGGTGCTGGAGGTGCCAACTCGTTGGGGACCACTGCAAGTTCGAGGGCTTACAAAAAAGACCTGCCGTGAGTTCACGGCAGGTCTCGTCGAAATCACGAATCAAATCACAAGGCAACGGCCCCTACCTGAAAGCTTTCCTGTAGCCTCTCCACAACTTGGGCCTCAGCGTCTGCCATATCGATGCCTTTGGTCGCCGCGATCTCTCCAGCCAGGAGCGTCATACCCTCATCGTACATTCGTTTCCCGCGCGTGGTCAATCTGCCCTCATGATGCCGTCGCCAGGCCATGTCCCGCACTGCCTCTGCGACCTTGAGGACATCCCCTCCATGGAGCTTGTCCTCCAACACCTGGTAACGCTCCTTGTGTTCTGTGGGCAGCGCATTTGGATCGGTGGATAGCACGCGCCACACTTTCTTCAACTGGGAAGAGGGGATCGCGCGCCGCAGCCCGAGACCCTTTGCAGATCCCACTGGAATCATCAGGTTCGACCCCGGCTGGCTCAGCAGGTCAATCTTGTAATACAGAGCCTCAGCGCCACGCCATTGCCGTTCTTCCACACACTGGACGACACCAGCGCCGCGAATCGGGTGAATGACCGCATCACCTTCTTTGAACATCCTTGCTCCTTTCCCGAATCATCTATCCGACAGATGCCTGGGAGTGATGAGAAAGCTGCATCAGCGTGCTATCAAGCCACACCAACTCCGCATTGGCCATGGCTAGTCCGTACTTGAGGGTCAAACGCTCTCCCACATCATCGTTCCCTCCCCTGAATCCAGCGGCTTGCTCCAGATGGGCGGCAACCTGAGTACGCCGTCGTTCCAGGTGGGCGACCAAGTCGGCGTGTGAGAGATTGCCCACCAGGATCAGACGCATCAGAAATGCTCTCAAGGACATGCCTGAGGTACTCGACCGGCCCACCCATTTGCTCAGTATTTCCCTGCCTGGGTCTGTGATGCTATAGATCTTGCGGGGCGGCTTGTCCTGTTGGGAGATGACCTCCACGGTCACCAAACCATCTCTCAGCAGGGCGTGCAGCGCGGGGTAGAGACTGCCGAAGCTAGGACTGTCGATCAGCCAACTCAGGTCTTAGAAAACGCTTGATGTCGTAGCCAGACATCGGCTGTCGAGCCAGCAGCCCTAAGATAAAATGTCGAATGCTGAATCCGTTGGGCATCGCGTGTATTGTAGTGTATGATGAATCAATATACATTATACCATAGCCTTGTCAACTTGACAAACCGTTAGCTTGTGATATACTGTACCCCAGTATTGTATAACGAGGTGTAGACAAAATGCCTGTGTATGAGTATCATTGTACAGAATGCGGTGAAAAGTTCGAAAAGCTTGTGCGCTCGTTCACCCAGCAAATCATGCCCACCTGCCCCAAGTGCGGCAGCGCCGAAGTGAACAAGGCGGTCTCGCTGTTTGGTGTTGGCGGAGCGGATAGTACATCGACTGCCACTTCCTGCGCACCGACCAGCACCTGAGGGATCAACCGCTAGGAGGCCGTGCGCCTCCAGAGGAGAGTTATGAAATTGTCCGATCTGTCTGCTAGAACCGATCTGCTTAACCGCGTCCGGCGCATCGAGGGACAGGCACGGGGGGTGGCAAGGATGATCGAGGAGGATCGCGATTGCGACGAAATTCTGCAACAACTGGCCGCCGTCCGTTCCGCCGCCCACCAAGCTACCGTTACGTTAGTGCGAACCTATGCTTCACAGTGCGTGGTCTCGGACGGTTCGCCCCACGAGATCGCCGATGCGCTGGCAACAGCACTCTCCAGACTAGCATGATCACAGGAGGACAACAATGCCATTACTAAGCAGTGAGATCGTAGAACAAGTCAAGCAGGAGTTGGCTGAACTGGCTGGGCCGATCCGGATGGTAGTGTTCACGCAGACATTTGAGTGCCAATACTGCGAAGAGACACGGCAACTGGTCGAGGAGATCGCGGAGCTTTCCGAGCAGGTGACGGCGGAGATCTACAACTTTGTCACCGACAAAGAGATGGTCGAGGAGTTGGGTGTTGACAAGATCCCGGCCACTGCTATTATCGGCGCGGAAGATTACGGCGTGCGCTTCTACGGCATCCCAGCGGGCTACGAGTTCGCCTCGCTTCTGCACGCCATCAAACTGGTGGCGGCGGGCAAGCCAGAATTGAGCCACGAGACGCTCGACGTGCTGGCAGGTGTCGCAGAGCCGGTGCACTTCCAGGTTTTCGTCACGCCAACCTGCCCGTACTGCCAGCACTCAGTGATGCTGGCGCACCAGTTGGCCGTCGCCAGTCCGATGGTGCGGGCGGACATGGTAGAGGCGACCGAGTTTCCTCACCTATCGATCAAGTACCAGGTGATGGGCGTGCCACGCACAGTGATCAACGAGAAGACGCACATCGAAGGAGCCGCGCCGGAGCCGGTGGTGGTGGAGAAACTACAAGAGGCGCTTGCGAAATCGGAGGGAGCCTAGCATGCTCGACTTTAAACTGAGCCAGCCAGGACAGGATAAGCCATCTGCCGCACAGGGCGGGGAGCAGGTCATAGACCTGCTCATCATCGGCGGCGGGCCGGCCGGGCTGACGGCCGCGATCTACGCCGGGCGCGCAGCCCTCAAAGCAGTACTACTGGTCGGGTCGATGGCTGGCGGGCAGATCGCCAACACTGATCGCGTGGAGAACTACCCTGGGTTCCCTGAGGGCATCTCTGGAGCCGAACTGGCACAGCGCTTCCAGAGTCAGGCGGAGCACTTTGTCACCAAGCTGGCGAACGACTTTGTGACGGAAGTGGATTTCTCCTCGTCGCCTTTTACCGTCAAGACGCACCTGGAGACCTACCGGGGCCGCGCGGTGATCGTCGCTACGGGTGCTTTCCCTCGCCGCCTGGGCGTGCCCGGCGAAAAAGAGTTTTTCGGGCGAGGCGTCTCGACCTGCGCCACCTGCGACGGGTTCTTCTACCGGGATAGGCGGGTGGTGGTGGTCGGCGGGGGCGACAGTGCTATCGACGAAGGGCTGTTCCTGACCAAGTTCGCCAGCGAGGTCGTCGTTGTCCACCGCCGTGACCAACTGCGGGCGACCAAATCGCTGCAGGAACGAGCCTTTGCCAACTCAAAGATGCAGTTCGTGTGGGATACGGTGGTGGAGGAGATCTTGGGTGGCGAGACGGTGACCGGCGTGCGTGTGCGCAACGTCAAGACCGACGAGACGTCCACTATTGAGACCGACGGCGTGTTCGTGTACGTTGGGCTGGTGCCGGGGACCAAGCTGTTCGAGGGACAACTCGAGATGAACGAGCAGGGGTACATCGTCACTGATGCGCACCAGTGCACGAGCGTGCCGGGGGTCTTTGCCGCCGGGGACGTGCAGAGTCCCGACTTCCGCCAGGTGGTCATCGCCGCCGGGGCCGGTGCAAAGGCGGTGATCGAGGCGGATCGCTATCTGGCCGAGGCCACAGGGCCGCATGCCTGATCACCCACCTCCGCAAGATCCCGCGCGTGGACGAGGATCGGTGCCAGGTCTGCCGCAAGTGCCCGGCGCGAAAGGTGTGCAAGACCAAGGCCATCGTCGCTATCGATCTGGGCGAGCCGTCCTTTGTCGATGGCAATCTGTGCTATGGCTGCCTGGTCTGTATCCCGGCGTGCCCGCACGAGGCGATTGTGGCGTAGTGAAGACTTGGGTTTGTCAGACCCTCGCAGCCCAGAGAACAGGAGGAGACATGGACAGATGGCGGCATCGGATCACGATACACACAACGGCTGACGTTCTGGGCGTGCTACCGGAACCGGTGGAGGACGTGCCCCCAGCGATGTTCTGCGATGACGAGGGGGTATGCTATTTCGATACTGGGCCGAACCCATTGACCCAGGCCATCGAACGTCTGCTGGATAAAGTCGGCGAGGAGGGCTGGGAGCTGGTGCAGGTTCTCTTCCGCCCGGAGCAGATGATCTGCTTCTGGAAGCAGCCGCGCTGAGAGACATGCCGACAGACTACGATGCGATCATTGTCGGCGCGGGGCCGGCAGGAGCCTCGGCCGCTTACTGGCTGGGGGAAGCCGGGAAGCGCGTGCTGGTGCTGGAGAAAGAACGCTTGCCTCGCTACAAGGCTTGTGGCGGTGGAATGTCCAGGACAGTTCTCGATTACTTTCCGTTCGATCTCTCGCCAGTGGTGGAGCGAGAGATCAGGCGTGTGTGTTTCCGCTTCCGCGACGGGCGAGAGGTGGTGGCCGATCTGCCTGGGCAGCGGCCATTTGTGATGGTGATGCGGGACTGGTTCGATCGCCTCGTCCTGCAGCACGCCCAAGCCGATGTGCGGGACAGGGCGTCGGTAGTGGAACTGCGGCAGGATGGGGCCGGCGCGGAGGTGACGACTCACGCAGGAGAGACTTTCCTCGCTCGGTATATCATCGGCGCCGATGGGGCGAACTCGCGCATAGCGCGGCTGGCTGGCCTCCGGCGGGGCAAACGGATGGGTGTGGCCATCGAGGTGGAGACTCCTGCCAACGACCACCTGTTGGAAACGTACGCAGACACAGCCCTCTTCATCTTCGGCACGCCGCCGCACGGATACATTTGGATTTTCCCAAAAGCGGAGCACCTCTCGGTGGGCATCGGTGCGTTTGCAGGCTCTGGCGCCACACTCAAGGAGACCTTGTGGCGGGAAATGAGCCAATTGAGCATTGATCTCGACGGTGTGGAGCCGCACGGCCACCCGCTGCCGGTCTATGCGCGACACGAACCGCTTCACAGTGGACGGGTGCTGCTGGTGGGGGACGCGGGGGGGTTGATGGACCCGCTGATAGGAGAGGGCATTCGCCACGCGGTCTGTAGCGGCAAGCTGGCTGCGGAGGCAGTGGTGGCCAACGATCCGGCCAGCTACACGCGGCAGACGCACCGGAAGATCGGCAACAACCTCTTGTGGGGGAAACGCTGGGCGCGGCCGTTCTATAACCACCCGCGCGGGAGCTTTGACTGGGCCGTGCGCAACCCGCGCTACCTCAAAGAGTTCGTCCAACTGCTCGCCGGGCAGACGACGTACCGCCGCATGGCGATCCGCGCCCCGTTGAACCTTCTATTGGGAATGGGACAGCGCCTGCCGGTCGAGCGACGAGGCTAGGTCAGCAAGAAAGATGACTGTTTTCGTCACTTGCCGAGAAAACGACAGTCCGAGATCACGCAGCTATCGGCATGGTGAACCCGAATGTCGTTCCTTCTCCAATCTGGCTCTCCACCTCGATCCGTCCGCCCTGGAGCTCGACCAGACTCTTGACAATGCACAATCCCAGCCCTGTCCCTTGATTTTCCCGTACGGCGGGGTCCTCAGAGCGGAAGAACTTGGTGAACAGATGTTCCTGATCCTCGGGAGAGATGCCGATGCCGGTGTCAGATACGTCACAGCGCACGTATCCGTTTTGATGGCTAGCCTGCACGCGGATGCGCCCTCCCTCGGGTGTATACTTGTAGGCATTGCTGATCAGATTGATCAAGATCTGCGTCAGGCGCGCTGGATCGGCGCTGACCTTCGGTAGATTCTCGGGTATTTCCAGGGTCAGTTCTTGTGCTCGGGCCTCGATCTGTCCGCGGGTAGCCTCCAGGGCGTCTTTCAGCGCGTCGGTCAAAGGAGTCGGCTCGGTATTCAGCTTCATGTGCCCGGTCTCGATCCGAGAGATATCCCGCAGGTCAGAGAGTAGGATCTGCATGCGCTCGACGTTGCTGTGGACGACGCTGATAAACTGCTGCTGTTGCGGGGTTAGCGGATCGGAGAGACCCCGCAGTAGTACGTCGGTGTAGCCCCGAATGGATGTGAGCGGCGTTCCCAGTTCGTGGGCGACGAAGGAGACGAACTCTGACTTGGCTTGGTCTGCCTGACGCACTTCCTCGTAGAGACGAGCGTTCTCGATGGCAATGGCCGCGTAGTCGGCCAGTGCCAACAGCAACTGCCTATTGTGGCTGGCAAAGGGCCGACCGCTCACGGGATTCCCAAGGCCAATCGCTCCAACGACCCTTTCTCCCACCTTCAGCGGTGCGTAGAGCATCGAGCCGCTGGCGGTAGCATCCCTCTTGCGGACTGCATCGGCCGCTAATTCTTCGGCGGCACGGTGTGCGGTGTGATGCGCCTCTCCAGGCACTCGCTGACGGTGGACCGCCGGCCGCAACCGGCCACTCTCGTCTACCAGCATCAGCGACGCTTCCTCTGCCCCGATGACGTAGAAGACGGCGTCCAGAATCCGCTCCAGCAACTGCTCCCTGGAAAGGAGAGAGGTGACCGATTTCCCCACGCCGTACAGAGCGTCTAGCTCGCGCACCCTGCGGTGCAACTCCTCGTTGGCCAATGCCAGGTTCTGAGTAAGGATCTCTTTCTCCCGTCGCAGGCGGACATCAGTGAGCGCCCGTTCGACGGCAACGTACATCTCCTCGGCGGTGAAGGGTTTGCTCATATAGTCCTTCACCCCTTTGCGGAAAAAGTCCACGGCGATAGCCTCGGAGCCGTGAGAGGTGATCAGAATAACGGGGACATCCACCTGATGTTCGTTGAGAGCATCCACGACCTGAGAGCCGTCCATGCGAGGCATCTCAAAGTCGAGCAGGATCAGATCTGGGGGATCGTCCAGGGCCATCTGGAGCCCTTCAGCGCCGTTGTGCGCCTCTCTCACCGTGTACCCTCCCCGGTCGGCGAAGGCCTGGAGGACGAATTCCCGTATGGCCTGGCTGTCGTCTATGATCAGAACGTGTACGTCTTCTTCCATCCCACCTCACACATATCCGCCCTCCATTATACTCGCAATGGCCGTATCTGTCGATTAAGGGGACGTTACGGTTCAGTAACGTACTTGGTAATTCTTGCTGAAACCTGTTTGAGTGAAACCCCAACCTGTGCTAAAATACCAGTGACCTTTCGCTCAAGGAGCAGCGTAATGACGGGCGAGGACAGGAAACAAAGCCTCGAAGAGTGGATGGCCGAGGAGCGGGCACGGCTGAAGAAAAGGTTCGAGTACACGCCGAAGCCTGTCACCAGCAGCGGTCCCGGCCCGGCCGAAGAGGTGTTAACCGGGCTGGGGATCGGTGCGGGTGTGGTCGGCGGAGCGGTGGCTCCCCACCCTAACCCGACAGCCTTCGAAGGCGTCAAGGCCGCGATCATCGCTGACGTGCTGGAGTCAGAACTTGCCGACGAAGACACCCATGTGCAAGTCACCCGCACCGGAGATTCAACCGTGGTGACCATCTTGCTCAGCCAGGCAGATAGCCGCCAGTTCCTCCCCGCCCTCACGGTGACTCTGCTAGAGGCTGCAGACAAGCTGACGGTTACGATGGGCGATCTCGACAGGGACGTCGTGCGGGGCGCTTGGGCGTCTATTGGGGGAGAGGTCGTCGAGCAGGGGAAGGATTTGCTCCTGGGGAGACGCGGCATCGCCGGCATGCTCGACGCAGCGGGCAATCTGATCGAGGGTATCGGCGACGTAGCCGAGAACGTTGACGATCTGGCGCTGCCCAAGCAGGTCTGGAAGGTGATCGATCGGGTGGGAAAGGCGGCGGAGGAAACATACCTGGAGACGAAGCGGAGGGAACGAGAAGCGCGGCGGCAGCGGGACGAAATCGAGCGAGCGTGGACACACTGCCCCGCCTGCGGGCGGGCGTACAGACCAGAGGAGATCGAACGAGTGGACTGCCCCTCGTGCGGCGCACCGCGCGGCGATAAGCCCGATTGGTTGTGAACAGGACGAACAAGCGACTTGTGCAAGCCAAACCGCCCTGGCCGAAGTCGGTCGGGGCGGTTCGTATGACCCGCGTGGCGAGTTGATGGCAACAGCGCGCCCCGTGGGAACTACTTGTATACCAGCACGTACCGCCCGCGCGTGGTGGGTGACGTGGAGGTATAGAGGTAGACGATGCCGCTGACCTCGACGATGTCGGCGTGGCCAATGCCCCAGTGATCTCCCTGGTGTGCGATCACCGGGTTGCCGGGACACGTCTCCCACGATCCGTCGATGGCAGGGCCGACGCTGCGGGCAAACCCCAGTGCAAACTGGTCGTCCCTGGTGTATTTTCTACTGGGGCCGCGCGTGCCTTCGTAAGCCATGTAGTAGTAGTCGCCCTCTCGCACGACGTCAGCCGAGGAGATGGTGCGGAAATCAAAATAGGCGTCGGCGTCGGCCCCGATGGCGTCCAGCGGCCCATACTCCCTTGCCCCACCGAAGAGGGGGGTGTTTGTGCAGGGCTGCATCGCTTCCACCGGCGCGCGTTTGTCACCGACGAAGCATCCCATGTGGCTCGGCGCGCGCCCCAGTCCCACAAAGACGTAGAGCTGATTCCCCTCGATGTAGATGCCGGGCGGCGCACCAGCCAGGCAGTCGAACGTGAGACCGGGGTGAACGTTGGGGTGATCGCCGATAGTCTCTGCCTCGCTGTCACAGGGCTTGTCGGCCTCATACCAGATGCCTGTCCCGGTCACCTGGGACTCTCCCGACCAATCGACGCCGTTGTCGGACGTTCTCACAAAGGCGCCGGCCCCCCATTCATAGACCATGTAGAACCGGCCCTGGTTGACGACGACGCGCGGGTACTGTTGCTGATCCACGTGGTCGCCTGGGCCACAGGGGCAGGTCTTGCAGGGGAACAGACACACGGGTACTGCAAGATAAAAGTGGTATCCTCCATCGTAGCTCTTCCACAGCGTGACACAGCCGGGGAAGGGAACCGGGTCGCCGCATTGATCCACGACGTGGGCCGACTGGTAGCTGGCGTTTAGATACGACCAGAACTCACCCCCTCCCATATAGATGGTGTCCGACTCGCCCACAGGCAATCCCACGTCGTCGGCCTGGATGGCCCACTCCGCCCGTCCGTCCCAAAAGTCTGCCAGCGTGGCGTACCTCTGCCCAGAGAGTGCGGTGGGGGCAAAACTGGTCGCGGGGGTGAGGGTGGGGATCGATGAGAAAGGGCGCGGTGTAGGTGTGACAGTGGGTGTCAAGGTCGGCAGAGGGGTGTAGGTTGGAGGAGGCGTCCTGGTTGGCTCTCGCGTGGGGGTGGATTTAGGTGTGGGATTGAGGATAGGCGTCCAGGTAGGCAGCAGCCCGGCGGAGTAGGATGACGGCGTCGGGATTGGCGACGTCAGTGCGGCCAACTGGCCCAAAGATCGGATCACCGATGCCGCCATAGAGCCAAGGACGGCCACTGTAGCCAGTGCCAGGACTATCACGATGCCCCACTGTTTACCAGACATTGCTCCCTTCATCGCCGCACCAGGACGTACCGCCCGCGCGTCGTCTGCGATGTGGCTGTGTAAAGATAGGTGGCCGGGCCGAAGAGGACGATGTCGGCGTGACCGATGCCCCAGTTGTTGTCCACATCCATGATCACCGGGTTGCCAGGATATTTCTCCCATGGCCCGTCGATGGTTGGGCCAGTGCTGCGGGCAAGTCCCAGCGCGAACTGATTGTCCACAACAGTGGGATCACTGGGGCCACGCACGCCCTCGTAAGCCATGTAATAGCGGTCTCCGATTCGCACTACATCTGCCGAGGAAATGGTGCGGAACTCAAAGTACGGATTGGCCGCTGCCCCCAGCGCGTCTGCTGGCCCGTAGCCGAGTTCAGCCCCAAAGAGCGGATTGGACGCGCACTTGCGCAGACCCGCTGCCCCGACGTACTTGTTTCCCACGTAGCACCCCATGTGCCCTGGATCTCGCCCCAGCCCGACGAAGACGTAGAGTAAGCCGCCTTCGACGTAGACACCCGGCGGCGCACCTACCAGGCAGTTGCCGAACTCGGTCTCAACGTAGATGTTGGGGTGTTCGCCGATGGATTCCGCCTCAGTGCAGGTTCCGTGCCACTGCCCGGTGTCGGGCACGTGGGCCTCGGCCGACCAGTTGACGCCATCGTCTGATGTGCGCATGTAGGTTCCCGCCCCCCACTCGTAGACCGCGTAGGCCCGACCGGTATCGAAGAAGACGCGTGGATACTGCTGCTGGTGGGTGTGGTCGGCGGGACCGCAAGGACAGGCCTTGCAGGGAAAGAGGCAAACGGGGTTCTCAAGCGTAAAGTGCCGCCCGCCGTCGGCGCTCTTCCACAGTGTGACGCAACCGGGGAAGGGAGCGGGGTCTCCGCATTGATCCACCACGCTCCCCCGCTCGAAGCTCGCGTGCAGGTACGACCAGAACTCTGTCCCACCCCGGTAGACGGTGTCCGACTCGCCCACAGGCAGGCCCACGTCATACTCGTCGAGCGTCCACTCCGCGTTTCCGGCCCAGAACTCGTCCAGCGTGGCAAACTCCCGTCCCGCGGGGGGAACAGGGGTGAAGGCAGGCAGTAGGGGTGCGATGGGCACAGCGGTGGGGGGAATGGGAGTGAAGATGGCGGTGGGTGGAGCGGGGGTTGCGGTAGGGAAGGGGGTATGCGTAGCTGTGGGAAAGGGCGTATCGGTGGGTGCAAGGGATGGGACGGATGTGTCTGTAGAGATCGGGAAGGGGGTGTACGTCGGTGGCAAAGTGGCCGTGGTAGTGGGCAAGGGCACCATCTCAGCCGTGCAGCCAGCGAACAAGGACAGCACACAAGAGACTAAGACAGAGAGCTTTAGCAGGCCAGATCCTTTCCGACGGTGAAACTCCATTTCGTGACCTCGACTTGTTCTTCAGGGTGGCTAGTTTAATGCAGGAAGCGGCAAAGGTCAAGGCAACGCCAATGGCTCGCTAGAGCGATTGCATTTGGCTCGCGCAAAATGCAATCCACTCTGTAGAGTGAGAGAACGTGGGGGTGTGTAGGCGCGTCGCGCCTTCACACCCCCACAACTATTCTTTGTTTTGCAGAGGGCAGTTGCCCTAAATGGCTCACTGATCCGCCGTTTGCTATCTATTGCCGTTGCGTGTATACTTTTGGTGCAGGCTTGTGTTTTGCGGTCTCGTGTCTGTTCAAAATTTGGGAACGTGTTCTGTATTCCCCACTGGGGCCGCAAAAAGACATACTTTTGGTGCAACTCGCCCCACTTCGATGCTATGTATGGCGCTATTTAGGGCTGACGCCCCACCAACAACCTATTTCCCCATTTATTGAACAGTCACGCGGTCTCACGGCGCTTGACGCTGCCAGATTGTTGTGGTACTATGTAAAGCGACAACGCTCTGGTTGTTGCGGTTCTGGTGAAGGAGGTGTTCCGATGAGAAGAACACAACGCAATGTGCTTCTGAGCACAGTAGGCTTGTTGATCGTGTTAAGCCTGGTCGTTGGTTGTCGGCCGCAAGTGAAAGCGCTACCCGACCTGAAGGAAACGCCGACGAGTGAGTCGACGCCTAGCACGAGCGACATCCAGAAGACAGCGATGGCGAACTCGGCAACTGCACAAGCAGCGGCGGGAGGAGCAGTGGATACGGCAGACGGAACGCCTACTGCATCACCACCCCTACCAACCACGCTCCCGACACCTATCCCGCTTACTACTGCGCCTGCCACGGCGGTTTCAACCGCCGCACCTGCACCAACCGCGGCGTCGCCATCATCCACTGCCGGCGGTGAAGTCACGTACGTCGTTCAGCGGGGTGATACACTCTACTCCATCGCACGTCGTTACGGGACGACAGTCCAGGCAATAGCGGTGCGCAACGGCATTGCTAACCCGTCTCTCATCCGCGTCGGCCAGACATTGACCATTCCAACCTCGGGCACCTCAACGACGCTTCCAAGTGGCGGGACCACCTACGTGGTGCAGCCCGGCGACAACCTGTTCCGCATCGCCCTGCGTTACAACATGAGCCACGTGTACCTGGCGCAGTACAACGGCATCACCGATCCATCTCGCATTTACGTCGGGCAGGTCATACGCATCCCGCCGCACTAGTTGTTGTGGATTCGAGAAAAGGAGCCGTGGGGCAGCCTGCGGCTCTTTTCCTGCGAGCATGACTTGGCAGAAGCTCCAGGATACAGGTGGCTGTTAGGAAAAGTTGAAAAGTGGACAGTTTTGGCGATGTTTAAAGTTCAAAGGTGGACTCTGAATCCGTGCAGAGGCAGCGAGACAGAGTGGACCATCTTGTCGTTCCACCAGATGCGGATCTCCATGAC
>DAOUDX010000125.1:0-5034 GCA_034430835.1 Anaerolineae bacterium
CGGAGGGCTATGCTCTTCAACTGGAGGGCGGAAAACGGTCACTCCTGCCTGCGCTTCGATGTAGCGGCTGCGTGCGTATGCCAGGTAACCCGCGGCGCCGATAGCCAGGCAGCCGGCGGCACAGGCCAGCGGAATCCAGCCCCACAGCGGAATCACGAGCACATCGACGGCCAGCGTCAGCGCCGGTATCCAGGGGTGGAACGGAAGCGCGAAGGCCGGACGGGCGTTCGCCTGGGGACGCCGGACGAGAGTGAGGTTGACGGCCATCAAGACGGCGAGGTAGAGCAGCCCGCACGTCCGGCTCAACACCCCGATGGGAATCCAGGTCGCTGGCAGGGCCAGCAGGCCGAGGAGGAGCACGACGCGCGTGGTTGCTGCGCGTTGGGTATCTGTCTGCCGCAGCCACGCTGGCCAGAAACCGTCCTGGCCCATCACGTAGAGCAGACGGACGACCATCCTCAGGACCCGCCCTGCGCTGAAGGCCAGCACGATGCTTCCCACGATCAGAGTGGCTGTCTGACCGAGAGGTCCGGCGATGGCCTCACCCAGGGGAGCAAGCGGAGCCTCGACTGCCTGTGCCGCTGCGGGGCCGGCCACTGCGGCTGCTCCTATCCCGAGTATGGCAGCCAGCGCCGGGGTGAGGAGCAGGGCGCGGGGCAGGTTGGTCGTGCGCCTGCGCATCTCCCCCTGGTGGCTGGTGACGATCTCCACACCCAGGAAGGCAGCCATCAGCAGTGCTATGGCCGGGCCGGGTTGGGAGTACGCTGGCGCGTAGCCAATACGGGGGAGCCTGGGGGCAGCCAAGAGCAACAGTGCTGCCAGCAGCACGATGATGGGGAGGGTGAGGGACGGTCGCCGTCCCCTCCAGCCTGCCAGGCCGCTTTCCAGGATTAGCAGGGCCAGAAGGCCCGTCGCCAGCAGGCCGAGAGGGACTGGGGTGCCCACAAGCTGTGCCAGGAGCAGGTTGACGTGGCGCGCGGTGCCTTGGGCCAGCAGACCGCAAAAGCCGAGCCCGGAGAGGATGAGTGCCCACCCGGCGAGAAAGGCCAGTCCGCTTCCCCCAGTGCCGCTCTGGACTAGCGCATAGGCGCCTCCTGGACGCGGCGTACCTACGGCCAGCTCGGCGTAGCCCAGGCTGTTGAGCATCATCAGCAGTGTGGCCAGCAGTATGGCTGCCGGGGCGAGTGGGCCGACCTCGCTCGCGGCCTCGCCCAAGAGGGCGATGGTCGTACCTGCTATCACGACTCCCAGGCCGCGCGCCATGGCCTGCCACAGGCTCAGGTTCTGGCTGAAGCGGATGTGTTGATTGAAGGGGCTGTCTTTTCCGTCCATCTGTCCTGTCCTGAGGATGCGTCTTGGGCTTGCCGTGATTCTAGCACAAGCTGTCGTGAGTGCAAATCAAGCCTGCTTCGTCCGGATTGCTTCCCATGCAGTTTGCATGCCTCGTGCCGGCTGGGGGGACAGGGCCGAAGGGCCTGCACATAAGTGCACGAATTTGCTTAAGATTACTCTATATTGCGCGATTGTTGTTGACAAAACGTGTGTGACGTGGTAGAATGACGCTGTGGATGGCCAAGTGTTGCCTGCTCTGACAGCCGAGAGACGTGCTGCCATCGTCGACATGGTGGCGCAGAGAGGGGCTGTGCGCGCGGCCGAGTTGGCAGCCCGCTTCGGGGTGGACACCTCGACCATCCGGCGGGATTTACAAACATTGGAGGCGCGTGGAGAGCTCTGCCGTGTGCACGGCGGGGCGGTGACCGTCAGGGAGGGTGCACCAGCCAAGGGCGGTGTCCTGGCCGCGACGCAGGAAGCGCGCATCGGCCGGGCCGCAGCTGGTATGATCGCCGATGGGGAGACCGTCTTCCTGGGGCCCGGCCGGCTCGTGCTAGAAGTGGCGCGCTCCTTGAGTTCGCACTCGCACCTGACCATCGTCACCAACGGTCTCGACGTGGCCCATTGGGTCGCTACCAACACATCGCACACGCTGATCGTGACGGGCGGCCAGGTCGAGGGAGATGATGCGGGGTTGGTGGGGCAGCTGACCAGGGTGGCGCTTTCCAGCCTGCGGGCCGAGCGCGCGATCCTGGAGTTGGACGGCATCAGTGCCGTCGGAGGCTTGACGGACGATGACCTGCCGCAGGCGGAGATCGCGCAGATGCTGCTCGAGATCGGTTCCGAGGTGATCGCCCTGGTGCCGGTCGAGCGCGTTGGACGGGTGGCGGCGGCGTACATTGCGCCGGTTTCAGAGGCCGACATCGTCGTAACGGCGCGGGAAGCTCCTTCAGCTTTTCTGTGGGACTTGAGCGAAGCAGGTGTGCAGGTCGTTTTGGCATAATGTGCAAAGGTCGAAATCGGAGGCTATCCGTGGGTGTTACCAATCACAATGAAAGGAGCAAAGTCAAATGGCAAATGTAACGTATGAGCATGTGACAAAGACATTCGGGGACGTTGTGGCAGTCAACGATCTCGACATTCAGGTTCCTGATAAAGAGTTCCTGGTCTTCGTCGGCCCTTCAGGTTGCGGTAAGACAACGTCCCTTCGGTTGCTCGCTGGCCTGGAGGAGGCTTCCGAGGGCAACATCTACATTGGTGACCGGCTGGTCAACGATGTGCCGCCCAAGGATAGGGACATTGCGATGGTTTTCCAATCCTACGCGCTGTACCCTCACATGTCGGTCTATGATAACATGGCCTTCGGCCTCAAGCTGCGCAAGACCCCCAAGCCGGATATTGAGCGCCGCGTGCACGAGGCAGCCAAGATGTTGCACATCGAGGATTTGCTTGATCGCAAGCCCAAGCAGCTTTCAGGTGGCCAACGGCAGCGTGTGGCGGTTGGGCGCGCCATCGTGCGTGAGCCGCTGGTGTTCCTAATGGACGAGCCTCTCTCTAACCTGGACGCCAAACTGCGGGTGAGTGCACGCGCCGAGATCAGCAAGATCCACCAGCGATTGGGAACAACCTTCGTCTACGTCACGCACGACCAGACAGAGGCGATGACAATGGGCTCTCGCATTGCAGTGATGAATCAGGGTATCTTGCAGCAAGTCGATAGCCCTCAGGTACTGTATGATACGCCAGCCAATATTTTCGTCGCAGGGTTCATCGGTAGTCCGGCGATGAACTTTATCGAAGCCAAGTTAATGGAACGGGATGGTAGAGTGGCTGCGGACTGCAAGGACTTTGTTCTGAATATCCCTCACAGCAGGACCGGCGTCTGCCGTCCGCACCTGGGCAAGGATGTTGTCTTTGGCATTCGCCCTGAGGATGTCCACGACCCCGATTATGCACCGCAGAGCATTGAGGCTGCGGCGATCGAGGCCAAGGTTGACGTGACCGAGTTGATGGGTAACGAGATCATCGTGTACCTGGTGACGGAGCACACTCCTCCGATCCTAGGTCGCTTCGATCCGCGTACGAGCGCTCGGGTGGGCAACACGATGCGAGTTATCTTCAACATGGATCGGATGCACATCTTCGACCGTCAGACGGAGATGGCGATCCGGTAGCAGCGGCAGACAAGTAGATGGGTAACGAGTAGACAAGGGGATTTCCCTTGTCTACTCGTGTACTTTAGGAGTGATCATGGCTAATCTAAACCTGATGCGAGAGTTGGCGATCGACGGCACGAGCAAGATCCTCTTGCTCGTGATGGACGGCGTGGGGGGATTACCCCTGACGCCAGATGGCCCCACGGAACTGGAGGCGGCGCGCACGCCCAATCTCGACGCGCTGGCTGCGCGCTCCATCTGCGGGATGAGTACGCCTGTTGCGCCTGGCATTACCCCTGGCAGCGGGCCCGGCCACCTGTCCCTCTTTGGCTATGACCCGTTGGAGTACGAGGTTGGGCGGGGGGTACTGGAAGCACTGGGCATTGGCTTCGATCTGCAGCCTGACGACATCGCGGCGCGGGGCAATTTCTGCTCGCTGGATGGGCAGGGGCTGATCACCGATCGACGAGCGGGTCGCATCCCGACCGAGGTCGGGGCTCGGTTGTGCGAGAAGCTGCGCAAGATCGAGTTGCCGGGCGTGGAGACGTTCGTCGAGCCGGTGAAGGAGTACCGCTTCGTGCTGGTGCTGCGGGGGGATGGGCTGTACGATGGGCTGACCGAGACCGATCCGCAGCAGACGGGCAAGCCGCCGTTGCCGGTCGAGCCGCTGCGCCCTGAGGCAGCACCCACGGCAAAGCTGCTCAACCAGTGGTTGGCTGAGGCGCGCAAGGTCTTGGCCGACGAGCACCCGGCCAACGGGTGCAACCTGCGTGGCATCGCCAAGGACCCGGGGTTGCCCCAGATACCGGACGTATACAAGCTGCGCTGCGGAGCTATTGCCACTTACCCGATGTACCGGGGCGTGGCAAAGCTGGCCGGGATGGAAGTGTTGCCCACGGGCGAGACCATTGAGGATGAGGTCGAGACGCTGAAGCAACACTGGGCCGACTATGATTTTTTCTTTTTCCACATTAAGAAGACCGACAGCCGGGGAGAGGACGGTGACTTTGACGGCAAGGTGAGCGTGATCGAGCATGTGGATGGGGCGTTGCCGGATATCCTGGCGCTGGGGCCAGACGTGGTCATCGTCACGGGCGATCACTCCACGCCGGCGGCGCTCAAGTCTCACAGCTGGCACGAGTTGCCGGTGCTCTTGTGGGCAAAGTATGTTCGGCCCGACGGTGTGACGCAGTTTGGCGAGCGGCCCTGTATGGCCGGTGGGCTGGGGCACATCCACCATGCCGATCTGCTGCCTCTGGCGATGGGCTACGCGGGCAGGCTTGCCAAGTTTGGAGCATGATCTGTCTACGGATGCTCCACCTGGATCACCAAGATGGAGCGAGATCAACGAGCCTGCCCGATCACGAACCGCCCGACACCTTGACGGGTCGGGTGGTTTCTATTTGTGGCTTTGGTGCGGTTCAAGTTTTCGGGTCGGGGTGTCCGGGACGTGGCTTGAAGCGAGCCCGGCCGAAGCGCATACGCCGCCAGGGACGATTGGGAGGTGGACGCCACGGTCCAGTCGGTTTGGTTTCTGCCGACGCGC